>CAYTLQ010000299.1:0-17251 GCA_964438715.1 uncultured Ignavibacteriaceae bacterium
CGTAATGTTTCTGCCAGGACTTCTCCTAAAAAGAAATCGGGATTTGTCTTCTGTAGTTGTGCTAATTCTTCTACAGTGAATTCTGATGGTTTCTTGTTATCTTGCATTTATAAAGGCTCCTTTTTGATTTGTTTTTGTTTAACATTATAAATTTAATCATTTGGGGGCCTTTTTCTATAAAATTTCAACTAAGATTGAATATACTCCCAAAATTATTTTCCAGAATGAAAACTTTCCTCTTGACAAAGCAAATTATTTTTCTTATTTCTGTAACAATTATTACACTTTCTTTTCTGCATGCATAATATTTTACAGATATCTCACGAACCGGTGCTCAAAAATTTTATAGAACTGTGTTCAATTAATGCCCTTTCCGGAGAGGAAAAACCTGTTGCTGAATTTATCTCTGCAAAACTCCGCTCTCTCGGTTACCATCCATATACCGATAACTCTGCCGCTCTAACGAAAAGTAATACAGGCAACCTTATTTGCAGGATTGGCACCGGGGGCAATTTTGTATTGCTTTCGCATATGGATACTGCCAGAACAACACAAGGTCTTAAAGTTCAAATAAAGGATGGAAAAATTTCAAGCGACGGTACAACTATTCTGGGCGCAGATGACCGTGCCGGCATTGCAACAATACTCTCTGCATTGGAGTATGCTGTTATAAATAACCTGAAGTTAAAAGACTTTACAGTTGCATTTACTACCTGCGAGGAAACTACTCTCGATGGCTCAAGAAATATTGAATTACCCGAAGGAATAAGGAGAGGTTTTGTGTTCGATTCATCCTACAGACCGGGGAAATTCATATACTCATCGCCCGGCGCTATTTTTCTCGATATTAACATTAAAGGAAGAGCTTCTCACTCAGGTATTTCGCCGGAAAAAGGAATCAATGCAATTACCGCTGCGGCTCATAGTATTTGCCGCCTGCAAACAGGGAGGATAGATGAGAAATCAACCCGAAATTTTGGAATAATAAACGGTGGCACTGCGGTAAATGTGGTGCCGGATGCAGTTTCGATTCAGGGAGAAATCCGCTCTTTTGACCGCTCAAGAATCGAAGAACTCAACATCGAAACCAGAAAAGTTTTCTCTGAAGAGTGCGAAAAAATAGGCGCAGAGTTAACCTATAAGGATAAATTCGATTTTGTTCCCTATACTCATAGACCTGAAAGTGAAGTCTATAAAAATATTTCCGAAGCTATAACAAAAGCAGGATTAACTCCTGAACCAATAATTTCTTTTGGCGGAAGCGATGCAAATTCGCTGAATGAAAGAAAAATACAGACAGTAAACATTGGTATAGGTGCACAGAATCCTCATGCAAATGATGAATTCATTCTTCAGGAAGATCTTCTTGCTTCAGTAAAAATTGCCCTCAGTTTAATAACGGAATAAGTTATATGAAAAAAGTCTTATTGCTTGTACTGATTTTCGTTTCCGTGGTATTGCCGCAGAAAAAAGGTCACATTTTCGCTATTGGCGGCGGACCAAGACCGGCGTACATGATGAACCGATATATTGAATTATGCGGCGGTAAAGATGCAAAAATTGTTGTATTACCAATGGCAAGTGAGGAAATTATTCCTTCAGGAATGGAACATGTAGAGCAGTTTCGTGAATTGGGCTGTACAAATGTTGAACTGATGATATTTGATAAGAATACCGCAGATGATGACTCGAATTTTGCAAAACTTGAGGGGGTTACAGGTGTGTTTTTTGGAGGCGGTGATCAATCAAAACTCACGGCAGTATTGCTTGGTACAAAATTATTTGAAAGAATAAAAGAAATTTATAACAATGGCGGTTGCATCGGGGGTACAAGCGCAGGGGCGGCGGTTATGAGCGAAGTGATGATTACAGGAAATGAACTTATAAACAAAGATACTACAACTATTTTCTGGACAATTGATAAAGGAAATGTCGAATATAAACAAGGTTTTGGCTTTATTAAATCAGCAATAATCGATCAGCATTTTATAAGAAGAAAAAGGCACAATCGCCTCATTTCAATGGTACTGGAACATCCGCATCTGCGGGGTGTTGCAATAGATGAATCAACGGCTATCATTTATACTAAAGATGATACTTTTGAAGTAATTGGTGAAAGTCAGGTTTTGATTTATGACGCAACAAAGGCGAAGAATATTAAAACAAAAAGTGACGGCAGGTTCTCGTTTGAAAATATCGTTTTACATGCGCTTGTTAACGGACAGAAATATGATCTGAAAAAAGGGAAAGTTATTAAATGACGAACGGAAAAAAGGAATTCAGCCTTAAACTGCCGAATACTTATGTTCTTATCTTTTCCATATTAGTACTTATAGCCGCATTTACATGGATAATACCGGGCGGAAGGTATGAACGGACAACACTTAACGGAAGAGAAGTTGTAGTACAAAATTCCTTCCAATATATTAAAAATGAACCGCAGGGTCTTATTGAACTGTTCATGTCGCCTTTGAAAGGTTTTGCGGAAGCAGGAACCATAATAGGATTTGTGTTAATAGTGGGAGGCGCATTTAACATACTCGCCCGTACTGATGCGATTAATTCGCTGATTACACGACTTGCAAAAGCACATCACACATCTCCCGTTATGCGTACAATTTTTCTCCCTGTTCTTTTTACATTGTTTTCGCTTGGCGGTGCAACATTTGGAATGAACGAAGAAGTAATTCCTTTTGTACTGATAATTGTTCCTATTTGTCTTGCACTTAATTACGATTCGATAGTGGGAGTTGCAATACCGCTTGTCGGAGCACATATAGGATTTGCAAGTGCATTCCTTAATCCGTTTAATGTTGGCATTGCACAGGGCATTGCCGAAGTTCCACTATTTTCCGGCATAGAATACAGAATACTTTGTTGGTCTATATCAAATCTTATCGGAGTGCTTTTTCTTATCTGGTATGTTAATAAAATTACTAAAGATCCTACAAAAAGCCCGATGTATGAATTCGATAAACAGAGAAGAGAGAACGAGCCGATACACATTCTCGCTGATGAAGAAAAGCAATTTCCATTAAAGCATAAATTGGTCCTTGTTGCATTTCTGGCTTCGCTCATTCTGATTATCATTGGTGTCATTAAACTCAACTGGTTTATAGAAGAAATCGCGGCAGTGTTTTTTGTAATGGGATTGCTTGTAGGAATCATTGGCGGACTAAAAACCGATAATCTTGTGTCTGCATTTATTGAAGGCGCAAAGGACCTTGTAGGAACGGCAATTATTATTGCACTTGCACGGGCAACATTGGTCATTTCGCGTGATGGACAGATAATAGATACCATTTTATTCCAGCTCTCGCCGTTTATAGAATCCTCGTCTCCGATCTTCGCATCGCAAAAAATGTTTGTAATACAATCAATTATTAACTTTTTTGTACACTCTGGAAGCGGTCAGGCGGCGCTTACTATGCCAATTATGGCACCGTTAGCGGATCTTGCAGGGGTTTCGAGACAGACGGCTATTCTTGCTTTTCAGTTCGGTGAATACACAAATATAATAATTCCAACTTCGGCAGTAACTATGGGCGCGCTGTCTATGGCAAAAGTACCATGGCAGGTGTGGGCAAAATGGGTAACGCCGTTAATGGCTTTGTTGTTTATTTTGGGGTTTCTGCTCCTGATACCACCCCATCTGATAGGCTGGCATTAGACATAATCATAAAAAATATAAATCAACAGGAGGTTCAATGAATCGTAGATTACTAACACTTGCACTTTTGATGCTTGCATTATTTGCGGCAGAAATCTCAGCCCAATCGTTTCAGACAGGAAAGATAGCGGTAACACTGAGTCAGTATGGAAGGGTGAGAGTGTTTAAAGATTCTCTTGCCGGTTTACGACAAATAGACAGATCATCGTTTTTGTCAGGAGTATCTCCGGAGAGAGTATTCAGTTATAAGCTCTCGGCAAATACTTTGGATACTTTTAAAACGCTTACCAATCCTACCATCAGCGATTTTGAAGTGTATGGTTCGGTTGATAATTCGTACGATACCACAACAGCCTCACCCGATCTGGTAGTAAAACATAATGTCTATGGCTGGACAAATCAGGGATATCTTTTGGTAAAATTCACTGTAATAAACAGAGAATCTGCGGCGCTTTCACAGCGGCTTGGTATGGAGATTATTCCACAGGTTGATGGAAGCTATGGTCTCGAAACAGCTAAGTACTTATCAGGTCCGGGAATTATTTCTATCTTCCGTTTGCCGACTTCAACATACACCGGATATAAATTGGTATCTGCACCCATGACCTCAATTCGGTTTATCGACTGGTACTCCGGATATAACGACACAAATGCAACACTTTATAGCCATTTAGCATATAATCAAATAGATACCCTTATTGAAACAGGCGGTGACGGAGCAGTTCTTTTCTTTTCTCAGTCACCGGTTAGTGTAAATTCCAACGACTCTACTACAATGTGGGTTGCTATTGCAGTTGGTAACGACGAAGCTGAAATGGTTTCGAACATGGCTCTTGCAGTAACAAAATATTCCACCCTTACCGATATCAACGAAAAATCTGTTATAAATCCGGATAAGTTCGATCTTTCACAAAACTATCCCAATCCGTTTAATCCGGAAACAATTATAGATTTTAACCTGATTAAAAGCGGATTCATTACCTTAAAAGTATATGATATACTTGGTAATGAAATACAGACGCTTGCAAGTGGGTATTACGAAGCCGGTAAGCATAGCGTACGATTTACTGCGGAGAATCTCTCAGGAGGTGTGTACTTTTACAAATTAACCTCAGGCTCTGCATCTATTTCACGCAAAATGATTCTTAATAAATAACACCTGATTGCATTTTTAGATTCCGTGCCGCATGATTTCTGCGGCACGCGGTCTATTTCCTTCTTCAGGAAGCAGGTATATGGAACGATATATTAAGATCAAAGAGAAAATCAGGGGGAAATACAAATCTCTTCCGCAGAATCATAAAAAAATAGCGGACTATATAATTGATAATTTTGATAAAATTCCATTTCTCAGCGTTCAGGATGTATCGGCAAATCTTGGAACAAGTGTTGCATCGGTAGTTCGTTTCGCGCAGAGAACCGGATTCAAGGGATATAGTGAATTACGAGACGGTATAGCAGAAACATTACAGGCGCAAATAAATAATAAAGAAATTTTTCCACTGTTCGAAAAGCATAAAGTTGAAGAAGACCTGCTGACTGAAGTTGCAAATATCGATATAACAAATATCAATGATACTCTCAATCAATTGGATCGAAGAACATTCGACATGGTAGTAAACCGCATTCTGTCGGCATCACGAGTTTTTACTGCGGGATTAGGGATATCATATCTGTTATCAGAAATACTGGCATATCAACTTACACAGGTGGGCGTTGATGCAAGTGTTCTTAAACATACTTATGCAATTTTTCATGAACAAATTCTTTTTATGAAAAAGAAGGATGTTCTTATAGTATTTTCCTTTCCGCCATACTCAAAAGAAACAGTTGATGCCGCCAAACTTGCAAAAGAACGGGGAATTGATGTGGTTGCAATAACTAACCGAAATGCGGCGCCGGCATCATTTTACTCAATGGCAACAATACCGGTGAAAAGCGAAAATATGCTGTTTACAAATTCGTTTGCGGCTATTTCCGTAGTTATTAACGCAATAGCAACATCCTGTGCCTTAAAAAAAAGAAATCAGGCCGAGAAAATATTAAAGGAGACAGAAGAAATCATGGAATATAAAAACCAGTTTATTAGCGGGAGTGAAAAATGAAACAGATACTTTTCATTTTTCTGTTTTCAGCTACAATGCTCTTTGGTGGAATAACAGGAAAACTTGCGGGTACAATTAAAGACGCGCAGACGGGTGAACCGCTTGCAGGAGCAACAGTCCAGCTTGAAGGGACAAATCTGGGCACCGCCACCGGTATTTCCGGCGAGTATGTTATTCTTAACATTCCTCCGGGTAAGTACTCGGCTAAAGTTAGTTATATTGGTTACGAAACAAAAGTGTTTAACGATGTTGTAATCATTGTTGACCAGACAACAAGGCTTGATATAGAATTAAGCAGTGCCTCTATGCAGGTTAATGAAATTGTTATTACTGCCGAAGCTCCGCTTGTGCAAAAAGATGTAACAAGCAGTATTTCAGTTATAAATCGTGATGAAATAGAAGCCCTTCCCGTTGCTACTTTTACGGAACTTCTTTCATTACAGGCAGGTGTAGTAAAAACAGGTGATGGACTACATATTCGCGGAGGCCGCTCGAATGAAGTAGCATATCTGGTTGATGGAATGTATGTCAGCGACCCTCTGCTCGGCGGGCTTGCAACACAGATTAATAATGACGCCATTCAGGAAATGAGTCTCCTTAGTGGTACTTTTAATGCAGAATACGGAAACGCCCTGAGCGGTGTGGTAAATATTGTAACAAGAGATGGTACTGATAAACTTTCGGTAAAACTTGAAGCACGAACGAGCGAATTTGGAATTGATCGTTATGCAAAACTTCGTGAAAATCGTGTTAACGGCAGTATAAGCGGACCACTTTTTACCCCTGATATCAATTATTTCCTTTCCGGCGAAATAGACAAACAGGGCAGTTATCTTCCTTTTGGATATAACAGAGACTATACATTTTTTACAAAACTTTCAACTACCCTAATACCAACCGCAAAACTGACATTTTCAAACAGAGGAAATAACGGAGAGAGGCAGAGTTACAGTCACGAGTATCGTTATATTCCCGAGCAATACACAAAACGCAGAACAGATAGTTGGCAAAGCTCACTAACTTTGACTCACACCGTAGCGAATAATTTCTTCTACGATGTGCGTGTATCATATTTTAATCAGGGATTTTACTCGGGAGTTGATAAAGATACATCGCAATATCTTGCATCAAGCCAGTTTCAGTATTTTGACGATATAGGCAATGGATTTGAATTTTATAAACTGGCGAATCCGTTACAATTAACCGATAGCAGAACCGCAACCGCTGATTTTAAAGCCGATGCGGTCTGGCAGGTAGATGGTATTAATGAGGTGAAATTCGGTTTTGCATACAAGAAGCACTGGTTAAATCTTTTCAGCATCTTTGACCCCAAAAGGGATAATCCATATATTGATGATTACGAGACACAGCCATTTGAATTTGCCGGTTATGTGCAGGATAAAATTGAGCTTCCGTATCTGATTATCAATATCGGACTTCGGTTCGATTATGTAAATGCAAATGTTTTGTTCAGAGAAAACCCCTTAGAGCCTAAATCAGAAGTTAAAGTAAAACCGCGCTCTCAGTTTTCTCCTCGAATTGGTATTGCTCATCCTATTTCGGAAAAAACGAAACTTCGCTTTTCATACGGTCATTTTTTCCAGAACCCGGATTTTCAGTACTTATTTGAAAATAAACAATATGACCTGAGTGTGCGTGAGCCGATATTTGGTCAGCCGAGCCTTGATGCACAAAGAACCATTTCCTACGAAGTTGGCATTTCGCATCAACTTGGTGATAATTCAGTTATGAATGTAACTGCATATTATCGCGATATAACCGGTCTCATAGGTACACGGTATCTCTTCCCTTATGTTGAAGGGCGCTACACGGGATATACGCTGTATGTCAATGAAGATTATGCAAACATCCGCGGTCTTGAAGTAACACTGGATGGACGCCTTAGTTCAGAGCTCTCCGGGGGATTAACATATACTTATTCAGTAGCAAAAGGAAGCGCTTCATCGGAAACGGAACAATATCCCGGAACGCAGGAATCAACTCAACTCTATTACCTTAATTTCGACCGGACTCATGTATTTAATGCTTCGTTATCCTATCTTATTGCAGAAGACGAAGGACCTGAAATATTCGGATATAAAGCCTTTGAAAACATGGATATTAGTCTCTTAATGCGTGCTTCATCAGGTTCTCCGTACACACCGGGAGGAAGGGATATCGGGTTTGTCATAAAGAATTCGTTACGACAGCCGCCAACATATTCCATTGATTTACGAGTAGGAAAAGAGTTTGAGATTAATGGTCCTATGAGCCTTCGTGTTTTTGCTGAGGCGCTTAATATTACCGATCACAGGGATGTCCTCTATGTTTACCGGGATACGGGAGAGCCTGATTTTACATTCGAGGGCGGACACTCGGTTGAGTGGATGCGCGATCCATCAAATTATGGTCCACCGCGTTCTCTCCGACTTGGTATAACATTCAGATTTAATTAATCGGGCAGGTAAAACAACTATGAAGAAATTATTTTTGTTATTGTCGTTTATTTTAACTGCTACATTATTTAGTCAGGTTGGCAGAGATAAAGATGAACCTGTAGATCTTTCCAAAGTATTTTCTATTCGCGACAGAGCTGGTGGAACACATAATGCCGGTAACCTAGGTCTTTTCTTTGAAAACAGAGGCAAATTATATCCCCGTCGTATTACACAGGGTCCTTCAGGTGAGTTTCCCATCAACAGCGGCAATCACTATATTTACAGAATTAATCCGATGGTGGGAATTCCGGGGAATGTTATTCAGGGAAGATATACCGATAATGAAGAATGGGAGGCTGTAGGTGGATATCAGAATCCTGAACTCTCGCAAATTGCTTTCAGCGATAAAACAGCATCATGGCATCCGGTTAATGGCTGGCCTGTAAAAGATGCTTCAGGCAATCCGAAAATATTTTCCGATCAGGATAGTTATTGTGTTTATAACGATAGTAATAACACAATAAAAGTTCTTAATATAGAAATGCATCAGGCAGGGTATGCGTATGGTGTTAAGTTTGCGCAAAATATTCTTTTCTTCAAGTATAGTATAATTAATAAGAGTACAAACAATTACTCCGGCGTGTATTTTAATCTTTATACCGATATTGATGTAGGGAATATTAGCGGAGGCAATCCCGAGTATAACGATGACAGGCTGGGATATATACGCGAGAAAAACTTTGTGTACTTTTATGATTCTGATAATTACTCCGGTGAGTGGCCCGATGGCAAAACGGGAATGATGGGTGTTGCCTTTATCTCAACCCCTTCGGTAAATGGAAGTCAGTTGGGAATTACTGATATGCATTACAATTTGTATGATGATGATCGTGATATTGATACCATTCAGTATGGAATAATGTCAAGCAGTCAGTCACTGTATAACTCAACGCTCGGACCAAAATTTTTCCATCTTGGCGCTAACCCGAATATCCATTTTGACGATACAGCAACGATTCCCTCAACCGGACTTGACCTGATTGCCAATCTTTCATCCGGTCCATATACTCTGAATGCAGGGGATACATTAGTATTTATTACTGCAATTATTGCTGGTGAAGATAAAAACGATTTATTCTATAGCCTCGATCAGGCATTTAAAGTTGTTCAGTTTAATTTCGAAGTCAGTAAGCCCCCTGCAACACCTACCTTGTACACATTTTCCGGTGATAAAGAGGTCGTACTCTATTGGAATGATGTTGCGGAGAGTTCCAAAGATGTTTTTTCCGGCGAATATGATTTTGAAGGATACCGGGTTTACCGAAGTATGGATAAAGGAGTAACCTGGAAACTTCTTGCTGATTTTGATAAGGTAAATGATATTGGCTTAGATCGCGGACTTCAGTACACATACACAGATACAAAACTGACTAATGGTATTGAATATTGGTATGCAGTTACCGCCTATGATCGTGGAGATGAATTTCTCGAAAGTCTTGAAAGTCCTAAAGGCTCAGGCCCTGATGCTCCCAATCTGAATGCGGCAATACCGGTCTCTAATGCATTGGGAAGGACACCGGTTTCCGGAGGAAGTGTGGTGCATCTTGGCAGTGGCGCTTCGAATTATGTGTTAAGTGTTGAACCAATCGATAACGAAGCTCTGGCTAATAACTCTTATAATTTATACTTCAGTTATGCGACACGCACCGAAATGGGAAAATTACGAACCGGCGTAACCGTTACCGTAGTCGATTCCGCGAAGTGCTTACCGCATTCATACGGGATAATATTTAAAACAGACAGGATTTTTGATATTGTTGATTTAACCACCGGCGATGTACTGAAAGAAGACAATACATATATTCCTCGTGCATTCCCCGGAGTTCGTTATTCAGCAAACGGTGGAACTATTCCGGGAATTGAATTCCGTCTTTGGGATCCGAATCCTTCTGCTCCTGCTGATTCTCTGCCTGTTAAAAACGATCGTCTGACTATTAATTTTGCTATGAATGTCGTAAGAAACAATACCGATACATTAGTAAAAGCCAGACCTATGGATCTTGAACAGGAACAATCAACTCCCGACGGGGTACTATTAAGACTTGTACCCCCTGAAATAATTAAAAGTGTTTCGAGAGTCGGTGGTACCGATAATCTGGAAATAGAATTCTCAGTTAATGACGAAACTGCTGTTCTCACAGCGCTATATCTGATTTCGGTAAAATCAAAAGGGGTAAACTCTGCCGGTGAAGGGTTTATTAGTCTTACAATAAAGAGAGATACCATAGAAACCACAGTAGATACTGTTTATAATCTTGGGTCTGTAATATTTAACGGAATTAAGGGAGTGGTTAAATTCAATTCTGCAAACCCGCCATCACCCGGTAATATTTTCTCGCTTGAAACGGTGAAACCAGTTTTACCAAGTCTTAAAGACAAGTATGGATTTACAATAAACCCCGGAGTTATCAGCAGTGAAAAAATAAAACAGGAGCAGAAAAAAATAAAAGTGGTACCTAATCCATACATTGTCGGGTCGCTATACGAACCGGAATTTGGAGAACTTCGTCAGGAACCACTGCGTCAGATTCAGTTTACCAATTTGCCGCCTGAATGCACAATATACATTTTAACAGTAGATGCAGATCTTGTAAAGACAATTCATCACAATTCGGTATCAGGTACAGAGAGTTGGGACCTGAGAAGCGAAAGTGGACGCGAGATTGCCCCGGGGATGTATATTTTCGTGGTTAAATCTAAGGACATTGATTATAAAGACCGGTTTGCGGTGATTAAATAAGGAGCAAAAAAATGAAAAAGATTTGTCTATTATTTGTTTCCATCGCTCTGGTAATTGTGGGGTATGCACAAAATCCCAATCTGGGAACCAGCGGCGCGCAGTTTCTCCAAATTCCGGTTAGTGCCAGAAGCGAAGCTATGGCGGGCGCATTCACAGGCCTATCGGACGATGCCTCGGCAGTTTTTACTAATCCCGCAGGAATTGTTAAGGTGGGTAATATGCAGGCGCATTTTTCGTATGCAAACTGGTTTGATTTATTTGATTTCAGCGCATTTGCTTTTGCGTATAATCTGGGCGAGAGCGGTACTTTCGCCTTAAGCCTCATCACTTTCTCTACAGAAAGAATGGAGATAACTACAGAGACACAGCCTGAGGGTACAGGCAGATTCTTTGATGCCTCTGATGTAGCAATAGGAATTTCCTATGCACGGAATCTTACTGACCGTTTCAGTGTAGGACTTACAGCAAAGTATATTTCACAAAGTATATGGAATGAATCCGCCGGAGGCATTGCTTTTGATATTGGCACACAATATCATCTCGATTTCCAGAATATGGTTATTGCTATGAGTATGACAAACTTTGGCCAGAATCTCAGGTTCGACGGTCCTGACCTTGATTTTACTTATCGTAAAGATGATAATTATCCCATAAGCCGTTTGATACCCAGCCGTTTAACAACTGAGGAATATTCCCTCCCTCTGCATTTTCAGGTTGGCATTGGTTTCGATATTCTGCAATATGATTTTCTTAAACTGAGAGGAGCGTTGGATGTTTCTCATCCAAATGACAATAGTGAGCGTGCTCATGCAGGTGTTGAAGCCGCAGTGTTCGATCGGTTCTTTGTTCGCGGAGGATATAAATATAATTACGATGATCAGGGACTGACATTTGGTGTTGGAGCTAATATTCCTCTTGGAGGAAACCTTACCTCGTTCGATTATAGTTATTCTGCGTACGATATACTACCTGCAGTTCACCGGATTTCGCTGGGCATAAGCTTTTGATCTGGTTAGTATTACTGACTATTTTTGTTGCCGGCGAAAGTTATAGCCAGGGCTATATATGTGCAGTCGGCGGCGGAAGTGAAAATTATAATGACTGGAGCGATGCACCGTATCGGTGGATAGTGCAAAAATCGGATAGCGGAGCTGTTGCGATTATCTCCGATGCTGATGCAACTTCATGGTTACCGGATTATTTTATGTGGCTTGGCGCCGATACTGCATATAATGTGAAAATAGCGTCTGTTTCCGATGCAAATAATCCTGTTCTTTGTGAAAAAATTTTACAGGCAAAAGCTGTATTTCTTAAAGGCGGCGATCAGTGGGATTACATTCGCCTCTGGAAAGGCACTAAAGCCGATACTGCAATTAATTCAGTATTCAATAACGGTGGAGTTATCAGTGGAACAAGTGCAGGCGCGGCTGTTCTTGGAGCGGTAGATTTCAGTGCAAAGAACGGCTCTGTTTATCCGGCAGATGCATTAAAAAATCCATTTACATCTCTGATGCAGTTCGAAGATGCATTTCTGAATTTTCTGCCGGGGGTAATCTTTGATACTCATTTTATTGAACGGGCCCGACATGCACGATTAGTTGCAATGTTGTTTAATCGTTTTGTTACATCAGGGATGAAATTAACAGGGGTAGGGGTTGACGACAGAACGGCAATTTGTATCTCTCCTGATGGTATTGGAGAGGTTATGGGGAGTGGAGCGGTTAGCATTTTTATGATAGATCCTTCTACAAAATTCTATAATGGAATTGCCGGAAAGTATTTTATTGAATCGCTGAGATGTGATCAGTTAACTGCGGGTTGGAAATATGATTTTTCTACGAAAACAGTAATTGTACCACCTTCGGCAAAAGTATTTCATCCTTCTGCGATATTTGGTGCTCCGGTTACAAATTTGTGGCTGACAGGAACAACCTCACTCAGTCAGGCAACAGTACCGTATTTTACTGATTTTCTTTCAACACTTAATTCATCGCCGGTTGCAGTGTTCTCACATCCGGGCTATATTAATATACTATCACCGGTAACTACAAAGCTTGCAGAGCTAAATATACCTTATACGGTTGTAGGTTTATCTACTGCCGCATTAAGCGATACATCTGTGGTTAACAGTATTGTGCGGGCAAAAGCATTTATTTTTGCGGGAGATTCTTTGAAGGTACTTTCATTTATCAGAGATAGCCTTACTCCCGCAGGCATGTCTTTTTGGCAGGGATTACAAGAAGGAAAGCCGGTTTTCTTCTTCGGTAAATCAGGCAAAATCTCGGGAAGCAATTATATTGACGGGCTTTATACTGATAAATATGCCGCTTATCGTGGAAAGATGACGAACAACAGGGGTACTGATTTATTTACGGATATGATTTTTGAACCGGCAACATTTGAAAGTTCGGATTATTATGAAAACAAAATGTCATCGGTTCTTTGGGGTATAATGATAAACAGACGGCGTATAGGGGTAGTACTTGACGGTAACTCAGTCCTCCGAATAAAACCGGAAGATTTTTCAGCAGAATGGTCGGGAACAACACCTGTTTTATACCTGAATGCAAGTCAAAGTTCTTACATAGATTCGTCTGTGTACAGGGCTTCGGGGAGCACAGGGACACGACAGGTAATTGCCATTACGAATCTTCGTTATTCGGTCTCCTCTTATCCAAATCAGAAATACTTTTTTAATTCCGGTTCCTTTGGAGAACCTTCTTCCGTGAATGAAGGAAAAAACAACATTCATAAGGATGATTTTCGGATCAGTAGCTATCCTAATCCCTTTAATTCAACAGCAAAACTTTTTTTGGATGTGAAAAATGAACAGGAAATGCAGATCTCTGTTTTTGATATTCTGGGAAGAAAGATAACTGAAATTTATAGGGGAGTACTTACATCCGGTAACCATACATTTGATCTTGATACATTCTTTAAGAAAAACTTACCATCAGGCTCGTACTATATTTTTTGCAGAACAAAATCACAAACCCTTAGTCATAAATTACTCTATCTGAAATGAGACAAATACTTGTTTTGGTTTTACTATCAATTAACCTGACGCTTGCCCAAAACCTGCAAACCCCTCTTGAGATGAACGGGTTTACAAAACTCACCTCAAATGCCGAGCTGGTATCGTGGTTGAAAGGTTTGCAGGATAAATTTCCCGATATTACCATAAGAATGGTAGATACTACAACCCTGGGAAGGAAAATTCCGTATGTATATCTCCGCAGCAATGAAAAAGATGTAAAAAAGAAAATTAAGATTATGTTTTTCGCACAACAGCATGGAGATGAACCTTCAGGCAAAGAAGGAATGCTGTTATTGATAAAACATATTCTTACCAACAGAAAAGATTCAGTTTTAGCAAAGGCAGATATACTTATTGTGCCTCAGGTAAATCCCGATGGTGCTGAAGTTCACAGACGCAGGAATGAGAATAAAGTTGACCTAAACCGCAATCACCTCATACTCACTGAAAACGAGACATTAATGCTCCACCGTCTGTACAATGAATTTATGCCGGATGTTAATGTTGATGTTCACGAATATTCACCATACTCGGAAAGTTGGATAAAATACGGTTACAGGAAGGATTTTGATGAACAGGTAGGTTGTCTTACTAATCCTAACATTGAAATTGCGTTGATAAATTTTTCAAAAGAACGGGCATTGCCATACCTTAAAGAAAAAATAGAGGCAAGCGGGTATAGTTTTCATGAATACATAGTTGGCGGTCCACCGGAAATTGAACGACTTCGGTATAGCACGACAGATATAAATGACGGAAGACAAGGGCTCGGTCTGCTTGGTTCACTTGGTTTTATTATTGAAGGGAAAAACGGCTTTGATTCGATGCACAATATTGAGCGACGCGCAAAAGGTCAGTTTACCGCCGCATATTCTCTGCTTCTATTTGCAATTGAAAATTCTGATACTATAAAATCGTTGGTTACAAAAAGCAGAGAAAGGTTAAATAAAATACCCGGTTCCGAAATATCAATTTCCTATGAACATGTTGAAAACGGACAGGCGTTACAGTTACCCCTGCTTTCTCTATACACAAATAAAGATACCGTCATTACTGTAAAAGCGTATCATCCCCGCGTACAAACGCTATCAAGAGTACGAGCGCCAAAGGCGTATCTTGTCCCGAAATCTGATGAAAAACTTATGACATTTCTAAAAAAACATACAATAGAGTATCAGGACTATGAAGAAGATGGTGGAAATATCTTTGAGTACACAATCACAAAGATTGATACAGCATATAACGAAGAAGAATATTGGGTAAATCCTGTATTAGAGAAAAACAACATTAAAACACCCGCCAGCAATTATGTTATTGTACCGGTAAAAGGTATTCATTCTCTTGCACTTATTCTGGCGCTTGAACCGGGTTCTATGATGGGACTTGCGCGATATCCGATGTATGCCTATTTGCTTGCAAAAACCGGAAAGTACCCTGTGCTTCGACTTGAATAACAGGCTTTTAATAAAGACTCTTACGATTACCGTCCGGAAAAAAAACCAATGCGGTAATTCTTTGGCTACATTCCGATGAAATTAGTAATGAGCTGAGGCGGATAGAAAAGCGAAGAAATTTGACTTAATAATTAATCGGATTTTTAATAATATGCGTTATGATAAAAATCCTCATTACATTTTTAACCCTGATTTTACTTAGTGAAATATCCGAAGCACAAGTGAAATGCAAATATTGCGGTAAAGAAATTAGCGGAGGATATATTGAAGCGGAGGGGCAAAAGTTCCATCCTGAACACTTTTTGTGTGCAGAATGCAAAAAGGTAATTTCTGACGGATATAATTTCGATAAAAATAAATTTTATCATCCTGAGTGCCTTGCTGAATTGACGGGACTACGATGTTCTACATGCCAGAAAGTAATTTCCGGGGGATACATTGAATTCGAAGGAAAAAACTATCATCAGGAATGTTTTAAAGAAAATGTTCAAAAAAAATGCACAATTTGCCGTAAGCCAATATCCGGAACATACGAAGTTGATTTATTTGGGAATGAGTTTCATCCTGAACATAGATCCGAATATCCGGAGTGCGATGGTTGTAACAGGTTAGCTTGCGACGCACTGACCGGGGGGTATAAAAAATATTCCGATGGACGCTCTGTTTGTAAAATCTGTTACCAGAATGCTGTTCTTGATGATGGATTTATTGCCGGATTATTAACCAAGGTAATGAATAAACTCAGCAGTGTGGGACTTGTCATTAATTCATCAAAACTTAGCATACGAGGTGTTGATAGAACAGGCTTAAAGAAATTTGCCGGAGCTAATTATTCTGAAGAAATGCGTGGATTTTGTGATACAAGAACGAGTTCCCGATATGTAAACGGAAAACTCTCCGGAGAATCCACTGAACATACAATATATGTTCTTAATGGAGTTCCGGCGACAAGTGTAGAATCAGTAATTGCACATGAATTAATGCATGTATGGTTAATACAGAATACACGCAATGACCATAGTGAAGATTTACGGGAAGGGAGTTGTAATTTTATTTCGTTCCTTTATCTCAGTTCCTTAACAGTTGAAGATGCAAAAATTCAGATGAAAATTATTGAAAAGAATCCCGACCCTGTTTATGGTGATGGATTTCGCATGGTAAGAGAAAAGTTTGGAAAACGAAGTATTTCGGATTTACTGAAATACTTAAAAAATAACAGAAAATAAAACTGTCACCTGATTACGGCTTATTTTAATTCCTTTAAAACCTGAAACCTTTTCTTAGCATTCGATCTTCACGAACAGACTGATTCTCAACAGTATTCGGCTTTTTTGGAGATAATCCTGAATCTATAGTCCATGTTGCAGTAGAAAATCGTTTTTCATTTTGGGCTGTTGTGGCAACCAAAGGAGATCTTCTGGTTTTCTTCCGGAAGTGGTTTAGCATTGACCAGATAAACCAAATAATAAAAAAACTAATAACGCCCGATAGAGCAATTGCATAAATAATAGTTAAATTCATCCTTCTACCTTGAATGAAACGGTGAGAGTTCAAAAGATAGTTAACAGGTAGTAGATATGCAATAGAGACAGAATATTTTTTAAATATCCTTAATTCCGATATAGAGACAAAAGAAGGACTGTTTAAAGGGCAAAAAACAGAGTAATTTTGAGAAAACAAATTTCACCCAATAGGTGAAATGCAATTTTAAAGCAAAAAACAGATTTCAAAGCAAAAAACAGTGAAG
>CAYTLQ010000300.1:0-4361 GCA_964438715.1 uncultured Ignavibacteriaceae bacterium
TATCCAAATCCATTCAATCCTTCAACAACAATTGCATTTGAACTACAAAGTGAGTCAGCGGTATCGTTACAGGTATATAATTCTCTTGGTGAGGAAGTAGCGGTATTGGTAAATGGCGTTTTAAAGGCAGGAAGTTATGAATTTTTGTTTAATGCCTCGAACCTCTCTGCCGGAAGCTATTTTTATCGTCTGCAATCAGGATCTAACAGTATCATAAAAAAGATGATGTTGTTACCATGAACTTTAAAGATTGAGTGGTTGATAATTTTTCGGCAGGCACTTCAATGTGTAATTTATTTACTATAATTATTTACTCAATTACAATTTACTTTGGTTCTGCCGAATGGTAAAAAGAATAGAAAAACTCTTCGAATTTCAAACATACTATTCAGAAGGAACTTTTTATTCCATTTAAAGGGACTTGAATGAAAAAGTTTGTAAACGCAATTCCTTTTCTTCCGGTTAGAGATTTAAAACAAACGATTGGTTATTACCGGGATATTCTTGGTTTTACAGATGAGTGGTTTTGGGAAGATACCGATGCCGGTATAAGTCGGGATGACATAAATTGTCTGTTTACAAAAAATCCGGAACTCGCAGAAAGAATTAACGATGAAGAGAAGTCACTTGAATTAGTGTGGTTAGTGGAAAATGCTGAGGAAATTTTCTTAGAATATTCAGATAAAGGAACAGAAATAATCAGTCCTATAGAAGTAAAACCCTGGAAGGCAAAGGAATTTACTTTTCGTGATATTAACGGCTATTTAATTCGGGTTTCAGAGTCGTTGTAATTCCTAAAAAAAATCATAAAACTTAGCGTGGGTATTATTTTCGGCATATAAAAAATTACATTAAAATATTGCGGATTCGTAAATTTAAATATGCCATTATTAACAATCTCAACCGTCTTTGAAAAGAGTTAAGCCAAAATCCAATCCGGGATGGCTTGTCGGCATCATTACTGTCGAGTGTTTTCTCATCCTTTATTTTAAGTACCATAATCAGGGCATATCGTTCCGGGAATTAAATGTGCTCTATTCAGGAAATTTCCTCACTCTTGGAGTTTACATATTAACAATTCTACCAATTTTATTATTGTATTTTCGAAAAAGAGGGGAATATCAATCAGCGGTAAAATTCTTCTGGGTTAATAATTTTATTTGTCTGGCACTATTTACGATAGGAATTGCTTTTTCCGGATCGGAGATAACGGATAATTCAATATATATATTTAATCAGCCGCTTTTAAAGATAATTACCGGCACTATCTTCGGGGTACTTTTATTTTTTCAGATAAACAGGGCTCTCTATGCATGGTATAGTAATTTCAGGTCAACCGGTTACATTGCCCTGCGTGCGGTCATGGGATCGTTCTTAGTTATAGTCCTGATTTTTGCATTTATCGTTATCTATTCCTCATCGTTTTCAGCAAAGATAAATTCTCAGGATAACGAGAAATACGATATAGGGGTGGTCTTAGGTGCGGCGGTCTTATCGCAGAATAAGCCAAGTCCAACATTGTTAGCCCGGCTAAATAAAGCAAAGGAACTTTATGACAAGGGGATACTTAAAAAAATTCATCTTACGGGATCAAATGCACCGGGCGAAATAAGTGAGGCAGAGGCTGCATTCCGTTATCTTGTTTCCCTCGGTATGCCTCTCAATGATCTTTTAATGGAAAAGAAAACAAATTCTACAACCGAGCAGATACGATTTATCCGCAACACACTACTGAAGAACAAGAAGTTTGAGAAAATAGCAATAATATCCGATACATATCATCTTAGTCGGATTAAACAAATATCATCATTCTACGGAATCAAAGTATCGTTATTTGGCGCTGTTATAAAACTTACAGCACAAAAGGCGCTGTATTACAGATTGAGGGAATCAGTAGCATTACTGTACTTTTGGTTTTTCGGGTTATAGAATGAAAATTACATTATTTAATTATTAGTCTGTTAAATAATATACAGACAGAAAGGACACCGGTATGTCAATATTTTCATCACTCGGAGAATGGGGTCACGAACAAGTAGTATTTTGTCATGATGCTGAAAGTGGATTGAAAGCTATCATAGCGATTCATAGTACTGTTTTAGGACCTTCTCTTGGAGGGACAAGAATGTGGAAATATAATTCTGAAGAGGAGGCGCTTACTGATGTTCTTCGTCTTTCACGAGGCATGACTTATAAAGCAGCAGTAGCAGGGCTAAATCTTGGCGGAGGCAAAGCTGTAATAATTGGTGATCCTTGCCAGAATAAATGTGAAGTATTATTCAGAAGTTTTGGAAGGTTTGTTGAGGGGTTAGCAGGTCGTTATATAACTGCAGAAGATGTTGGCACCTCGGTGAAGGATATGGAGTATGTAAGGATGGAAACCAAATATGTAACCGGTATTCCGCAAACATTGGGTGGTTCCGGTGATCCTTCACCGGTAACTGCAAGAGGTGTTTATGTCGGAATTAAAGCAAGTGCCGGAGAGGTGTTTGGTAATGACAGTCTTGAAGGACGAAAGATCGTAGTGCAAGGTGCGGGCAAAGTAGCCAGCTACCTTTGCGAGCATTTATCTAATGAGGGCGCAATTTTATATGTCACAGATATTGATGAAAGTAAGCTCTCGGGTTTGCTAAAAAGAATAAAGGCTACACCAATTAAACCAACAGAAGTTTTTGACATTGAAGCGGATATCTATTCCCCGAATGCTCTTGGGGCAGTAATTAATGATGAAACTTTACCAAAACTAAAGGTGAAAATAATTGCCGGAGGAGCGAACAATCAGCTTGCGGATGAGAGTAAGCATGGTCCGCAACTTGTTGAGAAAGGAATATTATATGCTCCCGATTATGTAATTAATGCCGGTGGATTGATAAATGTAGCAAATGAACTTGAAGGCTACAGCAGAGATAGAGCGCTCAGGCAAGCCGAAGGAATATACGATGTACTGAGACAAATATATAAAACCTCACGAGAGAAAAATATACCAACCTACGAAGCATCAAATAGAATAGCCATTGAAAGAATTGAAGCAATAGGAAGAAATTCAAAAATGTATGTTGGCCACTCCGGATATTCCGGGCGCTTTGAATTTCTCTATAACAGGAAACCTCTTTAGTATCTATGAGTTTATTGGATAAAAAGTCGTCACGCCGTATTGTACGCGAAAAAGTACTTCAAGTGCTCTATGCGTATGAAATGAACAGAGATAATCTTGATATGGTGTTCAATGGCATTTTTGCTGATGTTACTTCAGAACCGGATAGAACTTTTGGTCGGGAACTAGTGTATAAAACAATTGCTCAGGCAAAAGAACATGATAAAATAATCCAAAAGACGGTGAGCAATTGGGAATTGGATAGGATTGCACTTATTGATAGACTTATTCTTCGTTTAGGAATAACGGAGTTTCTCTTTTTTACTGATATTCCTGCAAAGGTCACTATCAATGAGGCGATAGAATTGGCAAAAGAGTTTAGCACCGCTGATAGTAATAAGTTTGTTAATGGAGTACTTGACCGCCTTCTCGAAAAATTTACTGCTGAAAATAAAATACAAAAAACAGGCAGAGGGCTGGCGGATGGTTCAAAAAATGCGTGAACGATTTAGTGCTACAGAAAAGGGAAAAATACTTGTCTGGTCACTGTTCGATTTTGCAAATACTTCGTATTCAATAATTGTTGTAACTTTTCTCTATGCGGTGTATTTCAAACAAACAGTTGCGAAGGGTGATCCTATTGGTGATTTTTATTGGAGTATTGGCACCAGTGTTTCGATGCTTATTACTGCCGTTATTTCTCCGATATTAGGAGCAATTGCCGATTATTCAGCCGGTAAGAAGCGATTTCTTCTTTTCTTTACTTCAATATGCATAGTATCAACAGCAATGTTAAGCGGAGTGGGTGAGGGCGATATCTTATCCGGCTTACTCTTGTTTATTGTAGCTAATATTGGTTTTGAGGCTGGACTTGTCTTTTATGATGCTTTTCTTCCGGAATTAACAGCGGTGAAAAATTTCGGAAGAGTAAGCGGATATGGTTTTGCTATGGGGTATTTCGGATCTCTTGCAAGTCTTGCAATCTCATTCCCTTTTATACAATCAGGAAACATTAAATCCACTTTCCCGATCTCTGCCGCGTTTTTTTTCATCTTCTCACTCCCGTTATTTATTTTTCTTCGAGATTCAAAAAAACCAGGCACAGAAAAATATTCCTTTGTAAGGATAGGTGCCGGTCGGGTAGTTGACACTTTACGGCATCTGCCAAATTATAAAAACCTGGGAATGTTTCTCCTCTCGTATCTTTTCTACATAGAGGGGGTTAATACCGTTATTTATTTTGCAGGTAATTATGGTACAACTACAC
>CAYTLQ010000301.1:0-4410 GCA_964438715.1 uncultured Ignavibacteriaceae bacterium
AAACTGAAGGTTGTTATTTTTTCTCTTTTTCTAATTTAAACATTACAGGAAGTAAAACTTCAGACTCAACATTTTTGCCATTGAGTACAGCCGGAGTGAATTTCGCTTTTTTCATTGTATTTACAGCGGCTTCGTCACAACCATATCCAAGACTTTTCTCGACTTTAACATCAACTACATTACCTTTATTATCAATTTTTAATTTGAGTATTACTTTACCTTCAATATTCTTTTCTTTGGCTTCGGTGGGATAAACCAGATCTTTCAGTAATTCCTGCATTCCGCCTACAGGCGCAGGATAAGTATCGTATTTCTTTTCCTGTGCTTTTGATGCTACTGTAAGCAAGAGCAATACAAGCATAAGTGATTGAAATAATTTTTTCATGACATTTCTCCTTTTTATAGTGTAATAATTAATTTAATTAAGTTTAAATACTATTGGCAGTGTTACCTGGCATTTTACTTCCTTCCCTTTCATCTTTGCAGGAGTAAACATTGTACGCATTACAGCCTGCTCCGCCGCCTTATCTAACAATGGATGTGCCCCACGAAGAATTTCAGTAGATACAACCTTTCCTGATTCATCAATGAACACATTCAGTATTACTTTTCCCTCAATATTATTTTTCTTCGCATCTTCAGGATAAATAACATTTTGTATAATTGCGGCAAGTCCGCCTATCGGCATTGGCATTACATCCGGCTGGATTTCATAAAGGCGTTTTTCTTTTGCCTCAGTGAATTCCTTTTTCGTACTATATACTTCCCACTCAGTTTGATATTTTACCGCTCTGCCCTCAATGCGTGCAATTGTAAATGAACAAGATGGCAATTCCCCGGCGATTAACTCATCAACTCGCTTATCTCTTTTTCCGCCTTTAGGTTGAATTTTATCTACCTTACCGTCCTCATTAATATACAAAGTATAGAGAAGCGCCGTACCCGATGAATCGGGGGAATATAATTCTTGTAACCTGGCGAAAAATTCTTCAGTATAAAATTCATTCTCTCCGCCTGTCATCTCCGGCTTAATACCCAAATCTGATGCAGGTTTGTATAGTGCATTATAGTCGGGAAGAACTTCAATTTTATTTTGTTTCTCAAAACATCCTTCCAAAAAAGATGCAGTTAATATGAGTACACATAGCCTGACTTTAAATGAATGCTTCATAAATTTGCCTTAACAATTATTTGTTCTTCTTTCTCCTCAGCTTTTACTTCAACCTGAGGAATACTGTTATAGAGTGCCTTGATTGTCCGGTTTTGATTTTGTACTTCTGTCATTATTGTTTCAAGTTCCATTCTGTAAGAGCGCATTTGCATAAACAATGAAATACTGGTGATAAACAGAATAACAATAGCCGCAACAGAAATCCAATACCTTGGTTCAAGTTTATACAGTTTTGGTTTTTTTTCAGTTCCAATTTGATGAAGTATCTTCCTTTCAAGCGACTCAGGAAATTCCTCAGTAGTTTCTTTAATCGTCATTTTTAGGGTTTTAACTGAATCAAAGAACAGGCGAAGTGAAATGTCAGTTGCCATACGGGTGAACAATTGCTGTTTGCCGGTATCGCTCAGTTCACCGTCAAAATATTCATACACCATCATTTCATATTTCTGATTTGACATTTTTACTCTTCAATTTTTTTTGAAACATATTCAATTAATAACTGCCGAACTTTAAATAAGCGGCTTTTAACTAGTTTTTCGGGAATCCCGAGAATGTCGCTTATTTCACGGTAATTGCACCCTCCGTACTCACGCAAAACATATATCTCTTTCATTGCCGGATTGATGGAATCAAGTAATGCACTAACCATCTCTTTCATTTCCATCGTCTCAAACTCATTTTCCGGTGAAACTCCACCCTCGACTATCACTTCAGAGGCATCATCCACATTATATTGGTCAACACGAGTGTTTTTAGAACGCAGAACACCGTAAACCTCGTTACGAGCCGAACGCAGTAAATAATAGATTGTGCTCTCCTTATTCTTAACTGCATCCATATTTCTGTAATAATTGAGAAACACATTTTGGACAATGTCTTCAGCATTCATTTTATCCGGCAGCATCTTCAGGACATAATTATACACCTTCACCTTAAATTTATTATAGGTGATAGTGAATTCAATCATTTTGTCGTTACTGTAATGCAAGAGTCCTGATTAATTATTTATATAAAAGATACATCAATTAGGAAAAAGTTGCCCGATAATTGTATATTTTTTTTAAAAAAAGGAAATTTAATGGAGCAGGAAAAAAACATACTTATCAAAGGTAATCTTTCGGAATCTATTGCCTATCAGTCATCATCAATTGTGAGCAAACAGTTACTGAAAAAACCAAACGGCAACATTACTTTATTTGCGTTCGCAAATGGCGAATCACTGACGGAGCATACTTCGCCACATGATGCATTAGTATTTGTTCTTGAAGGCGAAATGGAAATCACAGTTGGAGGAGTGTTGTTTACAATAAATGGCGGGGATGTTTTACATTTGCCCGCAAACATTCCTCACGGTCTTCGGGCTAATAAGAATTCGAAAATGCTCCTGATAATGATTAAGTAGTGTGTGAAAAAAATTACTACTGAAAAATAAAAATACATGCAATCACCACACCGGTAATTGCAACAGCATATCGCAATATTACCGGCGATATATATTGAGCGGTTTTACCACCTGCGAAGCCGCCCGCTAATGAAGCTCCGGCCATAAGAAGAACGGTAAACCAGTCGATATTTCCAAACACCGAGAACCATAGTGCGGCGGTTATATTAGCTGTGAAAGAAAGTAACTGTTTTAGCGCATTTAATTGTGTAATTGTCTTTTCCAATAATAACCCCAGAATTGCAAGTAAAATCACACCCAGTCCCGCTCCAAAATATCCTCCATATATTGCTGCAGAAAAAATTGCCGCTATTGGGATTATAATATTCTTGGTCTTAACAATCTTTCTGTTCTTGTTGAGAATAATCTTTTTCACAAAATCCTGAAAAAATAGTAATGCCGATGCCAAAAGAAGTAAATAAGGAACAAGACGGCTGAAGATTTTTTCACCACTCAGGAAAAGTAACACAGCACCGGTCAGTCCGCCTGCCACTCCCGCAACAAGGAATGGCAAAATATATTCCTTCGATACAAATAAATCTTTGCGCTGTGCGAATGTCCCGCCGATATACCCCGGGCAAAGTGCAACAGTATTGGTAATATTTGCTTGTACCGGAGAAAGTCCATAGAAAATAAGAGCGGGAAATGTAATTAAAGTACCTCCTCCGGCAATTGCGTTAACAAAACCTGCCGCCAGCGCAGAAAAAAAAGGAATAAGAATTTGCGTTGTTTCCATAAGCTCTGAATCTCGCGATTATCTTTACATGCAATATAAAAGAATTACCATTGCCAATACTGAGTATTTCTATCAGGTTGATGAATCCTTTATCAAAAATTTGAATCTTATTACTACGAACAAAAAATATTTAAATGGAGAAAATATGTTACAAACTAATCTTACTCATCTTTTGAATGAATCAGATCATAAAAAAGTCCTTGAAGAAAATGAAAATGTTATGGTATGCTGTGGAAGAATGGGACCTATGTGTATTCCTGTTTATGAAGCAATGGAAGAGCTTGAGAATGAATATAAGCATGTGAAATTTGTTGATATGGAATTTGATTCACCTGATGCAAAAGTAATCAGAAACTTACCTGAATGTAGAAATTTTTCCGGTTTACCTTTTGTCGTTTATTATAAAAACGGAAAGGTTGTTAAGGCTACATCGAGCATACAATCAAAGGCGCAAATAACAAGCATTTTAGATGAGAATTTCGGAAAAAATTAAAAGCAGTGTTGACAATTAATCAATAGCTTTTATTCAACGCAGGTATAAGTTATGAAAAACCATTTTGATGTAATTATTCTGGGAGCAGGCGCGGCAGGCCTCACCGCCGGTATTTATCTTTCGCGTTCCAAACTTAAAACTCTCATTATAAATGAAGGAACAGCCGGCGGACAAATGATACTTACACATGCAATTGCGAATTATCCCGGAGTAGAAAATATCAGCGGATATCAGCTTGCACGAATTATGCGCCAGCAAGCTCTCAATTTCGGATGTCAGATAAAAAGTAATGTTGAAGTAACGGGCTTATGCCTTAGAGGTGAGACCAAACATGTTGTAATTAACGAAACCGAAACTTTCACATCGGATGCAATTATTATTGCAACAGGCGGAAGATCAAGAATGATAGGCGCAAAAGGCGAATCCGAATTTAAAGGCAAGGGAATTTCATACTGTGCTACATGTGATGGTGACTTTTTTACTGACAAAGAAATTATCGTGGTTGGCGGCGGTAATTCCGCTCTTGAAGAAGCTGTTGCTTTAACCAGATATGCGAGTAAGGTAACTAT
>CAYTLQ010000302.1:0-13172 GCA_964438715.1 uncultured Ignavibacteriaceae bacterium
CAATCCATTTAACCCGTCAACCACCATTCAGTTTTCACTTTCTGCCGATTCGAAAGTACAAGTAAAACTTTATGATATGCTTGGTGTAGAAATAATGACTTTGGTTAATTCAACCTTCAATGCCGGAGTACACAAAATCAACTTTGATGCATCAAATCTTAATAGCGGAGTTTATTTCTATTCTCTTGAAGCAAATGGAGTAAATGGAGAAAAATTCTCATCAACAAGAAAGATGATCTTAATGAAATAAGGTCAATAAGACTGAATTCAAAAGGCTGTCCGAAAGAGACAGCCTTTTTATTTTTAAATTTGCCCGATAAATCTCGTTATGGAATACCGATGACTAATCAGAATTTTTTACCAGAAAATAATTATTATGCGACAAACAGTCACAGATGTGAGTAATAATAGGTAATATCTGATTATTTTTTTGTATGTTTATGTTTTTATGATTAGAATGTCGCAGGACAGAAACTAATGAGCACAGCGAAAGAACTGTTAAAAAAGTATAATTTTCCGGAAAACTTCATTAACCGGGAACTGAGCTGGATAGAATTTAATAAAAGAGTTTTAGAAGAGGCGCTAAACCCCGAACTTCCCCTGCTCGAAAAAGTAAAGTTTGTATCGATATTTTGTTCTAATCTCGATGAATTCTACATGATAAGGATATCGGGTATCAAGGAGCAGATATCAGCAGGTTTTTCTGAGCCAAGTATCGATGGTTTAACGCCAATACAGCAACTTCAGAAAATCGAAAAAGCTCTCCAGCCTCTTCTCGTACAACTCATGCAGCTTTGGAAAGAAGTAATAGTACCAGGTTTAAAAGAACAAGGTGTTGAAATACTTCGCCTCGATGAATTGACGCCTGACGAGTTGGCGGGAATGAACCATTACTTCAGAAAACAAATTTATCCGGTATTAACACCTTTGGCAGTAGATCCTGCCCGTCCCTTTCCATACATTTCAAATCTCAGTCTTTCATTAGCAATATTAATTCGTACTCCAAAAGGAGAGGAGCGATTTGCACGAGTAAAAGTGCCGGGATCACTTCCGCGCTTGTTGCGGGTGGACGAGATTCTAGGTACATCAAAGAAAAATGGAAATGGTGTTGTGGCAAAGTTTATCTGGTTAGGCGACCTGATAATGGAAAACCTGCAACTGCTCTTTCCAAAAATGGAAATTATTGCGGCTCACCGGTTCAGGGTGACAAGGGATACAGATATAGAGATTCAGGAAGATGAAGCAGATGACCTCCTGAAAGTGATAGAAGAAAATATCCGGCAGAGAAAATTCGGGTCTGTTGTGAGATTAGAAGTACAAAAAAGCATGCCTGAATATATGATTCAGACTCTTACCGATAATCTGGAAGTAAATCGCAATGATGTGCATGTAATTGACGGTCCATTGGCTCTTAGTAATGTTATGTCCTTGTACAGTTTACCTCTGCACCATCTTAAAGAAAAACCATTTATTCCTGTTGTACCAAAAATATTTGAAAATGGAGACGACATTTTTTCTGTAATCAGGGAAAAGGATGTTCTCTTGCATCATCCTTATGATTCGTTCTCGCCGGTAATTGAATTTATAAAACAAGCCTCAGCAGATCCTGATGTACTCACAATAAAACAAACACTCTACCGCGTCGGCTCTAACTCGCCTGTGGTAAAGTATCTTATAGAGGCGGCAGAGCGAGGAAAACAGGTTGCTGTTTTGGTGGAGTTAAAAGCACGGTTTGATGAAGAAAATAATATCTTTTGGGCCAGAGAACTTGAAAAGGTAGGTGCACATGTTGTTTATGGTCTCATTGGACTTAAAACTCATGCTAAAATGACATTAGTCGTTCGTAAAGAAGGGGAAAACCTCAGAAGGTATGTGCATCTGGCAACAGGAAATTATAATGCAACCACAGCAAAAATTTATACTGATCTTGGATTATTTACTGATAACGAAGATATATGTGAAGATGTGTCAGATATATTTAATTATCTTACCGGATACTCTAAGCAAACTGAATTCCGGAAACTGTTGGTAGCTCCCATCTCATTAAGAGAGTCGCTTCTTGATTTTATCAAGAGGGAAATTGATAATGTAAAGAATGGTGGTGAGGGGTATATTATTATTAAAATGAATTCTTTAGTAGATCCTGTGATGATTGCCGCACTTTATGAGGCATCAAACTCAGGAGTGAAAGTTGATTTAATTGTCCGAGGTATATGTTCGCTGATTCCGGGTAAACCCGGACTCAGTGAAAACATACGGGTTATAAGTATTGTCGGGAGATTTCTTGAACATAGCCGGATATTTTATTTTCTTAATAATAATAACGAAGAAATTTATTTAAGCAGTGCCGACCTTATGCAGAGAAATCTTGACAGAAGGGTTGAAATCGCGTTCCCGATAATTGATCCGGATATCAGAGATAAACTGAAGAATAAAATACTGAACATAACCTTAAAGGATAATGTGAAAGCGAGACAATTGCTGAGCGATGGCAGTTACATACCGGTGCCGTTGGAAAACGGAGCGAAACGAATTAATTCGCAGGAGTGGTTTATGAACCATTCACTAAAACTTGCATCGAAACAAATTAAAAAGTTTAATTAGGTAATGCATTGGTGGAGTATTGAGTATTTTATATTTTAAGGTAGATTAATCAGAAAATCAGATGCATAATTCTACAATCCTGGTAGTTGACGATCAGCCGCAATCTATAGAATTATTAAGGAGTATCTTACGCGATTTTGGATTCTTTGTTCTTACTGCTGTAGATAAAGATTCATTATTTGCTGTTCTTGAAAAAGTAACTCCCGATATGATTCTTTTGGATATTATGATGCCGGAGACGGATGGATTCCAGCTCTGTACTGAATTAAGAAAGAATCCGAAAACCGGTGATGTACCAATTATTTTTCTTACTGCACTTGACCAAAAACACCATGTATTGCGAGGTCTGAAAGCCGGGGCTGTAGATTATATTACAAAACCGTTCGATGTTGAGGAAGTTATTGCCCGTATTAATGTCCAATTGGAAATAAAGCGTTCCAAAGAGATGATGCTTGCCTATAATAACGAACTCGAAAAACGAAATAGAATTTACGAAGAAGAAATCAGGCAAGCTATACGGTTCATCCGATCAATTCTTCCACCAAAAACGGGCGGGAAGGTAAAAACGGATTATTTCTTTATGCCGTCACAACAATTAGGCGGCGATACATTTAATTACTATGATATCGACTCAAAGCATAAAATATTTTATATTCTCGATGTGAGCGGTCATGGATTAGTAGCCGCCTTGCTTTCTATAAGCCTGACAAATATTCTCCGCTCGAATGCAATTCCAAATACCGATTTTTTAAATCCTTCTGATGTTCTCAATAACTTAAATCGGCTCTTCAAACTTGAACAACAGGGCGGAAAGTATTTTACAATATGGTACGGGGTTTTGGATACAGAAGAGATGATACTTAAGTATGCGACAGCAGGTCATCCGAGTCCTGCGATTATCCGACGCAACAATAACATTAATTCTCTTATTACTCTTGAGAAAGGTGGAGTGCCTGTTGGTATTTTTGCCAACGAGGTATATCATAATTTTTCTATTCAATTATTAACAAACGACATTTTGTATTTGTTTAGTGATGGCACTTTTGAACTTGACGAACATGTTATTCACTTCAGCTACGATGATTTCCTGTTATTGCTCCAGCGAACTTCCATTCATACCAGTAACAGAATTAAAACACTTGTTGATTCTTTGATGGAACTAAATAAATCTACTTCATTTGCTGATGATTTTTCAATTCTTGAAATTGAATTTGCCCCCTGATAAAATAGTTCATTAAAAACTGCATTTTTCCTCTAATGCTTTCCCTACCTTCTTTATTTATATTTGATTGTTGAATTATTATCTCTATGGAGCAGAAAATGAATCTTGATACCAGTAAATTGTTATTTGAAAGAGCAAAAAAAGTTATTCCCGGAGGAGTGAATTCGCCTGTAAGAGCCTTTAAGTCTGTTGGCGGCGATCCGGTATTTTTTGACAGAGGAGAGGGTCCATATCTTTGGGATGTTGATGGTAACAGGTACCTGGACTATATTGGCAGTTGGGGACCTCATCTCTTTGGGCATAAGCCTCCCTTTATTATGACAGCTCTTGAATATGCATTAAAGCATGGAACAAGTTTTGGAGCTCCCTCCGAAGCCGAAGTAAAAATGGCAGAACTCGTTCATGAATTAGTACCATCTGTTGAAATGGTGAGAATGGTTAATAGCGGTACCGAAGCAACGATGAGTGCAGTGAGGGCGGCCAGGGGATTTACGGGGAGAGAAAAAATAATAAAGTTTGAAGGCTGTTATCATGGACACGCAGATTTTTTTCTTATTAAAGCCGGGAGTGGGGCTTTAACTTTCGGTGTTCCCACCAGTCCCGGTGTCACAAAAGGAAATGCCGCTGATACACTTATTGCTGATTTTAATAATCTTTCTTCTGTAGAGCAACTAATAGAGAATAATAAGGGCGAAATTGCTGCCATAATTATTGAGGCTGTTGTAGGTAATATGGGTGTTGTGAAAGCCTCCGATGAATTTATAAAAGGTCTGCGAGAACTTTGCGATAAAGAAGGAATTGTGCTGATATTTGATGAAGTTATGACAGGTTTCAGACTTGCGAAGGGCGGTGCTCAGGAAATATTGGGAGTAAAGCCGGACCTCTCAACATTCGGTAAAATTATCGGAGGCGGTTTACCTGTTGGCGCTTTTGGAGGCAAAAAAGAGATTATGGAAAAAATATCTCCTGTGGGACCAGTGTATCAGGCGGGTACTCTCAGTGGTAATCCATTAGCAATGGCGGCTGGATATGCTGCTCTTAAACATATAAAAGAGCATCCATCAATATATACTCAACTTGAAGAAAAATCGGCATATCTTGAAAGAGGAATCAGAGATGGAATTGCTCTTGTTAATAAAAACTATACTGTAAATAGAGTAGGTTCAATGCTGACTTTATTTTTTACCGAACAGCCTGTTACTGATTTCAACTCCGCCGTAACAGCCGATACAAAAATGTACGGAAAATTTTTCCATGAACTTCTGAAACATGGTGTCTATTTTCCTCCGGCACAATTCGAAGCGCTTTTTGTTTCTACTGCTCATACTCCTGAAGATCTTGATCATACAATTGATGTTATCCAGAAAGCTCTCAAGGCAATTCAATAAAAGATATGCGATTGTATTTCATTTACCTGCTTGTGCTTGTTTTAATTCCCCGAATGTTTGCACAGGGTGTTGAGCTTAATACCGGCTGGCAGTTTAGCACGGTTGATGATACGATGAATAAATTTCATGGTGATGTTTCGGGCATGTGGAAGCCAATAAGAGTTGGTCTTAGCTGGGAGATACAGGGTTACAATAATTATGATGGAATCGGCTGGTACTCTTGCACATTTAAGATAGATAAGAAATTATTGGGAAAAGAATTATATCTGTTAGCTGGAACGATAGATGATGCAGATGAAACATATTTAAATGGAATACATATAGGCAGCACCGGAAAATTTCCGCCGGAATATCACTCTGAATGGGCTACGCAGAGAGTATATAAAATTCCGCCCAACATTTTACAGGAGAATAACTATTTAAGTATTCGTGTTTATGACGGTGGTGGTCCCGGAGGAATTTACACAGGTATCCTCGGAATTTATACTAAATCAGGATATGAAAAAGTTCTTGATTATACACCCGGAAAGAAAAAATCTTTTTTCAAATTAGTAACTTCAAATGGTCTTATTGCCGCTGTTTATAACGAGAAGACCAATGAAATTGAGAATGTGTTTCCCCACATTTTTCAGAATATTGATGAAGGCGTACCGGTTAAGCCATTTGTTTCGGGCATAAAACTCAATACACCACTTATCATATCAAAAGCAGAGTATTTTGAAAATACACAAATACTGAAACTTTCATATAGCAATGTAAAAGTATTTTACTTTGCCTCTTTTTTAGAGAATGAAAAAGTTTTCTATTCCGTTATTGAAGGTGAAAAAACGATAGTAAATTCATTGAGCTTTTTATTTTCTAAAGGACATGGAGAAATATTAATTGATTCCGTAATAACCTTTGCAGGGAAAAAAAGCAGAAAGTACTATCTCTATTCGTTTAACGATTCTTTACATCAGAATACTACCATACTGGTAGAAGCAAAAAATAGAATTCAGTTTAACTTCGTTGAACAGGAAGCCGGTTATATGAAAGGTATTTTCCGTTCATTATCGCTTCCCAAAAAATTAACCCGAACGGAAAAAGATGTTGTTAAACAATCGGTTACAGTGCTTAAAATGTCGCAGGTAAGTCAAAAAGAAATATATCCTTTATCACGCGGTCAAATACTTGCTTCACTACCTCCGGGAGTGTGGAATATTTGCTGGATACGCGATGCCTCATATTCCGTAATGGCATTGAGTGATGTGGGAATGTTCTCCGAGGCGAAGAATGCACTGCTGTTCTTTTTGAATGCCCGGGCAAATCGGTATAAGAGTTTTATTCATAAGGATGGAATAGATTACGGAATCGGGATGGATTATCAGATTTCGGTTTGCCGATATTTTGGCAATGGAAACGAGGAATCTGATTTTAATGAAGCCGGACCAAATATTGAGTTGGACGGATTCGGGTTATTTCTAACGGCTTACTCCGATTATGTCACAAAAAGCAAGGATAAAGAATTTTTTGAGGCAACCTATAAACGAGTACTTGATTATGTGGTTCGTCCGCTGATTCATTCTATAGATAAAAATGGTTTAATCAGAAAAGACTCAGGTCACTGGGAACGACATCTTCCGGGGAAACAATATACTTTTACATCTGTAACTGCAATGCGCGGACTTAATGATTTTTATGAGCTGAATCTGGCGTATAAACCGGAGAATAGTAGAGAGGTTGGTTTTATTTCTGAAGCAGGTATCACATTAAGTTCTGCTATAAAAAATTTATTAGTCACGGATGACGGAATGTTAAAAGGTTTTGCAGGTGCAGAGTTGGGAATGCATGAATCTTTTGACGCGGCAAGTTTTGAGTTTTTCACCGATCCTCGCATAAATCAGCAAGAACTTTTTCAGACTCACCATTCGCTATATAATAAAAACCTGAAACTAAGCGCGAATAGAGGATATTTTCGAATTAATGGCGGAGATTGGTACGATAGACAGGAATGGATTTTTCTTAATCTCAGAATTGCAGTTGCATATAAAAATAATGGTATGTACAATAAAGCTAAGGAGCTTATTAATTGGGTTACCGAACAGGCAGAAATGAATAATAACCTCATTCCTGAATTATTTCACGAAAAAACATCAAAATACGAAGGCGCTGTGCCGAAGGTGGGTTTCGGGGCAGGAAGTTATATATTGGCATTAAATAATTACTACGGAAAAAACAGATGAAGGAAACAGCCAATTGTAAACCTGATTGAAAAATGAGTCACTGCTTTTTCACGATTAAAGAAATAATGACCTTAGAATAATTAGAAGCCGGTAAAATTTGTGTTTTCGATTTTCTGATAAATCAATTAAGTGGTTATCACTTATATAGAATTACAAATTAACGGCCTTTCACTGACCCCAGCGCAGTATTTCGATTCTGACCTCAACTATGCCGTCATTGACCATTCCTAAACTCTTCGCACAACCTAAACTAACATCGATAATTCTATCAGGTCTGAATGGCATTCTATCGTTTATGCGAATTATAGCTGATTTGCTATTCCTGAGATTGATAATTCTCGCTATTGTTTCAAATGGCCAATCGGGGTGTGCTGCTGTAAGACCATACATATCATAAATTTCACCATTTGCTGTTTTTCTGCCATGATACTTATCGGCATAATACGAGGCAACGCCGGTAAAGACAGCAACTATGTTAGTGGTGTCAGTGTTCTCCCAATGGGTCTGTGAAGTTTTGACATTATTTTCGTTTGTATAGCGAACGGTTGCAGAGCAGGCGCTAAAAAGAAACAGGAGTATTGCAGTGAGAACAATGTTAATTGTCTTCCGGTTTTGCATCATTATTCTTAAATAAAAAGTTGCTAAGTATTTTTATCAAAGTTACTCCAACAATCCATACAGAGAAAGTGACACACACGCCGGGTATTAAAAAGCGGTTTTTTGAGTAAAATGTCAATTGATTATTAAGTTTCATTTTATATTCACGGCTTGTGCGTTCGTACATGTTTGTTTGGGAAATTGTTCTTCCGAATTCATCAATAATGCAACTTATTCCGCCATTAGCAGTGCGAATGAGCGGTTTCCTGTTTTCAACTGCCCGCAAGGCGGCAAAGTCCTTATGCTGGTAGGGACCTGAAGTATTACCATACCAGCTATCGTTAGTTACTACTACTAATGCCTGTGCACCTTTTTCACACATTGAAGCGATAAGCTCCGGATAAATTGACTCATAACAAATTACTGCTCCTATTTTTGCAACACCGCCATCTTTCATACGCACCTGAAAAACTGTAGTATCTCTGCCGACATTCCAACCACCAAGACCCACTCCCCATCTAAAAAATTCACCAAGAAGTGGTATCTGATCAACGAATGGTACCCGTTCACCAAATGGTACTAATTTCATTTTTCCGTATTTCTGTATATCCGGATCATTGGGATGATAGAGATAAATAGCATTGTATGTTGCATAATAAAAGTTGGCAATCTTATTATACTTTACATCTGGTGGCATAGAGTCACCTTTTGCATAATGTCTTATGTCCGGCATCCCTGTAAGCAGAGGAATTTGTGTTCCCGAAAGAAAGGCTGTAAGAGAATCTCTTGCTTCGGGATACGGTCCTAACATTAAATAGACGGGAAGAGCAGTTTCGGGCCAAACGATTAAATCAGTTTCAGATGTAACGGCTTTATGAGATAAAGTCGTATAAATTTTAAGAATATCATTCAGATTTCCTCCGGACCATTTTTCATAAGGATCGAGATTTGGTTGAACAACAACTGCAGAGAACTCCTTCCCGGTGAAAGATCTGCTGTTCAACTTTATAATTCCGGTGACAAGTGGAATTAAAAAAAGCAACAATGCAAAGGAAGCAAAGATATTTCTTTTCTTTTCTAAATGAGCAATGTGCGCGATGTAACTTTTGAAAAGAAGTATATTTATTAAGATCAATAAAAATGTTAATCCATAGGGTCCGATGGTATCTGCAATCTGAATAAATACAGTAAAGGTACTTAACCCATTATGGAGATTTAACCAGGGAAAACTCCAATCGGTAAGTGTGTAAAAAAATTCATAGCTTACCCAAAAAAACGGCAAAAACCAGAGAGCGGTATTTTTCCGGAATAATTTTGCGGCATAATAATAAAGTGTGGAAGGCAATAGAAAAAATATCGGATTCAAAAAGAGAACAAGAAACCCCCCGATCATAAGAAAGTAGTCTATTGCCTCTGTATAAGCCCCAACCCAATACACACTAAATAGAGAAAATACGAATGCCATGAAATATGTTTCCTTGTTTATTGCCAGTAGGCTTTCTCTTTTTTCTAAAACAATAAAATAAGGAATCAAGGCAAAGAATAAAGTTACCGGAAGTGGCACTGGTGAAAAGCCGGCGGCAAGCAGTATTCCGGATGTTGCCAATAGCAATCTGTCCTTTTTAAGTTGAGATCTTTCTTCCGGAGTTTTTGGGATTCGCTTAAATAAATTTTTTAATTTCATTTTTTATATTTTTTTTTGAGATAGCGTATGAACAGAAACAGAACGGCAACGCCTACAATAACCATAATAGTGTTCGCATAGATTACCATATATTTCTGAATTACATCAAGGTTTTCTCCGAATAAAATACCCAATGCAAGTAAAATTATGTTCCACAAAATAGAACTGGCTAGGGACAACCAAAATGTTCTGTGTAATGGTAGTTCACTAACACCGGCAAAGAAAGAAATAACAGAACGAATTCCGGGAATAAACCTGTTAAATAAAATTATGTAATATCCGTATTTGGTAAACCAGTCCTCAGCGGTTTTAAGGCTTTCCGGAGTGATGAATTTTAATTTCCCCGCCCTTATGAGTTTTTGATCGGTTTGTTTACCAAGATAATAAAGAAACATAAAACCAACCTGTGTACCAATTGTTGTTGTAAATAGTGCGGGGAAAAAACTGATGGTTGATTTTGCAATTAGCGTTCCTCCGATAATGATCAAAACATCACTTGGGGAGGGAGGAAAAATGTTTTCGATAAATGGGATTACCAACAGGGCAAAATAAATAAGATATGGGTTAGAAGATGCCAGAAAGTCGAAGAAGGCTTGAAACATTAATTACCGGACCCGGAACCTGTATAACAAAACAACAGCATACGCGGCAATACCTTCTGCTCTGCCAATTGCTCCAAGCTTTTCAGTTGTGGTAGCTTTTATTGAAATATCGTCTTTTGCTACACCCAGAATTTCAGCAATAATTTTCCGCATTGATGGAATATGTGAAGCAAGTTTTGGTTTCTCAGCAAGAACCATTACATCCGCATTACTGAGTTTGTACCCTTTTGAAAGTATAAGTTCATTAACATGAGAGAGCAGTTTTTTACTATCAATGTCTTTAAATCTATCATCGGTATTTGGAAAATGTTTTCCTATATCACCTAATGAAAGTGCGCCCAGCATTGCATCGCAAAGTGCGTGTAATATGACATCTGCATCAGAGTGTCCGAGAAGCCCCTCCTCGTTGGGGATTTCAACACCGCCGAGAAATAACTTCCTCCCTGGAGCAAATGTATGAATATCAAAACCGTTACCTATTCGGAAATTGTTCAATGCCTGATCTCAAATGTTGAAAATTCTGATTTATATTCACTCCAATCAATGGTGTATTTCGAAACTCTTGAGTGAGTTGGACCTTTTATAACTTCCTTAATAAAACTCTCAAGAACTTCTTTATCACCTTCGGCTATGGTTAAAACATCTCCGTTATACAGATTTTTCACATAACCGGTAATGTTCAATCTGACGGCAATCCTTAATACATAATAACGGAAACCAACGCCCTGAACGAGACCCTGAACAGTAATTTCCACTCTTGCAAGAGACTTCATTTCTTATCTTTATTCAATAATTCTGATACTAAAATACCGGTAAGTATAAATGCTGATCCGACTATTCCAAAGATAGACATTTTCTCATTGAGGATAAAGAATGCAAAAATTCCGGCAAAAATTGGTTCCATTGAGAATATTATACTTGCCCGGGTTGGCGTAACATATTTCTGGAAGCGTGTTTGTAAATAAGTTGTAAGCACTGTCGCAAAAAGTGATGTATAGACGATGGCAAGAAGTACCTCTGTTTTTAAACTAAAACGAATTGTTTCAAGACCGGTTGCCGCAAACAAAGGGATACAGATAATACTTAACACACCTGTAACAAGTATCTGAAAAAAGGTTAGGAATTTTGTATCTACATCACCGGAAATCTCATCGAGGTAAATTATGTACACTGCATAAAATACCGCACAAATTAAAGTAAGGAAATCACCAATATTAAAGCTGTTTCCAACTTCGAATAAAATATCAAAAAATGATGTTCCCTTGCTGGAGAGAAAAATGATTCCTATGGTTGCAAGTAAAATTGCTATAAGACTTTGTACAGATGGAATTTTTCGATCTTTAATAGTCTGAAGAATTGGAGTAAAAATAACAAATAAGCCCGTTATAAATGCTGATTTCGTTGCCGTTGTATAAATCAGTCCGATGGTTTGTGTCGCAAAACCGATGAAAAGATATAGTCCGAGTATAGATGATTTTACTACCTGCGATTTGTTTTGTTGCGGAATAAGACGGTAAACAAAAGGTAAAAGAAGAAACGAGGCTATTACAAATCGTAATGAAACGAATACCATTGGCGATATTCCTGCGAGAGCAGATTTTATGATGACAAAAGTGCCGCCCCAGATAAGAGCGTTGGTAAATAGCGCCGCCTCGTAACGCAATTTCGTATGTTGCATTTATCTCGTCAGATATGATAAAAGAAATATGAAACTATGGTTCTTAATCATTATCGGGCTCATAACCAAATCTTTTAAGAGCGTTTTCGTCTTTTCTCCATGCGTTTTTTACTTTTACATGGAGATCAAGGTAAACACTGCGATCAAGGAATGATTCGATATCCTTGCGGGAATTTTCACCAAGTAATTTTAACGCTTTGCCTCCTTTACCAATGACAATTGCCTTTTGAGAATCTCTTTCAACATAAATTTCAACAGAAATGAAATTTTTTCCGTTCAGTCGTTCTTTAAATTCGATAACTTTGGTTTCACAACTGTAAGGAACTTCATCATGATATAATTCAAGAATCTTTTCACGGATAATTTCTTCTACAAAGAACCTCTCATTTGCAGAAGAAATTATATCATCGGGATAATATTTGGGATGTTCCGGGATATACTGCAAGATTGCATTAACTATTTTTTCTGTATTGAAATTTACCCTGGCTGAAGCAGGGATGATTATATCGAAAAACTTTAAGTCCTGATACTTCCTGATTTCAGATTGAATTTTTGGTTCCTGAGCGAGGTCAATTTTATTAATGACAAGGATTTTTGGTTTATTAAGTGAGTTGAGTTTACTAAGAAACTCTGCAGGAATTTTTTCGAAAACACTTGTTGTCTCCGTTATATCGACAATAAACAGCAAAACATCGGCATCATCAATTGACACAAATACAAATCCCATCATTTTTTGTTGCAGTAGGTAATCGGGTTTTAGAATTCCGGGAGTATCCAGAAAAATAATCTGATACATTTCCTCAGAAAGAATACCAATTATTTGTTTTCGTGTTGTTTGAGGTTTGGCAGTTGTAATGGAAATCTTCTGCCCCAACATAGCATTCATAAGGGTAGATTTACCTGCATTTGGCAGTCCGATAATGGCAACATAACCACTGCGGACATTTTGCCCCACTTTAGTATGAGGCTTATTTGGGGTGCTTTTTGACATATTTAGTGGAAAACTGAAAAATTTTTTGCTGTTTTGCCCGTTAAACGGTTTTTGACAGAAAACGCAATTATATTAATTGAACATAAAACCTTATATTTAAGGTTTAAATGTAGTTAAATATTGTGTCTTAATAAAAATGCGGGTGTGGCGGAACTGGCAGACGCGCCAGACTTAGGATCTGGTG
>CAYTLQ010000303.1:0-20013 GCA_964438715.1 uncultured Ignavibacteriaceae bacterium
CTATCACTTTTTCTTTTCTTTTTTTTATTATACTTATGCGACAGCCACCGAAGGGTTGAAATATTTATAACAAATGCGAGATTTAACAATTCTAAACCCCGAAGGTGGTGATATTATTGTTACAAAATGTTTGAAAGAAAAATTGATAATACCCCTTAATAACAATCCAATAAACTACACCCCAACACAAAAATTTATTCCCAGACACATTTAACACAACATCAATAATATTCTTAATCCAAAATACCCATACCCCTCAAAATTTCGTTAGTAATTTTTAAACGAATTTCCGTAAAATCGGGAATAGTCTCATCAGGTGCCTGAATACAGCAAGCAAAAAACCAAACATTATCGCTTCTTTCCACAAATCCCACAAACCAGCCGATATCTCTCTTTTCTTGTGTTGACCAACCTGTTTTAGCCCGTAAAGTATAATTCTCCGTCTTTTCGCGAATCATAATTTTCTTCACAATATCCATAGTGCGTTGTGAAAACGGGAGAGTATTATTGTAGAGGTTAACGAGCATGGTAATTTGACCACGAGGAGAGATTTTGAGAACTCCATTAAGCCAAAAACTATCCAAAGCACCGGAAATATCCTGATTACCATAACCGATGGCGGATATAAACTCTTGCATACGCTCCCTGCCAATTCGGCGAGCCAGTTCCTGATAAAACCACACGGTTGAATTTTTGAAAGCATCTCTTAAATTGTGGTCTCTATTCCAGGCGGGTAACCAGCGTACTACACTATCCCAGGGAATTATTTCATTTTCATCAAGAATCACTCCTGTTTCCAATGCAAAAAGTGAGTTGGGAATTTTAAAGGTAGAAGCAGGGGTGTACAAAGAATCGAACTGGGATTCATTCCACAAGATATATGTATTTGATTTTAGGTTATAAAGAGAGAATGAGCCCGTTACACCGTAGTGAGAGAAAACAGAATCAAACCCCTTACCGGTTTCATATCTCTGTGAATATATGGATATAAAACTAAGAAAACAGATCACTAAAGTTTTTTTCATAAACCGGACTTTCTAATAAAAGATTTACTTAACTGTCTTTTATCCTGAAAAAATACCGCTCAAAATAAAAAACTTCGATGAAGATTTTTAATTAAGGAATTTACTATGTCATAAAAATTATTAGCGCACATTGTTCCCAACCATTTTTAGGTATCGGTAGTCTAAAGAGCATACAAAAGGAATAAAATGACCGTTTCTGACACAGAATTAATCCGTGAGGCAAAGGCTGGCAATATGTCTGCTTTCAGAGAACTCGTGTATCGATATGACCGGAAAGTAATTGCAACAGCAATGCGTTACACCTGTAATTCAGATGATGCCAAAGACATCTATCAGGAGGTATTTATAAGGGTTTATAAAAATTTCGGAAAATTTGAAGAACGAAGCGGATTCTCAACATGGCTTTTTCGTATAACAACAAATGTATGCCTTACCTATGTATCACGAAACAAGAACCGGCGCTCAGTGCCTATTGAAAGAAATGATGATGAAGGAACTTCGATGCCAATGTATAATATTCACGATCCGCACACTCCCGAGAGTTCTGCTTTCGCAGGTGAGATAGGGAGGCAAATATCGCAATCACTCGAAAAATTAACGCCAAAACTGCGTATGGTTTTTATTCTGAAACACTACGAAGGTTATAAACTCCGTGAAATTGCGGAAATGATGAACTGTAAGGAAGGAACCGTAAAAAAATATCTCTTTGAGGCTGTTGCAAAACTACGCAGTGATTTACGGCCTCTTATGAGCGAATTATAGAGGTGAATTTATGACACAACACGATCAATACAAAGAACTAATAACACTATTTCACTTTGGTGAATTATCAGAAGCAGATAGCAAAGCACTATTGCGGCATGTTGAAGAATGTGCGTTTTGTAAAGAAGAATTTGAGGAAGCAGGAAAGTTTAAGCAGTTGCTGTCTCTTGAAAAAACAGAAGAATTAAGCGAGGATTTTATTAAAGATGTTCGCCTCGAAGCGCGTGCCGCATTGCGTTACAAAAAAAAGGGAATGAATTTTATTCGGCAATTCTTCGAACCATTAATGAACTATTTCCGCCTTAATTATCGTATAATTTTTGGCGGTGCAACACTGCTGGTAGTCGGGTTCATAGGTGGGTATTTTATGTTCAACAATCCTAAATCTGAGAAAGGACCTGAAGATAGTTTGAATCCCCTGCCGTTTTTTATCAGTAATAATTTTGGACTAAGTAATGTGCGCCTTATAAGCAATAGCAATAATGGCGAAGGGCTGGAAATAGCCTTCACAGCTACAAAGGAGTTTACCATTAAGGGCGGATTGGATGATGAGTATGTACAGAAAATATTGCTCTACTCAATCTTAAACAGCGATAATCCCGGTGTGCGACTCAATTCTATAAATGTAATTAATGAACAGAAAAAGCAAACTGCCGATACCGACCTTCGCGATGCTCTTATTATTGCCGCTAAATTCGACAAGAATACCGGAGTGCGAAGGGAAGCAATTAAAACATTGAAAAATTTTCCGTTCGATAATCAGATTAAAAATGCCGTGTTGTATGTGCTTTCGAATGATGAAAATTCAAGTCTCCGGATCGAGGCTATAAACTTTCTTATGGAAGCAAAGAAAAATGGGTTCAATTTCGACAACGATGTGTATTCGGTATTCAAACAAAAAGTTCAGTCGGATGATAATGATTATGTAAAATTTCAGATTAAATCTGTATTAGATGGAAAGAAAGAGTTATGATGAATATGAATGGAAAAGTTATTGCAATCGTATTACTGCTGTTAAGTGGTCTTCTGACAGCTCAGGTACACGAGTACAAACACACCTTTCAGGTAGGCAAGGGAGGAACAATAAAACTTAACCTTCCCTATTGCGAGTTTGTGGTGAAGCCCTCTGACCGAAACGATGTTGTTATCGGAGTGGTTGGTCCTGAAGATGATGAAGAGTTCGAAAAAATTAAATTCACCGTGAATGGTAATGTTATCAGTCTTAAATCCGGATGGGCAACATCAACAATAGAGATTTTAACTCTCTATATACCCAAACAATTTAATCTTGAACTCTCAACTGCCGGTGGAGATGTAACTATAACGGACAATATGAGTGGTTCGGTAAAAGTACATACTGCCGGTGGAGATATTTCGTTTCGGAATATAACAGGGCAGGTGAAAGCATCCACATCGGGGGGCGATATTACATTAGGAACAATTAAAGGTGATGGATACTTAAGCTCTGCAGGTGGCGAATTTCGGATAGACGAAATAAGTGGTAATGCAGAGATAAATACCGCAGGCGGAGATATTACTATAAAGAAAATAGGAAAAAACCTTACTGTTAGTACTGCGGGAGGTAATATCACTGTTAATTCGGTCGGAGAAGAACTTGAAGCAAACACAGGGGGCGGCGATATTTATATAGGTTATGTTGGTAAAAGCGCCAGTATGAATTCCGGCGGTGGCTCTATAACAATTAAACAGGGAAAAGGAGATATTGAAGTAACTACCGGCTCGGGGGATATTTTTCTTAATGAAATTTTTGGAAATATTAAAGCAACGACGGGCTTCGGAAATATCGAGGTAGGCATCAATCCGGATGAAAAAGGCAAGAGTTCCATCCTTACTTCAAATGGTGATATTATTTTGAACATTCTCCCCGGCACAAAAGCGCACATTACCGCCGAGGTGTACGCTCAGGGTTGGTGGAAGGAATCATCAGATATTGATGAATATATTAAATCCGACTATCAGCCTGATACTGTTAACAAAGAGGGTTCGCCGCGTAAAATTAAGGCAATGTACACCATTAATGGCGGTGGCGCACAGATCAAATTAAAAACAACTTCGGGAACGATACGCATAAAAAGAGTTGGAAAATAATTAACACAACAAGACACGATGCAATAAAATGAAGGACTGCTATGCAAAAAACACTATACTACTTTTTTCTTTGGCTTACCATCCCATTGCCGATTTTTGCCGGAGAAGCAACAGATACGGTTGTTGCAAAACAAACAAAAATCGTTGCCAGTCGCATTACTTCCGGTATTATTATGGATGGACTGTTAAATGAGTCGGAATGGGATAAAGCACAAAAGGTTACAGAGTTTCTTCAGCGGGACCCTGACCAGGGTAAAACGCCCTCACATCCCACTGAAGTTAGGATACTTTACGATAACGAGGCTTTATATATTGGGGCAATGCTGTATGACAGTTCCCCTGACTCAATTATAGGCAGGCTTGGGAGAAGAGATTCGTACAGTTCTTCTGATAAGTTTTATGTATTTCTTGACCCCTACCGTGATAAACAGACTGGCTATTATTTTTGGGTTAATGCTGCGGGAAGCATTGGCGATGGTGTTTTGTTTAACGATGACTGGGATGATGATGTATGGGATGGAGTGTGGGAAGCTACCACAACTTTATTGCATAACGGATGGTCGGTCGAAATGAAAATCCCTTTTTCTCAGGTTCGTTTTAATAAGCAGGAAAAATATACATGGGGTATTAACCTAAAACGCGATATTGCCAGACGAAATGAACGGGATTATATTGTATATACGCCTCGTAACGGAAGCGGTTTTGTATCCCGTTTTGTTGAACTTCATGGACTTGAGAATCTTGACCCGGGAAAATCGCTCGAAGTTCTTCCTTACCTCACCACAAAGGCAGAATATCTCAAACACGCTCCCGGTGATCCGTTTAATGATGGCTCGGTTTATACACCCGGTATAGGTGCAGATATTAAATACGCTTTAAGTAGTAGTCTTACACTTAATGCATCTATAAACCCTGATTTTGGACAAGTTGAAATTGATCCGGCAGTTATTAATCTGAGTGATGTTGAAACTTTTTTTGATGAAAAGCGCCCCTTTTTTATTGAGGGTTCATCTGTATATAATTTTGGGCAGGGTGGCGCACGGAATTACTGGAATTTTAACTTTCCATTCACCCGATTCTTTTATAGCCGTCGGATTGGGAGAAATCCGCAGGGATCGGTACCAACAGCCGACTATGCCCGGTTGCCTCTGGGTACGCATATAATTGGCGCGGCAAAAATGACCGGAAAAATCGGAGATGGAATTGATCTGGGTACTATTAGCGCTGTTACATCAAGTGAAAAAGCTGAACTGCAATCTAACGGTAAACGATCGGAAGCTGAAATTGAACCAATGACCTATTATGGAGTTCTGAGAATGAAAAAGGAATTTAATAACTCAGCTCAGGCAATTGGATTTATGGCAAATTTCACAAATCGTTTTTTTGCTGAGGAGCGATTGAAGAATGAGATAAATAAAAATGCGTTTACATTTGGTGTGGATGGGTGGAGTTTTCTCGATTCCTCAAAAACATGGGTATTCACAGGCTGGATGGGAGTTTCGCATATTACCGGCACAAAAGAACGCATAACGGCTGTGCAACGGAATAGTACTCATTACTTTCAGCGTCCCGATGCAAAATCATACTCTGTTGATTCTTCTGCTAACTCACTCACAGGGTATGCAATGAGATTTTATGTTAATAAACAAAAGGGTAACTGGTTCCTTAATTCATCGTTTGGTATGATATCGCCCCGATTTGATGTAAATGATATGGGATTTCTTTCGCGTGCTGATTATATCAACGCTCATATTGGCAGTGGGTATAGCTTTTCCGAACCGACTGACTGGTATCGCTTCGCCGAACTAGGTGGAGCAGTGTTCCGCAGTTACAATTATGATGGCGACAAAATTGCCGACGGGATTTTTCATTTCGGCTATTTTGAATTACTGAATTATTATTCAATTAACTGGAATCTTGGCTACAATCCGGAAACTGTTAATATGCGCAGGACAAGAGGAGGACCGAACAGTATTAATCCGGCATCGTTTAATTATAGTTTCACATTGCAAAGTGATAACCGCAATCCGATAGTTCTTTATGGCGGTTACAGCAAATGGAAAAACAAATTAGAAAATAACAATTACTATTGGACGCAGATTGAGTGGATCCCTGCAGATAATGTGTCCTTTTCCATAAGTCCGGAATTCGACAATTCAACTGATGAAGCTCAATTTATTGGTTCTTTTAGCGATCTTACCGCAAATGCTACTTATGGTAAACGCTATACATTTGCGAGAATACATCTTCGGACATTTTCTGCAGGTGTTCGTCTTAATTGGACATTTACGCCGGCGTTAAGTATTCAATTGTATATGCAGCCGCTGATTTCGACCGGTAAATACACCGAATACAAAGAACTGTCGCAGGCTGGCACGGCTAACTACCTTACCTATGGAACAAATGGCTCCACTTATAATGCTGAGACAAACACCGCAGACCCTGATGGCAGTGGACCGGCTCCTGCGATTTCTTTCGGTAACCCCGATTTTAATTACCGTTCATTACGAGGGAATGCAGTCCTTCGATGGGAATATAATCCGGGGTCAGTTCTGTATTTTGTATGGACTCAAAACCGCGAGGATTTTGAGAATGAAGGGGAATATCGCTTCAACAGATCGCTTAAGCGGCTGGTGGAAACAACACCTGAAAATATTTTTATTCTGAAATTTACCTATTGGTTCAATTACTAAAAATCCTTTTCTGAGTAACACTCCTTTTCCTCGTTTGCGGCAAAGGAGTGTTATTCTTCTAAATATATTTAGGTAAGCTAATGAAGTGAAATTCTCGTAAATGACAAAACCAAAAATGAATACTTGTTGAGCGGGGGAGATATGTGAGTTATACATGACCCATATATCAGGGATTGTACATTCAATGGTATTTCAATTACACCTGATATAAAAGTTCATCACGGCAAATCTTACAGAAATTAATACGAATAATGTTCTCTCAGGGTCATAGTCGGAAAAACCGGCGATATAAGTCAACACATGAAATCAAGCTGTTATTTTGATCTGTAATGAGAAAACATCTGCCGGTAGAAATAAACAAAGAATTATTCTGAAAGAGATAGCAGAAAAATTCAATAGGATTACATAACTTTAAAGATAAAAAATTACTATTAACCAGGAATCTATCTGAAAAATATAAAAACTATCGGAATACTCGGCGGTGGGCAATTGGCAAGAATGTCTGCCTATGCGGCATACAGACTTGGTTTTGAGGTTTCCATTCTGGAAAAGAGCATAAACTCACCTGCAGGAATGTTAACAAAAAAAGAATTTGTTGGTTGGGTTGATGATGATGAATTGCTTCGCAAGTTCTCTGAAAGTTGTGATGTAGTAACATTGGAAAACGAGTTTATTGATTGGGAGAAGCTCGCCCTTATCGAATCTTTCGGAATACCTGTTATTCCCTCGTCATTGGTAATTAAACGAATTCAGGACAAACTAATACAGAAACAAACTCTAGCAAAATATGGTATCCCTGTACCTGCCTTTGTAAGTGTTCAGGAAAATTCGGGATATTGGGAAATTGTAGAAATACTTGGAAAGAAATTTGTGCTTAAGACACGCACAATGGGTTATGATGGTTATGGCAATGCCACTGTATCAGGAGATGAGGATTATTCGGCAAAGAAACAAAAATTACTTGCCAGAAATCCACTTCTTATGGCAGAAGAGTTTATTCGCTTTGATAAGGAACTTGCGGTTATGGTAGTGAGAACAAAAAAGCAGATACTGGCATATCCCGTTGTAGAGACTATACAAAAGGAACACATCTGCAAATATGTTATTGCTCCTGCTGAAATAAAGGTAAAAACTGCAAAAGCCGCACGGGAAATTGCTGTTGAAGCAGTGAAAGCCGTGAACGGATATGGACTTTTTGGTGTTGAGTTGTTCCTTAGCGGAGATGAAGTGTTGCTGAATGAAATGGCTCCAAGGCCGCACAATTCGGGGCATTATACTATTGAAGCAACAATTACATCGCAATTTGAAAATCACATACGCTGTGTTGTCGGACTGCCTTTAGGAGATGTAAGGATGATAACGCCGACCGCTGTAATGATGAATTTACTGGGGACGAAGAATGGAACAGGAAAAATACAACCGGAAGAAAAAGTATTTAGCAATCCGGGGACACATATTCATTTATATGGAAAAAGTGAGTCGCGCCCCGGAAGAAAAATGGGACATATTACCGTAACCGGAAATTCAGCAAAAACTCTTTACCGCAAACTGAAGTCATTGGACAAATTACTAACAATTTAACCGAACAGTGAAATATGAAACTGAAACCATTCGTAGGAATTATAATGGGGAGCGACTCTGATTTGCCTGTTATGAATGAGGCGGCAGAGATACTCAAACAGTTTAAGGTCCCCTATGAGATAAAAATTGTGTCCGCACATCGTACTCCGGTATATATGGCAGACTATGCAACAAAAGCCCATGAAAGGGGAATAAAAGTAATCATTGCCGGAGCCGGAGGAGCAGCGCATCTGCCGGGAATGACCGCCGCTCATACATCAGTTCCCGTAATAGGCATTCCTGTAAAAAGCAAATCGCTGGATGGTTTGGATTCCTTACTATCCATTGTTCAGATGCCCGGAGGGGTTCCGGTTGCTACGGTTGCAATTAATCAGGCAAAAAATGCAGGTATTTTGGCTGTGCAGATACTGGCGACATCCGATAAACGGCTCTACGGGAAATTAGAAGCATATAAAAAAGAGATGATGGAGCAGTCGTTAAAGAAAAACGAAAAATTAAGTGAAAGTCACGAAGGCTCAGAAAAAAGCTGATACACCGGAGGTCCGGTAAGTTTTTTTTCATCCCACACAAAATCAGTATCCCACTTATGTACGCGTCGTGTACACTCGCTAAACTTACAGAGGCGGCAAAGTGAGTCGGTGCAGTGGTCGAAGTGTATTTTTAGTTCAACATTGTGATTAACACTGTCTAATTGTGTGGTAATTCTTTTTTCTTCTTCATGTGATTCTTTAATGGTGAAATAATACGGAAGAATAAGATGAAAATCGAGAAAAATGGTATCGCTTGTTTTCCAGAAGCGCAACTGATGAATATCTATCCAGAACGATTTTTTTGTTTTCAGTAATCCATCTATAATATCTTTTAATACTTTTTTATCGGTTTCATGCATTAACCCGCCAAATGACTCACGCAGAAGTTGAAAGCCGGTAACTACAATATTCACTGCAATAGCCATTGCAACCAGGGGATCGAGTATTTGCCATCCGGTAATCATAACAAGAAAAATACCCGCCATAACACCGAAACTTGTATATGAATCAGTAAGAATATGTTGCCCGTCGGCAACCAATGTGAGAGAGTTGGTTTTTTTGCCCACACGAATGAGATAAAAACCGAGAGCGAGATTTATTACCGCAGCGAAGGAAACCACAATTATTCCAATATCGAGACTTTTGATTTCAGAACCAAAGATTATATCAGTAACTGCCGCATAAAAAATTGCAATTGCGGCAATAATTATTAGTAATCCTTCAATGCCTGCGGAGAAATATTCAATCTTTCCATGTCCGTAAGGGTGAGTATCGTCGGCTGGTCGGGAACTGATGATAATGCTGAAAAATGCCATTCCAGTTGCCGCAACATGTACAATCGATTCAAGTGCATCAGAAAGAATAGCTGCGGAGTTCGTGATAAAATAGCCTCCGGTTTTACCGGCAAGCATACCGAAGCCGATAATAAGAGAAATTAGTGCGGCTCTTTTTTTGAGAGCGAGGATGTTATTCTCTACCATAGTTAAATTAAATTTTAACAATACTCAAATATACGGTAATTATGTTACTCTAATGTAAATAACATATTTTTTACAATGGCTGACAATACCTCATTACTTAAATAATTTAAATATCGGCACCGTTTTCAGGAGAAGAGAGAAAATTTCAAATGAGTTTTGTCACCATTTTTACAAGTAAACCACAATACCAATTGTTGAAGTTCAAAGTATTTTTTTTTGAAAAAATGCTTGACTTCATTTAATATTTTTTTTATTCTGTTAAACATCTTTTTAAAGATGGGCAATTCCGGACTTAATTAACATTATAGTAATCATAATAAATCGGAGATCTCAATGAGAAAACTTCTCACACTTTTCCTCCTTTTAGGAGTAATTTCTTTCTCTTACGCTGAAAGCGGAGATAAAAATGCACGCACTAACAACACGAATAAAATTGATGTTGTAAAAGACGCAATAACCCCCGCTTCAACCTCGGCAGTTCTTTTTGAAGATAATTTCAACGGCAGTAATACTGTCGCAGCTCTTCAATCCAGAGGATGGGTTGTTTTGGATGTTGATGGCGGCGGTACAACAGCAGCGTTTTATCAGGGCTCAGCATCCGTTTTCCCGGCGTTTGAAGGTCCCGATACAGGTTATGTCGCTTCAAACTATAATGGTGCTAACGGAATGTATATAAACCATTGGCTCATCTCACCCTCGATTACCGTTCATGCAGGTGACACACTCACATTCAAACATCGTTCACCCGATAACAATCCTTATGATGATTCAATATATGTCCGCTGGTCTCCTACTGCAGGAATTACCCCGGCTGACTTTACCCAAACATGGGGTCGTTATTTAGTTTCCGAAACCGGCTGGGCTACATGGACAGGCACATTCCCTGCAAACGGTACAGTTCGTTTTGCTATACAATATTATCACACCGATGGAGGTCCGACAGGTAACTATTCAAACTATATGGGCATTGATAAACTGCAGGTTCTTTCTCCTGTTCAGGTTCCTGTAGAACTGATTTCATTTGCCGCATCAGTTAATGATGGTAATGTAACACTTACCTGGTCAACTGCAACCGAAACCAACAATAAAGGCTTTGATATTCAGAGAAGAGTTGGCGATGGTGAGTTTGTTACTGTTGGTCATATCGCCGGCAAAGGTACAACAACCGAAAAACAGAATTATTCATTCACCGATAAAAATCTTGAAGTTGGTGTTTACACTTATCGCCTCAAACAGGTTGATTTAGATGGTAAATATTCATATTCAAATATGATTGATGCTGAAATTGTTCGTCCGGCAGTTTTTGCTCTTGATCAGAATTATCCAAATCCATTCAACCCTGCAACCAAGATTACTTTTAGTCTTGCAGTTGATTCCAAAGTTACATTATCGGTGTATAATGTACTAGGTCAGCAGGTTGCAACACTTGTAAATGGTACACTTACCGCAGGCAGTCATAGTGCTCAGTTCGATGCTTCTGCATTGCAATCAGGTGTTTATTTTGCAAAAATTGATGCTAAAGGCATTGACGGTTCAAATTTCTCATCTGTAAAGAAAATGATTCTCTCCAAGTAGTTTTTAATATTAGGGTGCAGGCTGCATTTCTGCACCCTCTTTTTTTAATCAAAAAGAAAGGTACTTCATGATGAAAAAGCTAACTATAGTTGTTTTGCTTTTTGTTCTGGGAGGAACACTTTGGGCTCAGAACGGTCCATTGGACAGCCCCTACGATGTAGCTCCTATTACAGCAGTTACTTCCCCGGACAGTACTCCTCCGGCAAACTGGCCTTTTCCAACGGCTTTTAACTGGAATTATGCCGCAATTGGTTCACCTGGAGTTAACGCAGGTACAGTCGGAGCAATGTACTTCAATAATAAGTATTACCTGAATCGTTGGAACTCAACAGTGCTCTACCGTTACAATGGAGGTTTGTATGGTCCGACGACATTTTCTGATTCAGGAACATATACAGGCTCAATTCGAGACCTTGCTACCGATGGACAATATCTCTATGGCGGTAAAGCAACAGCAGTTATTTACCAGATGGACTCTACCGGAGCAGTAGTTTCTCAGATTACATGTCCAACGGGAACGGCTGTTCGCGCTCTTGCTTATTCACCGGTGGAAGATGTATTTTTTACATCGAACTTCAGTGATGATATCAGAGTAATCAGTCGTACCGGAGCATTGGTTCGCACTCTTTCCGGTACCGCTGCAATTGCCGCGAAATATGGTATGGCATTTTCAAATATTAACGGCGAACAAGCTTTATGGGTATGGGGTCAAGGAACCTCAACAGATCCATATAATACACTCACAAAAGTTAATCCTCAGACAGGTGCAGTACTCGCAACATACCGATTCGGTCCATATCCTGTAAGTGGTACTTCTCATTTGGGAATAGCCGGTGGTGCAGAAGTTTGTAAAATCGGAAATAATTTTGTGCTTCTTCTTAACCATCAAAACTATGCCCTTTCCGGTTATGTTATTGGCTCTGATATTTCTTATCCTCTTAATCCATTTAACCTTGTCAGTCCTCCGGCCGGTACAACTGTCGTTGGTAAGCCGCTCGATACCACAAAAGTTACAGTTACCTGGGATACTTCCGCAACGGGCGCTGTTTATAAATGGATATTTGGTCAGCCCGGTAACCCCCGTATAGTAGAACTACCTTCCGGAACAAATTCTCTCGTTATGACTCTTGCACAGGTTGATGCTCTACTCGCTTCAAATGGTTTACAACCGGGAGACTCAGTAGTTGGACAATGGGATGTTTGGGCTTATCGTGTGTTACCCGGTGGAGGAATGGATTCTCTGAAATCAACAAACGGTCCGCGTGCTATAACATTAAAACGCTATAAACCGATACTCAGTCCGTTTAACCTTGCAAATCCTCCTAACGGAACAACCGTTGTTACATCAGCTTTCAATGCAACACCAATTAATTTCAACTGGACTTCTTCGGGATCTGCTATTCAGTACAAGTGGAAATTCGGGACAACACTTAATAAAAACAATGACCTCCTGCCATTAATTGTTCTTCCTTCAAATGGTTTAGGATTTGATACTGCTCTTACTGTCATCAATTCTGCATTGGATGCAATGCTTAGCGGGCTCGGAGTAATGCCCGGTGACTCTATTGTCGGTCAATGGGCAGTTTGGGCTTATTCCGGTTCAGATTCTTTGAAATCAGCTCAGACTTATAACATTACCTTTAAGCGTCAGGCTAAAGGCGACTATCTGCTCGTTTATGACTCAACTTCGACAAATGGTCGCATAGGTCGTGATACAGCTGTTGCTGTTCTCGGACGAATTGGTGTATCGTATGATCTGTTCAATAAAGGTGGAATTACTTCTACAAATGTAATTTCATTCAGAGGTTATAAAACTGTTATCTGGTGTGCAACAGCAACTAGCACTTTTTCTGCTGTTCAAAGAGACTCTATGAAAGCATATCTTAACAGCGGATCAGCCAATGGAAAATCGAAACTGATCGTTTTTGGTGAAGACATTGGTTACCAACATGGTAGATCCGGTTCTACATATTTGGATCTTGACTTCCTGAATAATTATCTCGGTGCCAATTATGTTCTCGATCGTCCATCATCTGGCGCTAATCAAAGACTAATCGGACTTCAGCCAGGATTTAATCTTGGCGAAACTGACAGTACTGTTGGTACCTGGCCTGATGTTCTTTCTGTTTTCTCACCCGGTGGAACTTGGGCTTTATGGAGCTATACTGATCCTGCACAACTTAACAGTATTGGTAAAGTTGCCGGCACATTCAACACTGTTTTAATTGCATCAGATATTCATGCATTACGCAGAGCACATGACAGCGGTCCGTTAAGTTCTGCAGAACACATGATGAGAAGAGCAATTCAGTTTGTTACTTTTGATGGAATTATTCCTGTTGAACTAACCTCATTTACCGCTACCGCTAATGGTAATACAGTTTCTCTGAACTGGTCAACCGCTACTGAACAAAACAATAAAGGTTTTGAAGTAGAGCGCCGCGTAGAGGGTGGTTCATTTGTTTCAATCGCATTTATCGAAGGTAAAGGAACTACCACCGAAAAACAAAATTATTCTTTTGTTGATCGTGTTCAAACAACCGGTAAAGTTGAATATCGTCTGAAACAAGTTGACTTCGACGGAAAATCTGAATATTCAAATATTGTTGAAGTTGAAGTTGAACTTCCGAAAGAATTCAGCTTAAGCCAGAACTATCCCAATCCGTTTAACCCGACAACAGCCATTGAGTTCTCCTTAATTGCTGATTCTAAGGTTACTCTGAGATTATACGATGCTCTTGGTCAGGAAGTTAAAACACTTATCAACGCATCAATGACCGCGGGTGTTCACAGATATGATTTGAATGCAAGCGGATTCATGAGCGGTGTTTATTTCTACACGCTTGAAGCAGTTTCTGCCAACGGCGAACGCTTTAGCGCTACAAAGAAAATGATTCTGATGAAGTAATTCATCGAAGGTTTTTCTTCACAGGGCTGAGGCTGAAATACGCTTCAGCCCTTTTTTATTTTATATAATTACTTACAAATGTTTGTATCATTGAAAAGTATAGTGCTTGTAAGAATATTTAATTACTCATTAAATAGAATATTCCCCGAACTGACTATCCATTTTGAATGGATATTATTCTTTGGTACTTTATCCTTTGTTTTCAGAAGATGTTTTTCCGAAATCTTATCTACAATGAATCGTTGGTCAAATAATGTGCATTCAGTATAATTGGCAATAAGGGCACATTATTTGCGAAAATTTGTTTTAGTGAATGGTTATTTAACCAGACTTTTTACTTCGATATAGTACAAAATCCTGCCTTCTTAATTCAGAATATAATTACTATTTTCCATAAACTTTTAAGAGTAAAAAAGTACATGAGAAAAATATTTCTGTTCGTTGTATTTGTCTCCTTAGTATTTAGTCAAACGCAAAGAAAAGCGTTTGTAAATGGTAAAATTTACACCGTAAATACCAAGCAACCCTATGTAGAGTGTGTTGTAACAGAAGCTGAACGAATAATTTTTGCCGGTTCAAGGAACAGTGCAGAAAAATATATTGATAAAAATACGCGGATAATTGACCTTAAAGGGAAACTTATGCTTCCCGGCTTTATTGATAACCATGTGCATTTCATCAGCGGTGGATTTTATCTCAATGGATTAGATCTCCGGAAAGCTAAATCGGTGAAGGAATTTCAAAATCTTTTGCTCAAATATGCGCAGGAACATCCCGGCGAATGGATTACCGGTGGGGACTGGGATCACGAAGCATGGGATATTAAAGAACCTCCTACGAGATATGATATTGACGCGGTAGTAAAAAATACTCCGGTATTTGTTTCCAGATTCGATGGTCACATGGCGGTTGCAAATTCAGCGGCGTTGAAACTTGCGGGTATAACAAAAGAAAGTATAAGTCCCGAAGGTGGGCTAATAGTAAAAGACCCTGAAACCGGCGAACCAACCGGGCTTCTGAAAGATAATGCTATGTTAGCGGTATTTAATGTTATTCCCGAACCTTCTGAAGCGGAGTATGACAGGGCACTTTTCGCTTCAATGGCAGAAGCAAAAAAATATGGTGTTACATCAATACACGATATTACATATAAAAATGATCTCAGAATTTATCAGAAATTTGAACGGAATAACGATTTAACAATTCGTATTTACTCTATAATGCCTGTTGAAGACTATCAGTATCTTGTAAAAAGCGGAATTCAATACGGCTTTGGCTCTGATTATTTGCGCATCGGCGCTTTGAAAGCATTTGCAGATGGCTCTCTCGGCTCATCAACTGCATGGTTTATGGAGCCGTATGAGCAGGACCCAACTACTTCCGGATTACCAAACGACATCGTAAAGAACGGCAACCTCGAGAAGTGGGTGTTTGATGCTGATAAAAATAAATTACAGGTTTGTACACATGCCATTGGCGATGCGGCAAATGATTATATGCTCACTTTATATGAGAAAGTTATTAGTCAGAATCCCGAATGGGACAGACGGTTTAGAATAGAGCATGCACAACATGTTCGTTTTGAAGACATCAACCGATTCGCTAAAAGTAAAGTTATAGCCGCTGTTCAACCATATCACTGTATTGATGACGGAGTATGGGCAGAAAAACGAATTGGTCCGGAAAGAATTAAATATACATATCCATTCAGGAACTTTCTTGATGCAGGTGTAACTCTCTGTTTTGGCAGTGATTGGACAGTAGCTCCAATTAATCCTCTGCTTGGTATTTATGCGGCAGTAACCAGGCGAACCCTTGATGAAAAGAATCCGGATGGTTGGATTCCCGAACAAAAAATTACTGTGGAAGAGGCAATCCGTTGCTACACAATTAATAATGCTTTTGCATCATTTCAGGAAAATGATAAAGGGACAATTGAAGAGGGGAAATTTGCAGATTTTGTAGTCCTCTCCGATGACATTCTTTCTATAGATCCGGTTAAAATAAAAGATGTAAAAGTGCTGATGACTGTTGTTGGCGGCAAAGTTGTATATGAGTTCGAAAAAGAATAATTGTATTTGAATAGTAAAAGTATCTCGAAAAAGTTTCGTAAAAAATAAAGGAGTCCATATAGATAATATGAAGCAAAAAATAGTATTTGCACTATTGTTTCTAATGACGAATATTTTGTATTCCGGTGAAGATAATAAGACAAAAGAAACAAAAGTCAATCCGCCGATTTATATTGCATTTCTATGGCATATGCATCAGCCGATATATTTTCCGTATGAGTCAGTAGTACAAACCGATGCAAACGGCAGGTATCCATTTTCAGTTACCGACATTCATAATCAGAGATGGGGACCATATACATCATGGCCTAAAAATGCAGTTCAGAAAGGTATTTCAGCAGGTCTTCCGCACTTTGGTGCACAAGTGAGTTTTTCCGGTTCGCTCATAGAAAATCTTAATGCGTTGGAAGCAAACGGGAATGGAAATTTTTCGAACTGGAAATCACATTGGAATTATATTAAAAATCAAAAAACATCGCTTAATAACCCCAGAATGGATATGGTAGGTTTTGGATATTTTCATCCATTAATGGGATTAATAGATTATCTGGATATTCGCAAGCAAATTCAGAGGCATAAACAAATTATGTCCACTAACTTACCGGGTGCATATTCAAAAGGAATATTCCCTCCGGAAAATGCTTTTTCAAACAGAATAATTCCTGCGCTTGTTGATGAAGGACTTGAATGGGTTCTTGTAGATAATATACATTTCGATAGAGCCGCCGAAGGATACCCTTTTTCAGTAGGCGGTAATATTTATGAGCCGAATAAATCTGATGTATTAAATCCAAATCCTAACGACTGGGTACAGTTGAATGGATTATGGGCTCCGACGAAAAACTCTGCAAAATGGGGAAGACAGCCGCATTATGTTGAGTATGTTAATCCGACAACAGGTGTAAAGAAAAAAATTATTGCAATACCGGCAGACAGATATATGGGTAATGAGGATGGCCGCGGTGGTTTCGGAGCGTTGAATTATGAAGCTGTAATGAGTCAATTGGAAAGTTATAATACCGATCCAACAAAACCTATTCTTATTGTATTGCACCACGATGGTGACAATTATGGCGGCGGCAGTGAAGGATACTATGGTGGTAACTTCCAGAATTTTGTAAACTGGCTGCAAGCTAATCCAACAAGGTTTGTGTGTACCACAATTCAGGATTATCTGCAGATGTTTCCACCCGATCCGAATGATGTTATCCATATTGAGGATGGATCGTGGAGTGGTGCAGATAACGGTGATCCGGAATTTAAAAAATGGTTAGGCGATCCGGGAGCTAATGGATACAGTCCCGATAGAAATAGCTGGGGTGTTTTAACAGCGGCAAAAAATCTTGTTCACACTGCTGAACAAATTGATCCGAATAATCCTAATACAATAAATGCATGGAAGTATTTATTGGTTGGTGAATCAAGCGATTATTGGTATTGGGATGGTTCCCTCAATGGCATCTGGGACTCACATCCTACACGCGCCGCAAATCAGGCTATACAATCAGCCCAATTAGTTACCGGTTCGGATCTTACTCCACCAACTATTTTTCAACCACAAAGAGAACCTTACAATCCGGGAGGTACTGAGTGGGGAATAAACCAGACAAATAATGTTACAATATGGAGCTATGTCTTCGATAAAAGTGGCCTTAATTCAGTAAAACTGAAATACAGAATTGATGTTGATGGAAAAAACTCAACAGCCTCAATTGATAATGAAACATACGCAGGCGGACCGGAGGTGGGTTCATGGATTGAACTGGACATGACTGGAGTTGATAAGCCTTCACAGACAAATCCTGCACCATTATTAAAAGCAAAAGAATATAGCGCTGAAATTACCGGTTTAAACAATAAACTGATAGACTATTACATTGAAGCAGTTGATAATAATGGTAATATTGCAAAATCGGAGATTATGCACTGCTGGATTGGGGCTAATAGCGGCGGGGGCGGTGGAGGCGGCACTACTGTCGTTAGTTGGACACCAAATGCAGTTACATCGAATGATACTATTACTATAAAAGTAACAAACGCTACAATTGGCGCTAAACTGCATTGGGGAGTAAATTATAATGGCAGTAACTGGCAGACTCCCGATTCTGTTTATTGGCCTGTAGGTACAGTAAAGTTTAATGGCTATGGACCGGCCGTTGAATCGCCCTTCACAGGACCTGATACCGCGGGAATTCTTACAATCAAAATAGGTCCGTTTAATAATCCCGCACAACAAGTAGATCGGATTGCTTTTGTAATTCATTATAACGATAACACATGGAATAATAATGGCGGACAGGACTATCACATTACATTTTCCGGGGGAGGTGGCGGTCAGGCTTTTGTAATGGATGGTACACTTGATGCAACAGCACAAAGTGTAGCCACTTCTGCCGGTACAAATCTCTACCTTGGCTGGAATGGCTCAGAGCTTTATGTTGCAACGCAGTCAGCCCCGACACAAGGAAGAGATGTTTTTATTTTTGTCACCGACTCAATTCGTCCATTGGTAAACGCTCCATGGGCAAAGGCGGGTAAGGTTGCCGGCTGGGGTGTTTATCTGGCTAATGAGAGCACAAATAATTATGTCAATTGGTTTGACAATAATGGAACGGCTCAAAAAGCAGCGGGAAACATTCTCGAAGGTTCAATTAATGTTCAGAATGAATTCGGATTTATTCCATCAAAACTCTATATAGCCGTAGGAAAATATGGCACTGCAGATGGCGGTACATTACAGGCGCAGATTCCGGAAGGTAATGCTAACGGAGATATCGAAGGTTCTGAATTTTTCATGTTCGACTATGTGCTGACGAATGTGAAAAAAGATGAAACATCATTACCGATTTCTCTGAACCTTTCGCAGAACTATCCGAATCCTTTTAATCCGGAAACAGTTATCAATTTTGAACTACCCACACAGGGTTATACAACATTAAAAGTGTATGATGTGCTTGGAAATATTGTTTCAACGCTTGTTGATGGTGAATTACAGGCGGGGATTCATTTTGCGAGATTTAACGGAGCAGGGCTTTCCAGTGGCATATACTATTACACCCTTACTTCCGCAGGTAGTACTATAACCAGAAAAATGTTGTTAATGAAGTAACTTTATTTAGAGTATAGTAAGGATTACTAACTATAAAGCCGCCTTTCTCTGAGGCGGCTTTATTATTTTTGCAAACAAATATGAAGTAAAATGATCTAACGGGTAATAGCCAAAGATTTTATTTCTTCGTTATAAATATCAGGGAGTTTTGAAGAATGAGCTCTGTACCACTCAAATCCCGCAGTAAGGACCTCGATCATCCAGGGGTCATTATCGGTACGATTTTCCATAACCATATCTATTTCTTCTTCGCTTATCCAATAAAATGACTCAAACTCATTCTTGTCGATAACCGAAAGATGATTGTTTGGAGCAAGAGTAACAACAAAAATAAACTCGAAGATATGTGTTGGTTCTTCTTTCTCATCCTTTTTCCATTCAAAGGTTTTTATACACTCATGAATTCCCTGAGCAGTAAGAGATGTTTCTTCTTTTATCTCCCTGAATAAGCCGGTAAGAAGTGATTCACCTTCTTCAATGTAACCTCCGGGTACTTCCCAGCAACCCGGATACGATTTATTTGAAAAAGAACGCTGGAGAATAAGAATTCTGCCGGCGCTGTCAAAAATGACTCCCCCCGCAACAAACCGTATAGGGAGAGGCGGTGGTTGTGTATGGATGAGATCACTTATAGAAAGAGTAGAAAATCTTTTCAATATGCTGAGATAA
>CAYTLQ010000304.1:0-5186 GCA_964438715.1 uncultured Ignavibacteriaceae bacterium
GTACTAGCCATAGTTTCATATCCCCATTCCGATTTTAATTTCCATGCCTGTTCTTTTTTATAGGCGATCGATTTTTCAAAATAGGATACCGATTCGGAGTAATTTTTCATATCCTGAAAACTCAGCCCGATATTATGATTACATTCAGCCATGTTGGAGCTGTCATTAATCATTTTGTAAAACTCAGATGCCTTTTTATATGACTCAATTGCCTGAGGATAATTCATTACGGTACGGTAAATACTACCCATCTTAAAATATACTTGTGCACTCAACTTATTCGACGAAACAATTCCGGCCATAAGTTCGCACTGTTTTATGAGCTTCATTGCTTCGTCTGTTTGTCCATTGTCACCCATAATATCTGCTTCACTTGCAAGATCGTACAGAATATTATTCTCGATAATAACATCTTTATACTTTTTGGTTAGTGCAATCAGTTCAGCATCAGTTTTTATATCATCAATTAAAATCTTAAAAAAATCTTTGGTAATATCGGAGCCATTGAGTACCCAAGTCGCAAAAGTCTCATTGAGATCCCAATTAACACCAAGATATTTGGCAGGATAAGTTAACACATAACTGAAATATGCAAGAATACCGGGAGTGTCAGTTGTCATCATGGCTTCAATCATATTCTTACCAGCAAAATAACCGCTCGTTATTTTGGTCGTCCATCGATCATCTTTTTGGGTGTATTCCTGCAGGTTCTTTCCCATCTCATTGATAATCCCGCGCATCAGGTTTAATAATCGTTCCTCAAATTTTCCATCAGCATATAGTTGAAGCATCCTTGAATCATAAAGCGGGGTTGTTCCATCTCCATTGTAGTAAATCTTAACCAGTGCATTTCTTAGGATAAGAGAATTGTCATTCATATTGTTTGGGTATATTTTTACCCCAACCAGATCAAGAATGAAAACATTTTTTTCTGCGCGTGTTGTATCCTTTATTTTTATACTTACAAGAGAGGTATTATCATACACTTCTAAAACTTTTGAGCGCCCTACATAATAGGACTGATGCTCAGACAACCCGGTAACATGGAGCCCGGTAACATTTCCTGTGGATCCGGGAATCACTCCATCATTTTTTCCACCATCAATTAATACGATTAAAGAATCGCGGGTAATGTTTTTCAAAGCAAGAATGAAGAATCCGCCCTCTATAGCACTCTTATCATTTAGCGTAAAAGAGGGTACCAAAGTGAACTTCTTATCGAGAATTTTCATTGCAGTATTGAAATTCACATAAATCCGGTACAAGTCTCCAACTAATGTGTTGTCATTAACCCTAAAAGAAAATTTCATACCTGCATCGAGATACTTTTCAGCAGAATCATATTTACCCAAACCGATATTGATTTCAGCAAAATCACGATGTACTTTTAATTTTTCCTCATCTGATTTTGCTTCAGATAATGAAGAATTGAAAGTACTTTCGAGAGACTTATATGTGTTGAAAATCTGTTGCTCCACCCCAATTTTATCATTGAATATTTGTAGGGAAGAAGAATCTGCCACTTCAAGGGCAATTTCAAGTCCTTTTTTGTAATAGCTGATTGCTTCACTCGAAAAACCAAACGACTTAAGATAGTCACCTATTTGTTCATAAATTGAGGGTAACTTAGGAAGAATACTATATTGAATAGCGGCTTTTTCTGCCAGCATTTGATAATGGAGTGCTAATCCGGGCTGTTCTAGTTTTTCATAAGCGTAACCAATGTTTCGTAGGCAAATAATCAGGTTATCAAAACTCCGGGCACGCTCATAAGAATACAAGATTTCCGCCCATTTTTGTATTGCATCGTAGTAGCGTTCATTATTATAGTCTCCCAGTGCCTCATTGTGAAGTTCGATAGCTCGTTCCTCACTATAGACCACATATTCCGGATAGGTGAGATTTTGCCCTTTTACCTCCTTTGTACCCCAAACAACTAAAAGTGCAAACACCAAAAGGCTAATTTTTCTGTTGAAAGGTAAATTTACTGAATTCATCTACAGCGCCCTCCGCTGATTGATATTTTTTGTATTATATTTATCTGTTTTAAAGACACAGAGCGGATCTTTCGATCCGCTCTGTCAATTAGAGAATTATTATTAATAAACTGACCAGGTGAAATCTGCGGCAGTTGTATAATCGTATTCAAGCAGATTGTAAGAATTTGACCAATAGTAGTATATGTATCTGCCCTGTGAACTGCTCCACATGTTATCGGTTTCAGCATAAAGGTCAGTCCAGCCTTTACCAATATTTGTGAATACTACATAGTATCCGGGATTGATATAACCTTTGTAAATACCATCAATGTAAACATAGATTGTATAAGCAGTATAGTTTTCAACCTTTACATCAACTACTTTTGCACCAGGACCGCGTGTCGAGGCTAATTCACTCTCAATAGAGCTGATTGTTGAAGAGAGATTTTTTGCTTCTGATTTATTATTGCCGAACAGTGGATTTTCCCATACCTGCGCAATAGTCTTCAGAGCAGTTACATTTTTCTGTTTTACAGCTAAATCCTGTGCTTCTTTTAACAAATCGTTAGCAGTAATCTGAGCTTTTTTTCCGGTAGCTTTTTCTTCCATGAAAAGAATCATTGAAGCACTCACAAGAGAGTTAACATCTCCGTATTTTCTGCCGTCATCTATCATTATACCAACCTGATCGAGTGCAAGAGTTGAACTGCCAAGTTGAGCTTTAAAGTCAATAGTTCTGGCAGGAACATCAACTTTCTCTTTCTTGTCTTTTGTGGTTTCCTTAGCATCTTTGGTTTGTGCGAAAACGATAGATGTTGTTCCGAAAGCCATCAGAACGAAAAGAATCATAACGAGCCGATTAATTGAACGCATAAAGTACTCCAAGTATTAGTGAATTGAATTATGATTAATTAGTTTATTTACATTTATTATATCTCGGTGAACTTATAAAAGTTCCCATAATATAGAAAAAAAAATATCACTTTATTTCATTGCTTGTTATCATAAAATACGGTGCCCAGAAAAACGGATGCTTCCAGTCTAATTCATCAGGGTCATTTAATACCGAAAGCTGAGCTAACCTTAATGCCTTATGAAAAGGTAATTTCTCCTCTAAAATATACTTAAATAATTCTTCTATAACCCGCTGTGTTGATTTATCATCAACAATCCAAAGCGTTGCAAACAAAGAGGCCGTTCCGGCATAAATAAATGCCCGACTCAAACCAACAACATCATCACCGGCAGATTTTCGGTCTCCAAGAAAACTACCAACCTGCCCCGACTGACAAGCACTTAAAACAACGAGATTACTTTTAATTTCTAAGTTAAAAACCTCCTCAGCCGTAAGTATCCCGTCATCCTGTGATGATTTTGTAAATAGTAATTTACTTTTTAAAGCATTCGATGGCTCAAAAATACCATGTGTGCCAAAGTGTACAATATCATAATTCCCAATAACGGATTTAATCCGTGTTTCAGTTGCGCTATCTTTTGTGAGGAGTAAAGGCTCAGTGAAATGTGAGGAAACCGCTTCTGCTTCTGCAAGACTACCCGGTAACGGATTCCAACCCGGTATAGGGTATATTGGGTCTCCGATAATTAATGCCTTAGCAAAATTTCCCGATCGATCAATTTTCCTCTTGTACAAATATGGTAATACACTAGCTGAAGGAAGCATCATAATTTCAAACTCTTCAATCAGGAATTTTGGCCTTACTATATGTTTGTTTTTTGCAAAATCTAAATGAGCAGGAGATGTGATAAGGGCATTAAATGGTAAATGATGTAATATTCCGTGTGGTATAATATAAACATACTCTTTACCTTCTAACTTCGATTTTATTTCCTTACCTATAAGCACATTAAAAAGATTAAAAAATCGGTACTGCCAATTTCCATTAGTTACCTCATCAGCCCATTTTTGCTCCATCACAGGATATGGATTCCTGTTACCGCTTTTCACTTCTGAAGCTTTCACATTTGCCTTAAACTGGCTTCGGTAGTTATGGAAACTAATTATCTCTGCTAAAACCGAAGTAACCGAGTCTTCAACCGAATAATTCTGTAGAAATATTGGTTTTGCAAAAACTGAGTCCAAATCAATTACGAGTACCACACTGAATGATTTACCAATAAAATACTCCAGGAAAGCCCCTTTGGAGTCGATGCACTTTCTTATCTCGGAGAGTGTTACCGGTTGCACGCTTTTAAGAGAGGCATAATCGGGTTCCTTCTCATTCAGGTCTTTCAGTACCTCGTCATATTCGCTACTGAGTTTTGCGTAAGTTTCTGCACTATCAGGAATTTCAGAAATAAATTCCATTCTTCGCCGCAGTTCTTTTTCTTGTGCAATCAGTGTGGCAACCTCCGGCGGATAATTTTTATTTTTTCCGATTTCTTTCGTCGCAAGCATATCCAATAAAGATCGTGCTTTTGCTTTTTCTATTGTTTCAAAAAGCGCATCATAGCTTTTTTCTCTGTAGAGAAGTTCAATCAGGTTTTCATAGTAAAATACTTTATCGTCAAAAAAAGAAGAGCGTAATGTTTCATCATGTACATTACTTCGTAGTTTTTCAATGACATTTAATGCCTTCGATAATGAGTCAATCGCAGAACGGTTTAAATTAGACCGAAGAACAGAATCAGTGTTGGAGAATGCCATTTTTTTAAGTAAAATTCCTGAATTTGCCGTTGCTACTGCCGACCAAAGGATATTTTTTTCTTCAGTGAATTGTCTTATTGCAATTCGGTAATAGTAAAGTGTGCTGTCATCAGTTCCAATGAGATCAAAGCATCTGGCTTTATTTATGTAACCTATCCCCGAAGGGACTAATCGTATTGACTCATCTATAAGGCTTAATGCCTTCTGAAGGTAATTCCGGAATTTACTGTCATCATTTTCCAAAACTGCATAGTCTCTAAACGCCCTTCCAAGATTAAGTAACGATTTCGAAAGAAGTAAAGAATCATTTCGTTTCCTGTCGCTCTTTACAACTTTTTCAAGATAGAATAACGAACTTTCGTAGTCGCCCTTTGCCTGATAAATAAGAGCTTTATTATTAAGAATGTTATTTTGTTCAATTAAATATTCGGGAGGAATTTGACTTTCTTCTGTAAATGTTAATAACAGATTTTCCAGTCGTGCCTCTGCAAGTCCGTAATAATATAATGCAGTATCAGGAATATTAAATCCCTGAGAAGAAT
>CAYTLQ010000305.1:0-8389 GCA_964438715.1 uncultured Ignavibacteriaceae bacterium
GCTCCCAATGTATTTGCCAATTCAATGACAAGATTAAAGTTCTCCCTCGTACCTAAACCATAACCACCTGCAACTATAATCGGTGCAGATTTCAAATTAACTTTATTTTCCTGCCGGTGCTGTTCAACTATTTTTACAATATCATCCAATGTATCGGGCTTATAGTCAATCCGCGTTATTTTACCATTTACCGGAGAATCCAGTGGTTCCAACCGCATTACACCTTCCCGAACGGTTGCCATTTGTGTTGGAACTTCGGGTGATATAATGGTAGCGATGATATTACCCCCGAATGCAGGTCTGATTTGTAAAAGCAGATTTTTGTAATCGGTCTTCAGGTATTTAATATCAGAAATCTGCAGATCTGTACAGTCAGCAGTAAGTCCGCTTTTTGTATGTGATGCCACCCGCGGGGCAAGATCACGACCGATAATTGTTGCACCAAAAAGAACTATTGCAGGGTGATGTCGGTCAATTAATTCATTTAATATTCTGCTGTACGGCATCGTTCTGTAATGTTCAAGAGCAGGATCGTCAGCTACAAGAACCTCGGAAGCCCCGTAATGGAAAGTTTCATTTGCTAATTCCAAGATATTATACCCCAACACAACTGCTTTCAATGAGCCGGCAAGTGTTTCCGCTAATTTTCTTCCCTTTGAGAGAAGTTCAAAACTTACATCTGCGGCTTTGCCGTTTCTTTGTTCTATAAAAACCCAGACATCATTGTTTGATCTTTGCATAGTTTCCTTCCTATCCCAGTATATGATCGTTCATTAGGCAGTCAATCAGATATCCAATTCCTGCTTTATCAGGGGTTATGAGTTCGTGTTTATTACTTCCCAGCACAACAGATTCTACTTTATGTACTTTCGTCGGTGAGCCGGCTATACCACATCGTTCTGCATCCAATTTCAGATCATCCATCGTAAGTGTATTGATGTATAAATGCTTCTGCTGATATTCATCTTTTAATTGATCAATGTAGAGAAGCGAATTACCCTCAGTCATCTTTTCCAATTCCATGAGAGTTTTTGCATTTTTATACTGCATAACTCTCTTTGCCTTATAAGGTCGGGGGAATGCAGAATCTTTTAATACGGTTATCAGAACCGGCAGTGGAGATTCAAGAATTTCATATCCGCCTTCTATTTTTTTACGGATTTGTATAATCCCGTTTTTAATTGAAAGAATTTCCTGAACATAAGTTATCTGCGGTATATTGAGTTTTTCAGCGGTTTGAGGTCCGACTTGTGCCGTATCTCCGTCGATAGCTTGTCTTCCGGCAAAAATTATATCATAACTCCCGATTTTCTTAATTGCTTCGGAGAGTACATAAGAAGTAGCAAGAGTATCTGCCCCTGCAAATTTTCTATCACTGATCAGATAAGCATCATCCGCACCCATATAAAGACATTCCCTCAAAATATCCGATGCTCTTGGAGGACCCATTGTGATGACGGATACACTGCCACCATACCGGTCTTTCATTTGCAGAGCTAATTCAAGGGCAACTCTGTCTTCATGATTAAAAATAGCAGGTAAGAGCGCTCTGTTTACCGTGCCATCTTCTTTCATTACCTGTCCTGATATATTTGCTGTATCCGGAACTTGCTTCACCATTACAATACTATGGAATGACATATCACCGGGCTTCTTTCCTGAATTGTGAAATAAGTTAAACTTTGGCAAAAGTTATGCCTTAACAAATGATGAATATTTTGCCCGTTTTTTTGCAATTTTGGTAAAAAGTTACTCGATGGGCAATAATTTTCTCATAAATTAGAATAATTTTGTTGTTTTGATGCTAAAAAGCGGAAGAATAAATATTGAGTGAAGAATATGGATGAGTTCTTTTTTTGAGTTTTAGCCTTGACCTTAAGAGATAGGTTTTAATAAAATTTATTGAATGAGGGGTTCAGCTATAATCTTAACCCTAAATTTTTATTAAAATTACAAATAACCTTCTTGATTTCAGGTTTTTATTCTGTTCTCAGGTTGAAACAGGTATTGCTGTGGGAAAGGTTTTTAATAAGTGAAGAACTCAAATGTATCATCATCCCAATTAATATCCGATGACTGTTCTTTAGAGTGTCAAAATCATATTAAACACCGGATTTAATATGGTATCAATGTTACATGCGGGCTGTTTCTGTTTTTTTTGAACTGCTTAATGAGCATAAAAGCGAACAAAAAGAGACAATGAACTTATTTTTTACATCAGCCTTATTCTTCCAGATATCTTATAGGATTGACCGTGTTCAGAATTTAAACCACTTTTTGAAATCATCCGGCATTGAAGTTCTTACATCATCAAGCTAAATAATTTAAATGATAATCATCTTATGAGTAAAGTGATTTTATTTTATAAGGTTCATTTTTCTTATCTCCTTGTGCGTGATACCATTTTCGGTTACTGATAGTTCATAGAAATAAATACCGCTTGGTACAGCGCCTTGAAATTGGTTTTCCGAATTCCACACAACATTATGAGTCCCGGAATGAAATTTTCCTTCAGCTAATTGAGCAATTATTTCTCCGAGCGGGTTATACACAACGAGTTTAATGTATGAATCACCGGTAAGAGTAAATGATATTGTAGTTGAAGGATTAAATGGATTCGGATAATTTTGAGAAAGAGTGAATTTAACTAAATTGTTTTGTATGGTCTCTTCTGCTCCTGTTATATTATTTACGAAGTAAGCCATTCCTGAAATACCTGCGACTCCGGTTTGCCCAATAATAGTTCCGGCGCCGGTTAATGTATTAATTTCGAAGTATTCATTTGCAACAGAAGAGGTACCTTTAACTCCGAATAATTTTCCGGTTTCGTTAAAGTACATCGCATTAACACCTGTTCCAAAGCCGGTAAAACCGACTGTAGCAGTGTCTCCGGTTGAGAGATTGACTTTTATTATTCTATCCTTTCCGGTACCTATAGCCTTAAATGCAGAAGCGAAGCACTCGTTTGTTAAAGTATTTATTGTAATTGAATTAATAGAAGTTTTTATTTTCGGTTTTGCTGTAAGCACACCGGTAATCAGATCACAAGTGAAAACATCCCCTCCCTTTGCTGCGAGAAATAATGTTCCTGAAGAATCGAACACAACAAAATGTAATGTTTTTTCAGATATATTCATTAATTGGTATGCATCACCACCGGAAGCATTTATTCTGTAAATCTGTGTATCAAAATTTGAGTTTCGGATACCATACAATATCCCTGTCTTCGGGTGTACTGCAATTGAGGTAAAACCATTGGCGCCCGAATTACCTAATAGACTACCGTTTCCGGATACAGCATTTATAACATAAATGTTTCCATTTATATCAGAAGCATAAACTGTTCGTTCATTAGCTTTGCTGATAATAAAGCCTCTTGCATCTAAAGGTATTCTATGTATAATCACACCTGAAGAGTAAAAAACTACAGTATCAAGTACCAGCTGATGTTGCGTAGGTTCAAAAAAGATTTTGCGTGATAAAGTGTCGTATGTATTGAGAGTTATACCGGAAAATATTCCATCTGCGAATTTAAATTTTCCCGTCTGAGTAGTTATTGAATCCACAGTAAATGGCGTGGTCCCGAAATTTGCGATAGAAACAGTGAGAGTGTCACTCCGGTAACCTACTTCAACCGGTTTAAATGAAAGAGATTTTGTTACCGGGTGTACAGAAGCTCCTGAAAAGGGAACCATGCGCATCTCTCCGACCCATGTTCCCCATGTATTTTTACCAGCGGCAAATTCAGAAAGCATCCACGCATGAAGCGAGTTTTCAGGATCTAAGGCAATACCGAAATAGTCGCCCCATCTGTTTCTTCCTCCACCGTAATCTTTTACATAATTTGCTTTCCCGGCCATTAATTCACGCGTACCGTGAGGAAAGGTGCGGGAATTTAATTTGCATGTAAAATATGCTCCGGCGTACTGTGAGAGACCGGACCTGCCAAAAGTAAATGCAACATTATTTAATTGATCCACTGTGAGAGCCGGATAGAAATAATAAAACTGATTTGCACCAAAAAAGAACTCACCGACTTTTGTATTTGTAGAAGTATTTATTGATACATAATGTAATGCTGAGTACTGGGGATTTGTTGGATTGCTCGTTGCATGAACTGCGTAGAGAATACCATCTCTGAAAACAGGCTCATTCGTTAACATAGCGCCATTTGTTTCAAGATCCATTGATCCTCCACCAAGCTGTTTGGCATTTGGAGGATATCCGAAGTATGTTGTTGGAATACGCACGCCTGTCAATTGAGGTGAGGTAATCGGGTTAGTAATTTTATAAAGCACGAAATAGTTTGCTCCACCGTAGGGTGAGTACAACAGATTATATGAATCGGAGGTCGTAAAGCTTATTGATGGCCTGATGTTAAAAACGATATCACTAAGGTTACCCGGATCGGCAATCGCCCAAAAATCGGTGTACTGTACAGGACCTGCATTATTCAAAAGGAGCTGGGCTTTAGGGACAATTCTAATTTTTACACCGGTAAAATATCCGTCAAACGAAAACTGGTCGGAGGTAATGTAGAGTGCTTTATCATCAAAGCCAACGCCCTGATAATCACCCCAGGAATTGTTGTAAACCATTCCATCGAGGTGCGAAGGTAATGCCCAATTGTACCAGGTTCCTGTTGGAATTGAATCATCTGATACAGAAACAAGAAAATATCCTGTTCTTCTTCCATCGCTCTGATCGAGCCAGACCATAATCCACCTTTTAGCGTAATGGTCGTAAACTACCTTGGGATCGAATGGGTCCACACTGTTAAACAGACCTCTAAACCAGGAGGAGGCATTTATAAGTGCCAGAGAGTTTCCGTTTTTATCCCAAATAGCGAATGAGGAGTTAACTGTGCCAATAATATGCATAGGTCCCACGGCAATATGTGGATCGGGGGGTATAGAGTTTGTTTCATTAATTCCATTAAAATTTCTAAGCAACACTGCCGCATTTGTATCCGTAACAGTTCCTGAAAGAGAATGATCCTCAATATAAAATGGTATGCCGTCTCTTTCTTTTTCAATATTACGGGAGAGAAATAATTTATCAAACGGCATTAACTTCTGTCGCACGGGTCTCGGTTTAGGCGCAGGTAATTCAGATTGAAGAAATGAAGTTGTTGAGACAATTACCCCGCCGGATACATATCCTTCAGCAGGGCCTTGTGCCAATTGGGCAAATACTGCAGGAACCACCAACATTAAAGAGAGTATAAATACTTTAGACATTTTCACCATTGTTTTAATGACTGTTAACTTAATAAAATTGTTTCACGAGGAATTTTTTAATTTCGTTTCAGAATATTGATAATTATATTATTTATAGTTTCTTTCTCAATATCTTCGAGTAAATTATGTCCGAAAGATTCAAAAATATGTTTTGTATATGGAATAGAAAAGGAATTAAAATCCTTTAAGATGTCATCAATATCAATAGTATTGTCCTTACCTCCGAACAAAATATCTAACGATTTGAACCGCAGATTTTTATAGTCCAGAGTTTCCTGTAACTGCCACATTGCTTTTACCGATTCTATCGGAACAGATGTATAGACAAACCGGGCATCTTGTTGAATTTGTTCAAATTCTTTTCGGTTATTTTTTTTCACTGTCGGATTTAACACAGCATAAAACTTTGAAATTACCGGTAACAATAAGAGAGTTTTAAAGAATGCATGTCCCGGCTTTTCTTTAAGGTAGGGAGCAGTAATGATAAGCTTATTAACAACCCTGTATTGAGCAACAATTAAAGCCAAAAGACCTCCCATCGAATGTCCTACAACATTTACACATTCCGATTTAGAAGCAAGCAGGTCGTAAGCGTTCAGTACATCACGCACCCAGTCCATGGGTCTTACATTTTTCAGTAAAAGCAAATCATCAATGCCAAATCCGGTGAGCATAGGGGCATAATAACAAATGCCCTCTTTTTCAAGTTTGGGAGTAAGAAAACGGAACTCTCTTGTAGATGCGCTGAATCCGTGGATTAACAAAGTGGATTCTGTGATTTTATCGCGTGGATCAAAAATAAGCGGTGCGGTTTCACGAAACATTCCGCTGTGATACTCATGTGAAAATGCGGTTAATCCTCTTGTTGATGTCATTACTTTATAACTCTCGATAGCTTTTATAGCCAGAATAACAATCCCGAAAATCAGGAGAGCCGCAAGAAGATCGAATTCGTTGATAACATGTGCAATAAATAGTATAAGCAACACTACCAACAGGGCAATATATATTATATTTTTAAATAGTACTTTTTTTACTGTTGACGAATACTTCATAATTACATTACATCCGGAAAATGATAACAGCCGAAATCCGAAAAAAACTTATTTCACACCGGTTGCGTGGTTTTGACAAAAATGATACTACAAAAAGCGGACTTCTCAAGGCGCTTTCAGTCGGAATACCAGCCCTTGAGGTTGATACCCGACTTACAGCGGACGATGAAATTGTATTATACCACGACGCCCGGCTGAATGAACACTTTTTATCGAATGATTATATCAGCAATTTACGACTAATGGAACTAAAACAAATACATTATACAAAAAATTCAATTGATAGAATACTCACACTTCGAGAGCTGGTGTCATATCTGGATACGGTTGAAATGCCGCCCCACATTTATCTTGATATTAAAGAATTCGGCGCTGAAGAAGCTATGGTAAAGTTACTTGATAGACAAATACAAAATAATAAAGTAACAATTATTTCGTGGCTGCCTGAGACGCTATTTAAAGTGCATGAAATTAATCCACATATACCGCTTTGTTTCAGTTATATTCCATTCCGGTATCCTACGCTATTCCCTGCTGTCCGATTATTTAGGGGAATCATTGAGAACAACCGATGGAGAAATCCCGAACGGAAACGATATTTTTTTCTTGATCAATATAATAGCCCTGATACATCAGGAATTCGTCCGGGAGACGATGTTGAACACTATGTTAGTTCAGGTATATCGGGTAAAATGGCTGAGGTACTTTCAAAATCAGGTGGATTCGTTTGCATTCATTATACGCTTTCTCAAACCGAATATTGTGCTGAATTAAAAAAGAATAGCATAGGAACAATCTTGTATTCAATTAATGATGAGAAGTTGTTAAACTATTACATACAGCATAGTAACCCTGACTATATACTTACCGATAACGCAAATCTCTTTCAATGATTTGTTTATTAGCTTACTTTACTATCATATTCCCGGTGTGATTGTAATCTCGGTATTCTGAACATAGATAATCCCCCTGCATTTTGAGGCGTCAAAAAGTTCTTTTAACAGAGGTACAAATTTATTTATGTTGGAAGCGTTATCAATAATTTCAATTATTACCGGAAGATCCAAACTTAGTTCCAGAATCTTATTTGTATGAATCACCGCCGATTTGCCATATCCCATTATTCCACGATAAACTGTTGCACCCGCCAACCCTTGATTTTTTGCTTCCCATACAATTTTTTCATAGAGTGGGGTATGATGATATTTCTCATTTTCGTTAAGAATCACTTTTAATACTCGTGGATCATCAATAGTATGCATAGTATTCACCTCATAAGCTTGGATAAATACAGAGCCGCTAATGCTCCTCCCAGAGAAAGGGCATTGTTTAGCGTAATATTAATAAATGCGTAGAAATATTCAGAGTCTTGCAGCAGTCGAATTGTTTCCAAAGAGAAAGTAGAAAATGTTGTAAAACCACCACAAAAACCTACTACAAGGAACAGTTTCAGTTCCTTTGATAGTAAACCACGATCATCGATATAAAAAATGATAAACCCTGCGATGAAGCTTCCGACAATATTAACTGCAAGTGTTCCAAAAGGTATTTCACCTGAAGTTAACCGTGCCACTATTCCAGAAATATAATAACGAAAAATACCACCTAAAGCCGAGCCAAGGAAAACAGCAAAAAAATTTGTCACGATATTTATATCCATAAATAATGGAGGCTTTCGCCTCCCTTGAATTAAACCTCTTAGAGTTTTGGGGTTACCATTTCCTCAGGACGTACATACATATCAAACTGCTCCTCAGTGAGAAGTCCCAATGCCACCGCAGCTTGTTTCAAAGTAATATTTTCCTTGTGAGCTTTCTTTGCAACTTTGGCAGCATTATCGTAACCGATATGAGGATTGAGCGCCGTAACGAGCATTAGTGAATTTTCAAGGTGCTTCTGAATATTGTGCTTATTAGCTTCAATTCCAACAACACAATGCTCAGTAAAACTGTCACAGGCATCGGAAAGAAGGCGGATAGACCTAAGAACATTGAAAATGATGAGAGGTTTAAAGACATTCAATTCAAAATTCCCCATAGCTCCGCCAAAATTAACAGCCACATCATTACCAAAAACTTCAGCACAGACCATCGT
>CAYTLQ010000306.1:0-15648 GCA_964438715.1 uncultured Ignavibacteriaceae bacterium
ATATTAATTGTGGTCATAACGCCCCATATCTTATTAATGGAAATAATGACCTTATTGAACTCGCTCCTTCCGGTCCTGTTGTGGGTATGTTCCCTTCAAATGACTTTAAAGAACGCACTATACAATTGGAAGAGGAGTTTAAACTATTCGTTTTTACCGATGGTTGTACTGACATTGTAAACAGAGAAAAAGAGGTTTACGGTGAAGAAAAGCTACTATCCAGAGTCAAGGAATTAATTCATTTACCATCCGGCGATTTGCTAAAAACTTTAGCAGATGAGCTTATTGCTTACAGTGATGGCGCTGACCAATTTGATGATATTACAATGCTTGCAATTCGCTCGAAAGCGATGTAGCAGGTATTGGTGAATTTTGCTCAATCAAATCAGGGGAAGTGTGTCAAATAAATTGTAACAGGTTATTTAATAAAAGAGGAAGCAATGGTACAACTCTCCTGGCGAAAGAAACTTTTTATCTTTTTTATACTTGTCGCACTTGTTCCTATAGCTATTTCCGGTTGGAATATGATTAGTATTACTAGCGACGAATTCAAGAGTAGTACGAATGAACAACTGTCCGGAATCGGTCAACAAATTTCCGAAAGTATAAATTCATTTTTTAATTCTAATTGGGCAGGACCTCTTTTGCTCATAAAAAGCAATCTTGAGGATCCAACAATCGGTGCAAATGAAAAAGCGGCTATCTCTGTGGGAGCTGTGAAGAATGCCAGGGATATAATTTCTGTTGCAGTGTATTTTGAAGAAGGAGGTAATTTTGTCGTTGCATTTGAAACACAGAAAGACTCGGTAGCCGGATTACCTATTTCAAAATTAGATTCAAAAATTTACTCTTTCTCCAAAAGTGATTTACAGAACCTCGACCCCAATGGGATTTTTTATTATGCCCCGGTCTATTATCCGGAAACCGATCTTTTAGTAATGACTTTTTCCCTACCGGTTACCATTTCAGGCGCTCCAAAAGCATATCTGTTAGCAAAAGTTGACCTTACCGGATTCAGACAAATCATAAAGGGACATTACTTCAATAAATCAGGTAATATTTATCTTATTGATGAATCAGGTAAAAAACTCTTCGACACGGAGATGAAAGATCTTTCGGGAATGAAAATTGTGCAGGATGTTGTACAGTTATTAAAATCTAACGCCCGGGCTGATGGTGTGACAAATTATACTAACGAAGAAGGAGAAACAGTAGTTGCCTCATATTCATTTCCGCAACAACTAAAATGGGCTGTAATTGCGGAGAAAAAAGCATCGTTAGCGTATCAGGCTGTTACAAAAATCAGAAACACTCTATGGTACTGGGTATTGTTGGGGCTTGTGCTGGCGGTTATAGGAGGTATTTTCTTTTCAACCGATATAAGTCGTCCAATTATCAAATTGAGTAAAGTGGCGGAAACTATTACCGGCGGAAATTTTGATATTAAGGTTGATTATAAAGGGGATGATGCAATTGGCGTATTAGGAAATACGCTCGAAACAATGAGCCACTCGCTAAAAGAGAGTTTTCAAAAAATAGAAAAACAAAACAAACAGTTAGAAGAATACAACCGTACTTTGGAGCAAAAAGTTGAAGAGCGTACAATACAGCTAAAAGAAAAAAACGACGCATTGGAAAATACTCTTATAGAATTAAAGAAAACGCAAGATCAACTTATAATGCAGCAAAAATTGGCTTCACTGGGCGCACTTACCGCCGGAATAGCACATGAAATTAAAAATCCTTTGAACTTCGTAAATAATTTTGCAAAACTTTCAGTGTCTCTGGTTGATGAGTTGAATGATGAAATTGAAAGGGGTAAAAAAGAGCCGCTAAAAATTGATTTCGGCTATGTGGATGAAATTTTAGGTGACATTAAGACAAATGTAACAAAAATCTCGGAACATGGTACCCGCGCCGATAATATTGTTAAGAATATGCTCGATCACAGCAGAGCTGACAAAGGAGAGTTCGTTTCAGCAAATGTTAATAAAATCATTGAGGAGGCATTAAATCTCTCTTATCATGGTATGAGAAACCAACTCACAGAATTTAATTGCAGTATCGATGCTGAATATGACAAATCGATAACAAATTCGGAAGTTAATGGTTCGGCACTCTCTCAGGTTTTCATTAATATGTTTAATAATTCGTTTTATGCAATGAATAAAAAACGACTTACTCAAAAAGACTATGAGCCGGTAATATCAGTAAGAACAAAATTAGAAAATGATAATTTGTTTATCACCATTAAGGATAACGGTACAGGTATGTCTCAGGAGGTAATGAAAAAGGTGTTTGAACCATTTTTTACAACCAAACCCACCGGCGAAGGTACAGGACTTGGTATGTCACTCAGTTATGATATTATTGCACAAATGCACCATGGTAAAATGACTGTTGAGTCGGAAGAGGGTGTGTACACGAGTTTCCATATAACTCTGCCATTTAAAAAATCATAGTCCTTATGTTTAGTAACTATATAAGTACTGTTTTTTCATCAAAGGAATTCAAAATCTGAAATGAAAAATATCAATCTAAATTTTGTAAAAACTTTCATATTGCTTTTCATCATTGCCACTGTATTCCTACAGGCTCAACAAGGAGGAATAATTAAGGTTACGGTAAAAGAAGGGCAGACAATAAGGGATATATCTAAGGAATATTTGAAAGATCCTGATTTGTGGGAAGAAATATTAAAGAGTAATAATCTGAAATCGCCTGCAGATGTAAAAACCGGTATGACTCTTGTAATTCCATACAAAGCCATTATCAGAGCAAAAGAAGCAATCGAGAGTGCGTCTGCAGAAATTAAGAAAGCAACTGAAGCTGGCGCCAAAACCTTTGCGGCATCTCTTATTAACAAAGCAGTTGATTTATATAATAAAGCAATTACTGCCCGAAAGGCCGGAGATTGGGAAAAGAGCTTTACTCTGGCAGAAGAATCCAGGATAAATGCGATAAGCGCATTTAACGAGGCAGAGTCGAAAAGTAAAACGAAGGGAGAGGCAACCCTTACATTCACTAAGGGGACAGTAGAGGGTCGTAAACCTTCTGAATCTGTGTGGAAATCCCTTAATCTGAAATCAAAATTGTATGAAGATGACAGAGTTCGGACACTGTCAAACTCATACGCCGAAGTTTCATTTCAGGATCAGAGTAAAATTCGTCTTAATGAAAACTCACAAGCGGTAATTCAGAAAACGAGAGTTGATTTGCTCAATAACAGAAGTGAATCGAGCGTAAGTCTCGAGAAAGGAAATGCTTTTGCATTATTGAGCGGTGGAAATCAAACGAAGAGGAAATTCAATTTTGATATACCGGGCGTAAAATCGGATATCAAATCAAAGTCGTTCTGGATAAATAAGGATGAGAAGAAAACTCAAATAGCAAATTACGATGGAGAGATTACTCTACAGTCAACAAAGAAACAAGTCACTCTCAAACAAAATGAAGGGTCTTCGGTAGCTTCGAATGGCAATATTACCGACCCCAAAAAACTCCTGCCGGCTCCAAAACGAATATTCCCCACAGCACAGTTTATATCGTATGAGTCGAATGTTACATTTAAATGGGATTCAGTAAAAGGAGCAAAATCTTATATTCTTTCTCTTTATGCTGATGCCGCTTTTAAGACTATTGTTGGAGAGTTTAAGGATATTCGATCCAATATTTCACCATCGGTGAAACTTGACAAAGGAATATACTACTGGCGTGTTTCCGCGGTTGATGATGAGGGCTTTCCCGGTGCATTTAGTGATGCAGGATCGTTTACTGTAATTATTGATAATCAACCACCCTATCTGGTGATCAGTAATCCTAGAGATGGATTTTTTACAAAAAACAATAAAATTCAATTAACAGGTCGAACTGAGGCTTCCTGTCTGTTATACATTAATGGCAAACAGTATCCGGTTAATACTGAGGACGGAACTTTCGAGGCCACTTTAGAATTGCAAACGGGAATTAATGAGTTCTCGATTGAGGCAGTTGATAAATCCGGTAACAAAAATAAAATTGTACGAAAAGTCAGGCACTCGCTAACCTCTAATGTTTTTCTGGAATTTGATAAGAATGTATTCCTGGAGGAACAAAACAAAAATTTGATACTTCCGGCATCTTCTACAACCTTGCGAGGAACGACTTTGACAAATTCGACAGTAAGATTTACTCTCTCCGGTACGAGTATAAATATTAAGAGTCTCAGTGATAGTGTTGGAAATTTTCTTGTAACACTTAATAATGTGAAGGATAGTTCTTTAAGCAGTTGGCAGATAATCTCTGCTGATGGTGACACAGGAAATTTTCAGTTTGGAATAGTTGTCGATAAATGGCTCCCCGTAATTCAATTAGACAGTGAGCCTATTACCACTACCAATAAAAGTGAACAAGTGTTTAGTGGTAAAGTTACAAACACGAAAGTACTGTTATTTAATGGAAATACGATTCCGGTTACCGATGGAAGTTTTTCGGTTAATGTACCACTTCTTGAAGGTACAAATGAAATAATTTTTACAGCCGAAAATAAATATCGAAATAAGTCAACCCTCCGAAGAGTAATTAAATTAGATACAACTCCTCCTGAGCTGATTTCCTACGCCGTTACACCGAAGAAAGTAAAAGGAGAAGGAATAATAAAACTAGAGGTAAAGGCAAAAGACCAAAGTGACCTTAAGAGAACAGTAAAGGTTATATATAATGTTGGAATGAAATCTTATACAGAATATCTGAAATATAATGAAAGCACTGGTAGTTACTTCGGAATGGTTTCTGTAAACTCAAATGGAATTGATGAAATTTCATTTCAGCTAATCCTTCTTGAAGATCAACTTGGTAATATCAGAGAGTACAATTTATTTTAACAATTGAACTGACAGTATGAGAAATTTAAAGTATTTTTTAGCATTCATTCTTTTCTTAGGAGTAACCTCTTTCGGACAGCCCGAACAAGTGCGGTTAGCCACATACGGACCCTCGGCTCTCATTAAGGAAGGCGATGATAATTCTTTTCAGGTTATCTATTTCCGTTTTAAGGAACTGACAACGGATTCAATCTTTGTAAGAGTATTCGACCCGGATTGTGGTGGAAGTAATGATGAAAAGGTTGGTGACTGGAACACTACAACGAAATTCACTTTTTATGGTGGTAAAAATTCTTTACAGTCAGTAACAAATCCTCTGGCTGAGCGTGATTCGGTTAAAGGGACAATACTTTCACAATTTGAATATGGTGTTGACGGACAAACAGACAATGAATGGGTAACCCTGGGTCGGTTTGCGGTTAGTGAGAATGATAAATCAGATGGATATTATACTTACAAACTTTTAATTGAAGGAAAGTCAGGTGATGACGGAAATATTTTTGATGTATTTATTTCAGGGTCATCAAGCAAAAACTTACCAGTCAGAGGTGCTGAGGTATTTTCGTTCTCACCCACTTTACGATTTGATAAATTACCTTCTCAGGCAGTGGTAAGGTTTTTCAATCCTCAGGGAAATAAGCAAATTGAAATAGCGACCTTTGATCTTGCTTCAGCCCCTATAGCATTGGAGACTCCGGTAAGGACAAAACTACCTATCACTGCGTCACTCGAAGGTAAATGGGCATCTACAAACATTGAGCTAAACCGATTTGAAGAGGATAGAGTTCTTGGTCTATTGATTGGCAATGGAAAAGAAGTTCCTAACAGCGCTACTTTTTTTGTTAAAAGTTCAAATGGGCTGTTATTACCGGTCTATTTGCCCGTAAATGAGTTAAAAGAAAATTCAAAGCCAAAAATTACAACCAATTGGTATGCTCTTGCCGATTGCCGTTCGATTGTGTTTGATGCTAAAGGAACAACTGATGCTGATAAAGATCGATTGGAGTATTTATGGCATTTAGGAGATGGTTCCAAAGCTACAGGCATAAGGGTAGTGCACGAATACCTTAAACCCGGTGAATATAAGTGTGCAGTCGAGGTTTCTGATAATTCGGGTGCGGTTGGTAACACCTCTGTCTATGAGTTTTCTGTAATTGTTAATAAACCTCCCACTGCTAATGCCGGTTCTGAAAAAACGGTTGCCTTCGGAGATGAGGTTCTCTTTGACGGAAGTCGTTCAAATGATCCTGATGGTTCGATTATCCGTTATTATTGGGAATTTGGAGATAACTCGACCGGTGAGGGCAGAACGGTTGTACATAAATATGCGAGACCGGGCAGATACCGGATTTTACTTCGTGTAACTGATAACTCGAACAGTCCTTGCAACGAAAATGAAACTTATACTAATGTCTGGGTTAATGAGCAACCGATTGCAGATGCTGAAAAAGTTAAAAATGTTTCACCAGGTGAATCAGCAGAGTTTGATGGCTCCGGCAGTATTGATAAGGATGGTAAATTGGTACGCTATATTTGGGAATTTGGGGATGGTAACAAGGGAGAAGGTGTTACCGTTAATCATGTTTACAAAAATCCGGGTCTCTATACAGCCCGACTAACAGTTTATGATGATGCTAATGTCGGAAATAGTTATTCCGTAGATTCAACACTTGTGCTTGTTAACTTCCGTCCGGTTGCAAATGCCGGAAAAGATCAAATAGTTGCGGAAGGAGAGACGGTATATTTTGATGCTCTTGAGTCCACCGATCGTGACGGAGAAATAATTTCATATTTGTGGAATTTTGATGGTCTGGAGAAAAAAGGAGTTTCAGTTTCTCATGTATTTGAAAAGGCAGGTATTTATAGTGTATTATTACAGGTTAAGGATAACTCAAATACCTCAACTGATACAGGTCTTGATACTGTAGTAATTCGTGTTAATGCCAGACCAAAAGTAATAGCCGGACAGGATAAAGTTATCACATCAAGTGAGCTAAAACTCGATGGCACCGGCTCTCAGGATTCTGATGGAAAGATTACAAGATATGAGTGGGATTTTGGTGATGGAAGAAAAAGTGACAGCGCATCTACAACTCATGTCTTTAAAGAACCCGGAGTATATGAAGTAACTCTCCGAGTAAAAGATGACACTGAAACAGAAAATAGTTCAAATGAAACCACAATTCAGGTAATTGTTAATCAAAAACCTGTTGCCGATGCCGGTCCTGATATGATAGCCGCTCCAAATCAGGAGTTATTCTTTTCTGGTGAAAGATCATTTGATGAAGATGGCTCAATTGCCGAGTATCGTTGGGATTTCAGTGACGGTTTTAGTTCAACAGAGGAAAAAGTCTCTCACAGTTTTTCAAATCCGGGTGTTTATACTGCAAGACTCACGGTAAAAGATAACACACTTCAGGATAATGCAGTAGATTTTGATGAGCTAATAGTTGTCGTTAATCAAAGTCCTGTAGCAAAGGCGGGTAAAGACATTGTTGTTGCGCCCGGAGATGAAATTTTGCTGGATGGCAGATCATCATTTGATTTGGATGGCAAAATTGAACAATACTCCTGGGAAATAATACCCTCAGGAATTCGTGGAGATAGTGCACAACTCCGTTTCAGTCTATCTCAACCGGGTATTTATAAGGCAGTTTTAAGTGTAAAAGATAACTCCGGTGCGTTAAACGGTTATCATTTCGATACGCTACTTATAAGAGTAAATTCAATGCCTGTTGCCGATGCAGGAACTTACCCATTTACTTGTGAGACGAAAATATTTTTTGACGCAGGGAAATCAACAGATGCCGATGGCGATCCGTTAAAATATTATTGGAATTTCGGTGAGGGAAGCAAAGAAGTTGTTGGTCAGCAAGTGTTTTTTGACTTCAAAAAAGGAGGCAAGTATCCGGTACTTTTAACTGTTGATGATGGATTGAATCTCAAAAATTCTAAAAATACTACTGCTATTACTATAGTGATAAATGAACCGCCAATAGCCGATGCGGGAAGAGATGAAGTAGTATGTGCAGGGGAAATTGTTCGCTTTAATGCGGCTGAATCAAAAGATCCCGAGGGGGGTGTATTACGCTATCTGTGGGATTTTGGCGATAGTACTTTTGCTGAAGGAATTAATCCAACAAAGATTTATAAAATAGGCGGCACCTATCAGGTTCGTCTTAGAGTTGAAGATGATTCCGGACTACCGTGTAACTATGACTATGATACAAAAATAATTACAGTAAGTGAATCACCTGTTGCTAATGCAGGACCGGACATAACTGTTTGTGCTAATTCCGTTGTAAAATTCGATGGTTCTAATTCGAAGGATTATGATGGAGTAGTGAACAATTATCGCTGGGATTTTGGCGATGGTGAATTAGGCGGCGGTGTAGCTCCTACACATAGTTATGCGAAAGCCGGCGTTTATAAGGTGGAACTTACAATAACCGGTGATGTTAAAGGTGAATGTGACGACACTGATACTGATGAAATGATAGTAACCGTTATTGATGCTCCACAGATTACTTTTTCTTCTCCTGCTCTCCACCCGGTTAATTCTGAACTAAAACTTTCAGGAGTTCCCACATTAGCTCCCGGTGTAACGGTAAAAGAATATTTGTGGGATTTTGGCGATAATAGTACTGCTACAGGACAATCGGTAACAAAAACCTATACAAAGTATGGTAATTATTATATCACACTCAGAATTAGAACCAGTGCCGAAACCGAATGCAGTGATGCTTCAATAACCAAGTTGATTGTTATTAATGAGCCTCCTTATGCCGATCCAGGAGAGGACAGAGTTGCAGGTCTGGGTGAGTTGGTTAACTTCTCGGCCGCCGCATCAAAAGATCTTGATGGCTCAATAGAAAAATATATATGGAATTATGGTGATGGATCTCCGGAAGATACAGGAATTGTTGTACGGCATGAGTTTAAGAGAAGCGGAGAATATTTAGTCCGACTAACTGTAAAAGACAATACTTCTCTGCCTAATAATACCTCATCAAAGACTATTAAGGTATTTGTAAATCCTGATCCGACTCCAAGAATGAAGTATTCTCCTGTTGCCTGCCAGGGGAAAGAAATTTCTTTCACAGCTTCGGGTGCCGGCACTAACACTAATCCGGATGCATATTTCTGGAGTTTTGGAGACGGCAACACGGCTTATGGTGCAAATGTAACTCATTCTTACGCCGCACCCGGAAAATATCTTGTTACGCTAGTTGTTAATGATGGTAAAAATCTCAGCAATAGTAAAGCAGAAATAACCGACCAGATAATTATTAACAATCCTCCTGTTGCAGTTAGTGAACATCAAATAGTAACATGTGCAGGTGAACCTATTACGCTAAGTGCAAAAGGTAGTTATGACTATGATAATGACAAATTGGAATATCTCTGGAAATTACCTGATGGAAGTACTCTTCGTGGCGAAACAGTTACAACCAAATTATCAAGTCCGGGACAATATACAATACTACTGATTGTTGACGATGGTCAGAACAGTGGTTGCTCGAAATCCGAATTACCCATTAAGGTATTAGTAAATAACCCACCTGTTGCTTTTGCCGGAGGTGATAAAACCGGATTTACAGGGGGCGCTCACGATGAAATACTTTTTGACGCAACCGGCTCATCTGACCCGGACAATGATAACCTCACTTATGCATGGGACTTTGGTGATGGTACTACAGCGGTTGGAAGTAAAGTTTATCATTTATATCAAAAGCCGGGTACTTACACTGTAAAGTTAACAGTCTCTGACGGTCGGGGCACAAAATGTTCATCGGCTATTCATTTTATTAACATAATTATCAGGAGCAGGCAATAGATGACAATACTTGTAACAGGAGGGGCTGGGTATATTGGCTCACACTTTGTAAAACTTTTGCAGGAAAAAGGTGTCGAGATAATTGTCTTCGATAATCTTTCACGCGGTCACAGAGAATCGGTACCGGACTCAGTTGCATTTGAACAGGTATCATTACTCGATTTCCAAAGATTAAAAGAGGCGATAGCAAAATACAGTGTTGATGTCGTTGTACATTTTGCGGCATTTGCTTATGTAGGTGAATCAGTTGAAAATCCTTTAATGTATTATGAAAATAATGTTATAGGTTCATTTAATTTACTCAATGCGATGAGAGAAAGAGGCATAGATAAAATAGTTTTTTCCTCTACTTGTTCTGTGTATGGTAATCCCGAAAAAATGCCTATTTCAGAAGATACACTTACTTCTCCGATTAACCCTTATGCAAAATCGAAATTAATGGTGGAGAATATCCTCAGCGATTACTCAAACGCTTATGGAATAAGATATGTTGCCTTGCGATATTTTAATGCCGCAGGCGCCTCCGTAGATATTACAATAGGCGAGAGTCATGATCCTGAACCTCATTTAATTCCGCTTGTGCTCTATACAGCTTTGGGGAAAAAAGACTCTATTCGCGTATTTGGTAACGATTATCCTACTCCTGACGGTACATGTATCAGAGATTACATTCATGTCAGCGACCTTGGTGATGCGCATATCAGAGCTGTGGAATATCTTGTTCAGGGGAAAGAATCAACTGTAATTAATTTAGGCACCGGTGTTGGAAACTCTGTTCTAGAAGTAATAAAATCTGCAGAGAAGGTAACAGGAAAAAAAATCCATTATGAAGTAGTAGGAAGACGCCCCGGTGATCCTGCCGTTTTAGTAGCTGATAATACGAAAGCAAGTAAGGTTCTTGGTTGGCAACCGAAGTTTAATTTAGATTCGATTCTTACAACCGCCTGGAATTGGCATCGTAATCCCCGTTATTAGTCAGTTTCATCTTTGAGGACGCTTCTCTGATAGATATAGTCGAGGTGTGGGAGAAGTCGGGAGTAATCAAAGATTTGTGCCAATTCATCTTCGGAAACAAGTTCACTAAATCGCTTATCTTTTAATAATTCCGATTTCAAATTCGTTGAAGTATTACGCCATGTTTCCATTGCGGCAGTTTGTACGATTTTATAAGCCTCTTCACGGGTGATACCTTTTTCCGTAAGACGCAGAAGAATTTTCTGGGAAAAGACCAGTCCTCTCGTTAACTCAAGATTTTTCTTCATATTTTCAGGATACAGAAGAAGATTACTAATGAGATTAACTGTTTTCTCCAACATATAGTCAAGCAGAATACAACTATCGGGGATAATGACCCTTTCTACTGAAGAATGGCTTATATCGCGCTCATGCCAAAGCGCAATATTTTCGTATCCCGCCATTGCATTTGCCCGCAGAATTCTTGCTAAACCGGTTATTCTTTCACATGTTATCGGATTTCTTTTATGCGGCATTGCTGAGGAACCCTTTTGTCCTTTGCCAAAGTACTCTTCTGCTTCAAGTACTTCAGTTTTTTGTAAATGTCTGATTTCAACAGCTATTTTTTCAAGAGTTGCCCCAACGATTGCAATGGTAGAAAGAAACTCTGCATGCCGATCCCTTTGAATAACCTGAGTTGAAACAGAGGCTGGTTTTAAATTTAAATGCTGACAAACATATTCCTCAACATCAGGTGGGAGATGGTCAAATGTGCCTACGGCGCCTGATACCTGTCCAACGGATATGGTTTCAATTGCAGACTTCATTCGGGCGATATTTCTTCTCATCTCTTCATACCATAATGCAAATTTTAACCCCATGGTGGTTGGCTCGGCATGAATTCCGTGAGTTCGCCCGATACATAGAGTGTTTTTATGCTCTAATGCTCTTTGTTTCAGAACTTGTTGTAATTTTTGCATCTGATGCAAAAGTAATTCACCTGCTTCGCGCATTTGAACAGAGAGGGTAGTGTCGAGAATATCCGAAGAAGTCATACCGTAATGAATATGCCTCGAGGCAGGTCCGACAGATTCTGCAACATTTGTGAGGAAGGCAATCACATCATGCTGTGTTGTTTCTTCAATCTCGAGGATTTTTGCAACATTAAAAGAGGCTTTTTCTTTTATCGTTCTTAAATCATCGTCGGGAATTTCTCCGCGTCTATTCCTCGCCTCACATGCCAGAATTTCAATTTTTAACCAAATGGAGTATTTATTCTGGTCTTCCCAAATTGACCCCATTTCCTTTCGTGTATATCGTGCAATCATTGTTTTTCAAGTTTCAGTTTAATATTTAATTCTTCGGAATCTCTTAATATTTTCAGAGTAATAATCTGATCCGTGCGGTACTCCTGTAAAATAGCAATAAGATTCTGCTCACTTTCTACACGGTATGAATCAACCATAGTAATGATATCACCGGGCTTTAAACCGGCATCGTCAGCTGGTGAATTTTTCACAACTCTTGTGATAATGACTCCCTTATTTGTATTAAGGTTGAAGTATTTGGCGATGCCGTCATCAATATTTTGAACACTTAAACCGGTGTAAAAATCCCTTTCAATTTTACCATTTTCAATCAGTTCATCGACTATTTTTTTTACCTTATTTATCGGGATTGCAAAACCAAGTCCAATATTTCCTTCGGAACTTCCGGAGGTAAAAATTATAGTATTCATCCCTATAACTTCTCCGAGACTATTTACAAGCGGGCCACCACTATTACCGCCGTTAATAGCTGCATCCGTCTGAATCATGTTAAGATAATATCTGTTCTGCACCTGATTTAGATTCATACCCACAGCGCTTACCACTCCAACTGTTACAGTGGGTTTATTATTTACTTCGAACAATCCGAATGGATTACCAAGTGCAATGACCCATTCACCGATAATTACATCCTGAGAGTTTCCAAGTTTCAAATAAGGAAATTTGTCACCCGAAATTTTTATCAGGCAGATATCAGAAACGGGATCACTTCCGATTATCTTTGCTGTATGATGCTCACCATTAGTTAGAGTAACTACAATTTCCGTAGCATTTCCGGCTACATGGTCATTAGTTAAAATATATCCATCTTCTGAAATAAGAAATCCGGAGCCCAGACTTTTCACTTTCTCGGAGTAAGTTCGTGGACCAAAAAACTGCCGAAAAAACGGATCATCAAAGAATGGCAAAAATGAATCCTGATATTGTCTTATGGCGGTAACATTAATGCCTACAACTGCCGAACTAACTTTAGCAACAGTTTCAGTGAGTATTGTACGACGGCTATTATCAATACTATTATTAGCGCTATTTTTGTCCTCGGGAACAGAATTTGCCTCGGAGTAAATCTTATTATTACCTCCGGCAGCTGCCACATAGATAACCGGAATAGAGAGAATAAGGATAATTGGCACAATAAATAACAGTCTGCGTTTTGTCATCTTCATCCTAAAACAATAATGAAATCAAATTATACTACAAATATAAAGAAAAGTACAGTGAGGGATTATCTTAAGAGTGTTTAAAAATTCATCAATCCTGAAGATAATCTTTGAGAATTATTCTCTTAGAAATTAGAACAGATGATAAATGGCAATTATTTATAGTAAATCAGCTTGAAATTTCGGTGAAAATCAAAACTTTTTAACTGGCATTATAATTGAGCAAGCGAATTGAATCTTAATGAGGAAATGATGAATCCTGAAATATTAAATAAATACCCCAGAAATGATAAAAGCTCACTAATACCTATTCTGCAAGATGTTCAGGAAGCGTATGGCTATTTACCGGAGGATGCCATCAGGGAAGTAGCCGGCTATACCTCTTTGCCTGTAAGCAGGGTATATGGTGTTGCAACCTTTTACAATATGTTCCGATTAACTCCACTTGGCGAAAATGTAATCCGTGTTTGCAGAGGCACAGCATGCCATGTGAAAAATTCTGCTAATTTATTACTCGCATTAGAAAATACATTGAATATAAAAGCCGGGGAAACTACCCGTGATAAAAAATTCACCATAGAATTGGTAAACTGTATTGGCGCTTGCAGTATTGCCCCTGTAATAACGGTTAATGACGATTACCATGGAAGGATTACGACTAAAGACATTCCTTCAATTGTGAAAAAATATTCCGGAAAAACAAAAGTGAACGCTTCTGAAAAAGTTAATGCTGAGGGAGTTGTATGAACACATTTTTAGATAAATGTTGTGATGAGTGCTGGCATTCGAATGAAAAACCATGTGATGTGTTTTTGCGGTGCTGTGCAGAAGGACCAATTTGCCATCATGATGAAAATTGTAAAGTAAAATTCAAACAATTAAATCAAAAACTTCGTTATGAAGCACATGAATTACCGATAATTTTTATAGGTAAAGGAACCTGCGGGTTAGCGGCCGGCGCGGCAAAGGTTGAGGAAGCTATTCTGGCAGAACTTAAAAAACTGAATATTGAGGCAGTAATCGTACCGACTGGCTGTATAGGATTTTGTGCAAAGGAAGTGATTGTTGATATTAAACTTCCCGGAGAACCTCGAGTTTCATACTGCGAAATTACCCCAAAAATAGTTTCACGGTTTATACAAAAAACTCTTGTTGAAAAAGAGATATTTAAGGAAAAACTCTTAGGCTGTTTAGAAAAAAATGATAAAAAAATTCCGCTTCTCTCCGATGACCCATTTTTCAGTAAACAGTTGAAAATTGTTTTGAAGAATTGCGGGATTATTAATCCTGATTCAATAGATGAATACATCGCCCGCGGAGGATTCAAAGCATTTGATAAAGTACTTCGGCTGATGACTCCCGTTGAAGTAGTAAAAGAAATATTAAACTCCGGATTACGAGGAAGGGGAGGCGCAGGATTTCCGACCGGTAAAAAATGGGAATTAGCTCAACAGCAAAAATCAACGCAGAAATATATTATATGTAATGCTGATGAGGGTGATCCCGGTGCCTTTATGGATCGTTCTGTATTAGAAAGTGACCCCTACAGAGTAATTGAGGGTATGATTATCGGTGGTTATGCAATAGGTGCAACTGACGGTTATATTTATTGTCGTGCTGAGTATCCGTTGGCAATTCAGCGATTGGAAAATGCAATAAAACAATGTAAGCAATACGGGATTTTGGGAGATAACATTCTCGGTAGTGATTTTAGTTTTAATCTTAAAATTAAAAAGGGCGCAGGTGCTTTTGTTTGTGGTGAAGAAACAGCGCTCATTGCTTCCATAGAAGGAAAGCGAGGAATGCCCAGACCAAGGCCCCCATTCCCTTCGATTGCAGGGTTATGGGGAAAACCTACGGTAATTAATAATGTTGAGACATTCGCAAATATTGCAGAAATAATTTCACGCGGTAGTGATTGGTTCGCCTCAATTGGCACTGAAAAGAGCAAAGGAACAAAAGTTTTTGCACTCAGTGGTAAAATAAGAAACAGCGGACTCGTAGAAGTACCAATGGGAATTACACTTGAACAGGTCGTATTTGATATTGCAGGAGGAATACCGGATAATAAAAAATTCAAGGCTGTTCAAATTGGCGGGCCTTCAGGTGGCTGTCTTCCCGAAAGTGTTATGAAAACACCGGTAGATTATGAGTCGCTTAAAGAAGTTGGTGCAATGATGGGATCCGGTGGATTTGTAGTAATGGATGAAGATACCTGTATGGTAGATGTTGCAAGGTATTTTCTTACCTTTATTCAGAATGAATCATGCGGAAAGTGTGTACCATGCCGTGAAGGAACAAAACGGATGCTCGAAATTATCGAAAGAATACCTGTGAGCTATCGCTTCACAAAAGAGAAAGAAGAACAATTACAAAGATTTCAGGGAATGATTCATCTGAAACGATTGGCGAATGTAATCCGTGATACATCTCTTTGCGGGTTGGGACAGTCAGCGCCTAATCCAATTCTTTCGGGATTACAATACTTTAAAGAAGAATACGAAGAA
>CAYTLQ010000307.1:0-3359 GCA_964438715.1 uncultured Ignavibacteriaceae bacterium
ATTATGTAACTTAAGTCAAAAACATTCAAGACACTTGAAAAACCTATAGAAATAACAACACCCAGGCAGAAAGTCATTGCCAGAAAATTTTCTAATGTGAACACAGAAAATTATAAGCGGGAAAAACTAGTATTCAATGAAGTTATGTCAGATACTCTTGGTTCGGAAATAAAGAAAACGAACTCCCGCCATTTAGGTGATAGCTTTTCTCCGGGTCTTAACGATCTGAATGTTCAGGTTGTGGATGATCCTGATGCAACTTACAACTCAGGAATCAATAATGTGAATATCGATCAGGAAATGGCAGAACTTGCAGAAAACTCGATAATGTTCAAATTCGCAGCGCGAAAAATCAGCGGATACTTTAAGACAATGCAAAGTATAATTAAAGGTGGTGGTGGAGCATGAAAATCAATCTGAATTTTGGCGGATTCCGGATAAGCGCTAAAGGTATGGGAATCCAGAGAAAGAAAATGGATTTGGTTGCGGAAAATATTGCAAACATTGATACAACAAAAATGGCGGATGGCGGACCTTACCAAAGAAAATACCTGCGTATCCTAAACAACGATGGTAATCTTAATAGTAGTCCCGGAAACTCTAGCATTACATTACAGCGTAGCGATGATAGCCACTTCACGAATGTATTGGTATCCGAGACCCCTCAGCTTAATGAGATGAATATTGAAATGAGTGAGTTAAAGGATGATCGACCTGGTGATATGGTTTTTATGCCTGATCACCCCGATGCGAATGAAGAAGGTTATGTCCTTATGCCTAATGTAAATATCATTACCGAAATGGTGGATATGATTGCCGCAACGCGAGGTTATGAAGCAAATGTAACAGCATTTAATTCAGCAAAACAGATTGCAAAAGATTCACTGGAAATATAAAATGAAGATAAATACTAATTCCATTGGAAATTATAATCCGTACAACATTAAAACTTCTGCAATAAGCGCAAAAAGCAAACCATTTGATGTTAATGAGCTAATCTCAGGAGAAGAAAAGGAATTCTTTAAAAATTTATATCCTGAACAGAAGACCGAGATTGCAGATTATCATTTCTATCAACGCTCCGGAAAAATGTCCGGTGTAAGTATTGGTTCACTATTCGACAGGAAAATGTAAAATGCAAATAGATGGATTAGGCGAGCGTCTTTCTCTGCCCGGAGAGAAAAAAACAGAAAAAACAGATGGAGTGCCGTTCGGTGAGGTATTAAATGGCTTCTTTACCAGTGTTAATGCAGATCAGCTCGAATCGCAAAGACTGACAGAAGAATTTATCAATGGCGGCAAGGTAGAAATTCATGATGTAATGATTGCCGGCGAAAAAGCTAAGACGAGTTTGGAATTACTAATGGAAATAAGAAATAAAACTCTTGATATGTATCGTGAATTAACAAGAATGCAATAACCGTGGAACAGAATAAGAAAAATTACATAGAAACAGTACTGGAAATTTTTAATAAGTTTTCTTTTCAGCAGAAAATAATGCTGGGTGGAGTTATAATACTTACCCTGGTAATTCTTGTTTTTGCCTTATTCATTTTTAACGAACCAAACTACTCTGTACTTTTTACAAATCTAAGTCAGGAAGATGCAGGAAAGGCGATTGAATATCTTCAGTCGGAAAAAATACCATACAAGGTAGATGAAGCTGATCAAACAATCCGAGTACCAAAAGAAAAAGTATATGAGGCACGACTTGCACTTGCAGGCAAAGGTGTACCAAGCTCAGGTGTTATTGGTTATGAAATATTCGATAAAAACACAATGGGCATGTCTGACTTTATGCAAAAACTCAATTTCAAGCGGGCACTTGAAGGCGAGCTTTCCCGTACAATAATGCAGCAAGCCGGTGTTGAAGCTGCCAGAGTGCATATAGTTTTCCCGGCGAAATCGGTATTTAAGGATGAACAGAAAGAACCAACATCATCAGTTGTGCTGAAACTCTCCGGCGGCGCAGGTCTTTCTCAACAGAACATTCAGGCTATTGCAAATCTTGTAGCCGGAAGTGTCGAAGGTCTCCGTCCGGAAAAAGTAACCATTGTTGATACAAAAGGTAATTTACTTACAAGAAATCAGGATGATGGATCTTTCGGAGTAACTACGGGTAAACAGTATGAACTAAAAAGCGCTGTGGAAAATTACCTAGTCAATAAAGCACAAACAATTCTTGATAATGTTCTTGGCTACGGTAATTCAGTTATTCGAATAAATGCAGACATTGATTTTAACCAGATTGAAAAAACGATGGAACTGTATGATCCGGAAACACAGGTCGCTATCAGCGAACAAACTATTAAGTCTGAGAGTGGCGGTAAATCGATAAGTGATTCTAATGTTGTGTTGACGGAAAATACAACAACGAACTATGAAGTTAGTAAAACAGTTCAACGGGTAATTGAAGGCGCCGGTAATATTAAAAGGCTTACCCTTGCGGCGGTAATTAATGGAGTTACAAAAGAAATTAAGCAGGGAGAAGAAGTTAAAAAAGTAATTGAACCCAGAACTGATGAGCAAATGAAAAAGCTCGAAGAAATCATTAAACAGGCGGTTGGGTTTAATGCCGAAAGAAACGATGAAGTTTCGGTTGTAACAATGCCATTTGAGACGCAGGAAATGGATGACCTTACAGAAACTGACAATGCGCTATTTATGCCGATAAATGATCTTTCAAATGTAATACTTAGTCTTACTGCAATTGCTGCTGTTATGCTTCTGTTAAGGAGCTTGTTAAAAAGACTGAAAAATGAAAAAATAGTTATTGGCACATTTAATTATAAAGATGCAGAAATCCCAGATCTTCTCGCCGCAACCGGTGTGCAGGGCAACGGAAGTTCAAATTTAAAATTGGAGTCTGGAAATCATTCCACTGTTAAAAGACCAATGATTGAGGTTGGTGATATTGCTGATGAATATAGCACCGAAGCATTGCAGAAAAAGGCTCAGCAGGATAAAATAATAAATTATGTTTCCAAAAACCCCATGGAAGCTGCAAAACTCATTAATCTTTGGTTAAGGGAAGATGATTATGAGTAATAAGCCTGTAAAGAAAGAACAATCAACACAACAACAATTAACTCTTTCTGGTGTACAGAAAGCCGCACTTCTGCTTATAGCACTTGATGTTGACACAGCTTCACAGGTGTTAAAATATTTAGATGGCAATGATGTAGAACATATCTCTGCAGAGATTACAAAAGTTCGCAATATTCCTTCTGTTACAGCAGAAACAGTAATGCACGATTTTTATAATCTCATCATTGCCCGTGAGTACATGCTGGAGGGTGGAATTGAATATGCTCAAAAAAGTACTCGAGAAATCGTTTGGTCTTTCGAAGGCTCTTGAG
>CAYTLQ010000308.1:0-3198 GCA_964438715.1 uncultured Ignavibacteriaceae bacterium
GCAATGAACCGGTGCGCCTTCTCTACTTTATTGGAATGCGGGAAATAACAATTTTTCTGAAAATGATCGAAAATCAGAAACGAGAACTTTCAGAACTGCAAACATATTACAGTTTTACACAGCACATGGATGAAGGTCTCGTTACTATTAACGATAAATCAAAAATTATTTTTTGGAATCGTGCTGCTGAAAAAATTTTCCTTTTCAGACGGAGTGAGGTTTATGGTAAAAATCTCTGGAAAATCATTCCAGCCTTATCGGAAGATCTGATTAATAAGCTGAAAAAGGAACCGTCTTTCGAACAAATTATCTCATTCTCCACACCTGCCTCCGAAACAAAAACCTTGAAATATTCTGCCCGTAAAATTGATAACGAGGAAGGCCATGAGAACCTTCTCCTCTTTTTTAAGGATATAACAAAAGAGCATCAGCAGTATCAGCAATTACTTTTTGACTCTGCATATTTTCGTGCCGGACTTGATAATAACACCGGCATTGCCTGCAGACTCAATAAATACGGTGAAGTAAGCGAACCAAACAAAGCCTTTGTTACAACATTCGGACAGATCAATCCCAATCGTAATACTTTGTACTTTTTTGATCTCGTGGATCCGAAATTTGTAGTTGAAAATGACTTAACATGGCAATCACTTAGGAGTGGTAAATCATTCCCAATTGAATTACCATTGCAGACAAAGGAAGGTGAAGTAAGGGTTTTTTCGATTATACTTTTCAACATTCCCGAAGATAAAAATAACTTCGGCCTTATTGGGTACGATGTTACTCAGGAGGCAAAGAGTCGTAATGAAATATTTATGCTGAGGTCAATCTTTAATTTTTCGAATGACGGCATAGCTGTAGAGTGCGATGGTAAATTTATATTGGCAAATGAAGCCTTTGCCAAACTATATGGCTATGAATCAGCTAAACATCTCATCGGGGTTGAATCACTGAAAATTGTATCAGAAGAAGAACAGAAACGAGTAGCCGATTATACTGCGCTTCGTAAACAAAAAAAAGATATACCCACTCGTTACGAATTTCTTGCACAAAGGAAAAATGGGTCAAAGTTTTATGCAGAGGTTTCGGTTACCACATTCTCATCCGATACCAAAGACTTTTTAATCATTGTTGCCCGAGATATTAGCGAGCATAAAAGAACACAACAAGCAATTAAGGAGTCGGAGGAACGGTATAGAAGTATTACAGAAAACATCGACGACTTTTTCTTTACTGCTGAACGAATAAACAACAAACTCAAGACTATCTTTTTCACTACCTCCGTTGAAAAAATTACCGGTTATACTCAGATAGAATTACTTGAAGATCAGAAATTTTTTTTCCGGATAATTTATCCCGATGACTTCAGGATGGTAAAACAAAAATTAAAAAATTTCTTTCAGAATTCTTACAAAAACTCGGAAATATTTGAGTTTCGGCTGATTAATAAAAATGGGAATATTGTATGGGTTCGTAACAAACTTAATGTACTGCGGAACAGAAAAGGGGAAATCACAAAAGCTTTTGGACTCGTAAGTGATATTTCCCTTCAGAAAAAGGCGGAAGAAGACCTTCATCTTTCAGCACAGAAATTGAAAAAATTAAATGAGACTAAAGACCGGTTTATATCAATAATATCCCACGATTTACGAACTCCATTTAGCTCCATTTTAGGATTTACCGATCTTTTGCTTAGCGATGATGATCTTTCTCCCGAAGATAGAAAACAGTACATAAGCTATATTCAGGAGTCTTCCAAAAACATGCTTGGACTTGTGAATTCACTGTTAGACTGGACGCGCCTTCAAACCGGTCGGATTCACTTTGAACCTGTACGATTTGAATTATTTGACATCGCACAAAGGTCTATCTCATCACTCTCTGGTTTTGCTATCCAAAAAAATATTACACTGAAGAATGAAATTAATTCTGAATTTGTCGTATTTGTCGATTCCAACCTTATTTCACAAGTTTTTAATAATTTACTATCAAACGCCTTAAAGTTTACCCCGAGCGGTGGAATTATTTCCATTACAGCAAGGCAGGCTGATCAACCAAGGTTTATAGAAGTATCGGTAACTGATACAGGTGTGGGAATTAAACCGGAAAATATTTCTAAAGTGTTTAATATTGATTCGAAATTTACCACTGATGGCACTTCGGGAGAGAAAGGCACAGGACTTGGGCTTTCGCTCGTTCGTGAAATAGTTGAACGACACGGTGGTAAAATTAATGTTGAGAGTACAGTAGGAAAAGGTACTCGGTTTTTCTTCACCCTGCCCAAAGCATCAGCTTCAATTTTAATAATTGAGGATAATACTACTGATAGAATTCTCTACTCAAAACTACTCAAAAGTTTTGTTATGGATTTTGATATTATCAGCGCCAGCAATGGAAAACAAGGTCTTGAGATGCTGAAAACTCACTCCCCCGCCTTGATTATTACCGACCATATAATGCCTATTATGAACGGACTTGAGTTTGTGAAGGCATATCGGGAACTACCCATCAAAGGTAAACCACCGGTAATGATTCTCAGTGGCGATATAGGTAAAAGTGAGCTTCTGGCATATACAGATATGGGTATTGAATATATATTTCAAAAACCTGTGAATATTGCAAGTTTTAAAGAAGCGGTGGAAAAATCCCTTAAGCAATTACCCGGCGCTTAATTCGATCTTGGATAACAGGTTTCTATTTATATAGATCATCGTTTAGATAATCTTCATCATCATCCTGTTGCGTTGAAAGATTAAACATCGAGCTCATCATATCCTTAAACTGAACAGAACGCTCCAACCGGAATTTGCTCAACATTGAATACTCAGACAACCCAAACAATAAAAATTCCATATAAAGATATTGCTGACTTATGTTGAGATTAGGATGATATGTTTTAACAATGTCTCGTAAGGATTTTATCTGTTCAAGAGTTGAAACATACTCTTTGTCAGATGCATTCAGTAAAAGATCGAGCTGAGTACCGTTCTTAAAGTAATCTAAGATGGATTGATAGATATTCTTTTCCTGACTTTTTTTAGATTTTTCCGGTGAAGGAAAAAGAGTAGTGAACATTGTCCGTATTGCCTTTCCAATTATCAGCAAAGCGACCTTGGCAGGTCCTTCCTGTTCACCCTCATAAACTAATTCTATTTTACCGGTAATCGCGGGAATTGCTCCATAGATATCGCTTATGCG
>CAYTLQ010000309.1:0-4874 GCA_964438715.1 uncultured Ignavibacteriaceae bacterium
CAAATGTTGATAGAAGCACTGCACTTGATTTAACCACGTCAACCCCCATTGCGGCAAACGGCTGTTATAGGCTGTGGTACTTGTCGTCATTTTAGATTTTCTGTTTTTTTCTTTCTCTGTTTTTCTTTCACTTCATTGTCATAACCTATTTGCCAAAAATACATATCCAAAATTTTCATTGCGGGATAATGTAAGTTTGTCTTTGTCAAAATTAGGTTTTGTGCTTTGTATATTTCGGTTTTATGAGTATCGATAAAGTCAAATAGCTCATTTAATGAAGTGTCATTGAAAGCAGTATATTTCATTTTCATTTCTTTTAAGCCGTCAATGAAATACCTGTCATAAGCGGGAACGCAACCTAAAGTACCAAGTAAAATTTTGCTTAACAATGTGTCTGTAGGTGAAATTGGTTTTGGTTTGTCTGCTCCTTTTGTAAACTTAATGTTTTTGTAATGGTTAAATAGTTTTTCTTTTAGCTTTAAAATGTCGTTGACGTTAGATTTATTTACTTCATTTTTTGAGTTGCACTTTAGTTTTTGTCCTTCATAAGAAAACAAAATGTCAACTGCACCTTTATGAATTAAATGATTTTTTTGAAGTAAGCCACTTGAACCTCTATACATTCCCCAACTTGCCAAATAAAATGCCAACTCTAAAATATGAATGTCCGTTTGTTTTGATGCATTGAATGATTGGTAGCAATTGTCCCACGATTTATATCTGTGAAATTCGTCTGAAGTAATTTCATTTAAGTATTTTTCTATTGTTGGCGTTATTTCCATTTTTCAAAAAAGTCTGATTTTTCTTAGTGTCGTCTTACCATAGCCTATAACGTTTTCGGGCTTTGCGTTCGGGCGGGAGACCTGACGCAGTCAGTGTCGCCCGAGACGAACGCAGATAGGAGTGAGGAGCTTTGAATAAGCACGTCACCCCGCCTGACGCAAAACCCGTGTTATGGCCAGTGGTTCTTGTCATTTTAGTCAAAGTCTTGATTAAATAAATACATTTCCATTTGGTCAGCTTCAACTTGATTGTCTTTGGCTAATTTATGAATTAAGTTGTTGAATTTTTGGTAGTCAGTAAATTTTGAAGAAGGTCCAACATTTACAATTTCATAGATTTCTTTTGGTGTCGTTAGTTTTACTAATGCCGCAGCAACTCTAATGTCAAATATTATTGCATAGTTTTCCGCAGATTTTGCCCTTGTTGCGAAGTATAGTATTTTTGTCAAGTAGCTTACTCCAAGCCCTTTTATTTCTTTTAATTTCTTAAAAGCATTTTTTAAACTGTCTTGTCTGTCTTGTTTAATAAAATCAAGTGCTTCTTTTATTTTATTAATGTTGTTATTATCGGTAATGTATTTATTTGTCCTGTGAGTTCCGTAACCAGTATTAGCAAAGCCCCAAACCATTGTCAGCAAAAATGCTTTCATAAAACCATTTGAGTTGTTTACATAATATTCCTTGTAAGCGTCAATTACATTTTGTCTGGTAATTTCTTTGTCTTCAAAGTCTTGAATTAATTGCTTGAAGTCTACATTTAAGTTAGTCCATCTTTCCCTACGGTATACAAACTTAGAGTCAGTGAGTGGTTTTAAACTTTTTATTTTAGTTTTTTGCCGCTCGTTGAATTTAATCATATAGTTCTGTTTTGTCGTCTTACCATTGGCTATAACGTTTTGCAGCTATAAGAAGTTGGCGATTTCGAAGCACAAAACTGTCAACTTGCACTAAACTTGATACGAAGCACGAAGCTTCAATTAACCACTGAACCGCCAATTTCTTATAGGTGCTGTTACAGGCTGGCGTTCTGTCAGAAGTCCGTTGTTCCACCAAGAGCTTCATATGCGTCCAAAACATTTCTTAATGCTGTCTTTTGTTGTTCAGTTATGGTTTTGTCTTTATAATAGTCTTTCCCATTAAACCTAATCTTTACATCTTTTCCATTTGCAACAGCTTTAATTATTTGATATTCTGAATAGCCTACTTTTCTGTCGAGCCACTCCCAAATTCCGCCACTTCCATTGTCGGTTTTAATTTCTCCGTATGATTCTTCGGTAATGTTATATGTCTGACCGTCAACTTTGATAATATACTTTTCAATAAAAAGCCAATCGTCAGCAGCGTATTGAATTACCAATCTTAGCCAAGGTTTACTTCCTTCCTTTTTCCCAATGTATGCGTAAAAACCATTGTAGTTAGTGTATTGTGGTGAAGTTTTGTCATAATACCAGGTTATGTCATTCATATCGTCCACCTTTACTCGCATTTTTTTAGTTGCATTCGCAAGTCTTTCTTTTTCTGCTTTTTCCTTTTCCGCTTTTGCTTTCTCTTCAGCTAATTTCTCTTCCTTTATACCATTATCAGCCAAGTCTAAAAGTTGTTTCGCTTCTGTAGTCTGTGGTGACGCAGGGTGTTTATCCAATAAAGTTTGAAGTTCAGATTTAGCCTTACTAAACTCTTTATTTTCAAGATATATTTTGGCTTGTGAGAGAAGTTTGTCAGGGCCAAATTTTAAGTCTTCGATTTCTTGTTTTAATTTTTCGTTTTCTGTTTTTAGTGTTTCGTATTCGTTCTTTGAAACTCCGTTACACCCAAATAGTCCTGTCAATAAAAGACCAATTGTCAAAATTTGTAAAGTTCTTTTTTTCATCTTATTTTATTTTGTGTTCTGTTTTTACGCTTGCCTGTAACAAAATTCTTTACGCAATATTGCGAATTTCCTTTTTAAAGTGCAATTTAGGTTGCGTGATATCTTCTATAATTGAGATATTAAGAAAGTAAATAATGAAAAGAGCAGATTTGGTTGATTTATTTATGAAAATTCTTCATGTTAAAAATTACTCTCCTGCTACTGAAAAAACTTATCTTAACCACCTAAATTTATTTCTTGACTATGTTAAAACCAACAAGGTTCCCAGTGTTGACTCTAAATTCTTGCTTGATTATTTCAACTATATCAAAGAATCCAAAAAATTTTCTTACTCCTCTATGAAGCAAGCGCTTGCTTCGGTTCGTTTTCTGTTTTTCGATGTTCTTAAAAAAGAAATTGACTTTGACTTCTTTGTTAAAATGAAAAAACCAAATAATTTGCCTAATGTTTTAACCAAAGAGGAGGTAAGAAATATTATTAACTCAATTGAAAACTTAAAACATCGCACAATAATATCAACTATTTATTCTTGTGGTTTGCGTATTTCTGAAGTGGTTAATCTTAAAATCAGAGATATCGATTCATCTGCCATGACAATTAAAATTGTGAATGCAAAAGGCAAAAATGACAGATTTGTGATGCTGTCAGAAAAATTATTGAAACTGCTTCGTGAATATTTTGCTCATTACAAACCAAAAGACTATTTGTTTGAGGGTCAAACTGGAGGTAAATATTCGGTACGAAGTATTCAAACAATATTTACTAAGGCAGTCAGAAAAGTGAACATCAGGAAAAAAGTTACAGTTCATACATTGCGCCATAGCTTTGCATCACATCTTCTCGATAATGGAATTAATATCAGATACATTCAGGAATTACTTGGTCATAAACATCTTTCAACAACACAAATTTATACGCAAATTAATCCACATTCTGTGAAGAAGATAAAAAGTCCATTCGATAGCCTGTAATTATAAAGTACTTTTTAATATAACAGTTTTGGGCCTGATGTTCAGGTAGATTTCGTAGTAACCGAAACGGGCGTTTCGATGAGCACTGAATTCGTAAGTTGGCGAATACAATTACCATGTTTACACAGCATTCTGTTGGAAGTTAAACATGTGTTTTGCAACATCGTTTCCTGTCTATTGAGATATTTCATAGCTAAAAACATATTTTCTGTAGTTGTCCTCGCGAGGTTTACAGTCAATTGTAATATTTGTAAAGGGATCAAAAATAGGTTAGTGTAACTAATTTATCCGAAATTAATTTTATAGTTTATGATTAAACTAACTTATGTTAACTATATCAATTAAATTCTTTACTTCACTTAACTCTTTTATAGTGATAAATGTAGATTATAGTACGCTAACCAAATTATAGCGTTACTTCCTACTACTGTAACCGTTTTAATTTGGCGAGTTTTTGTCTCATATTATCTCTTAGTTTCAGCATTTGAAATAAATATTTGGGAGTTATACCCTGATGTCAACGGTAGAGAGCTATAAATATTTCCTGATGAAATTCGATATACAACCTACCGATATAATCTGTTTTTCACAAACCCGAAATTACAGACAGAGTAAATATTATGTAATATGAATAAAGTAGGGAGTTATCCAAAGAATCGTATAAAAGAGAATTTTTCAGTAAAAGGGCTTAGTTCACAGAGGTTTTATGCAACCAAAGTGGCTTTCAGGTTTGCTTTTCCGGTATATAAAATAATTGACTTATTCAGGTTGGTGGCGTCAAAAAAAAAAAACACGACGAATGGCGAAATTATATTTCACAATCTGTTTGATTTTGCCCCCTCTATTTCTGTTACTTGCTTCGGTTTTAAGTAAAAAAGGCTGTCTCGTTTGAGACAGCCTTTGTGAAGGGGGTGATTATGCGCCGAAATATTTAAGAAATGGAACTGCCTGCACGATGAAATGCCATAAGAGTCCCCAACCAAACCAAATTGCGAGAACGGTAATAATATATTTTTTACTATCGTCCGAGTTACCAAGTTTTGCAAGTCCCAGTCCAAACACAGCAAGCGACCAGATTGTTAATGGATCTAATTTCGAAAGAAGAAATGCAGTTAAAGAACCTTCAGGTGATTCTATGAATGACCCCAACGCCAGCCCCTGAATAAGCTTATTCGTTACCATTGCAACAAGTGTAACGAGAATTGTAGAAAGTGAATTTATATAACCGCTTAATCCGCTTGCAATGAGAAC
>CAYTLQ010000310.1:0-5458 GCA_964438715.1 uncultured Ignavibacteriaceae bacterium
AAGAATTAAGAAAAATTCATTCTGAAATGTTCTTTCAAAGAAATATAAAATTAAATTACACTATTTAGAAATTTTAATAAAGAATTTTTAAGGTAATGTATGAAGATAACCGTTTTTGGTGCCGGTATGGTAGGAAGGGCAATTGTAACAGATCTTGCAAAATTTCATACAGTTACCGTGATTGATAAAAATGATGAAAACCTACGCAAGATGCCGGAGTCAGAGAAAATAATAAAATTTGAAGGGGATGTTTTTGATGATAATTTTATTGAAAAGGTGAGTAAGGAGGCTGATTTACTCATTGGAGCGGTACCGGGATTTTTAGGATATGCGCTTCTTAAGAAATTAATACAATTAAAAAAGAACATAGTTGATATATCATTTTTTCCGGAGGACACCGTTGAACTTAATACAATGGCTCAAAAGGCCGGAGTAACAGTTGTTTATGATTGTGGTGTTGCGCCCGGGCTGAGCAATATCATACTAGCTGCAAACCTTCTCACAGTAAAAGTTGACTCGTACGCGTGTTATGTTGGTGGACTTCCGTTCAAGAGGTTGTACCCTCACGACTACAAGGCTCCTTTTTCAGCTATCGATGTTATTGAAGAATATACAAGACCTGCACGACTCATAGAAAACGGAAAAATCGTAGTTAAACCGGCGCTTTCAGACAGGGAATACATTGATATTGAACCTGTGGGAACATTGGAGGCATTCAATACTGATGGATTGCGCTCATTACTTAATATTGGTGGTATCTCCGAAATGAAAGAAAAAACATTACGATATCCGGGACATATAGAAAAAATAATTTTACTGCGCGATATGGGATTTTTTAGTGAACAGCCTGTTGAGGTACAAGGAATGAAGTTGAAACCACTCGATGTAACTGCCTCAATACTTCTGCCCCAATGGAAATATGAAAGTGAAGAGGATGAGTTCACTGCTATGTTAATAAATATAGAAGGAAGTAAAGAAGGTCGAAGAATTCGGCGGCAATATTATCTTTTTGACCGGTTCAATCGTAATGATGGTTATTCATCAATGGCGAGAACAACCGGTTACACATGTACTGCTGTGGCTGAATTAATGTTATCAGGTGCAATTGAAAAAAAAGGGGTTCTGGCTCCTGAAAATATTATAACAAATTTGGCAAATTATGATAAAATTATAGCACACCTTGCTCAAAGAGGAGTAATGCTTAATGTGACTGAACAATTTATTTAGTTTACAATAGCGTCCACAGATATTGGATTTTAAGAAAATACTGCCTTTCTGATTGTATCCATCGGTCTTGTTTATCAAATTCCCTGAGATTGTTTGTAGAGCCAATATAAAAAATAGTAAAGGCATTTAATTTATAGCTAAACAAGGGGAACAAGTTGATAGATTTTTCGAATGAATTATATTCGCTTATCATTCGAAGGTATGATTCTTCACTAAACTGGTAAGTAGTGGTATTACGAAGAATGTAACCATCGTAAAAGAGTTCCCCTGTGTTTATATCAGATAACCGTGAGCGCCCAAAATCGAAACCGGACTGAAATTGGTCGCTTATCTTGATTGTTACCCAGACATCAAGGTTGTGGCCTCTGCCGGTTTTGGGATTATCGGATCGATAAATAAATTTACCAAAATCGCTATCAAATCCGATAGCAAGGGCATCCGATGGCCTGGCATTTACTTCAAACATGTAGCGAAATATATTGGAAAATGATTGACCTTTGAATTGCTCAGCATTAATCGGCAAAACACCGGCAAAAGTTCTTATCTGACCTTTGAAAACAGTATTAACTCCAACTACCAACCAATTATCTTTGCGGACATGCGAGTGATTAAAAGCTAATCCGTAACGGGCAAAGATATACGAGTTTGTTACTACCGACTCCTCGGGATAAATAGTATAAGCATTTTCCACTTCAATACTGCGAGTATTATTTTTTGTCATAAATCCCATTTGCGACTGATGAAGGGGTGAAATGTCTCGGTAGCTCATTTCGAAATAATGGTTTCTGCTTGAACGCTTAAAATCTAATCTGAGAGCTGTGCCACTGAATTTTTCACCATTAAAGGCGGCATTATATTGTGTACTGCCGAATTTCCTTGAGCTATTAAAGATATTCGAATCGGAAACTTCTTCAGTATTGGAAAACAGAAACAGTCCCCTTATGTAATACTGCTTCTCGAAGAGATAATTCCAGTCAATTCCGGCGTTGTAATTATGCCCGCCGGAAAGATCTCTCGTGGTAATAATAGCGCCGAAGTAGGAGTCTTCAGCAAAATCATATCGTGCCCGTAAAATGTTGCTAAAACTTTTTTCTGAGGATGAGATAGTAGAACTTCCTTCTTCTCCCGGAACAATAAAAAGCGTATTTCTGTCATAAGCAGTTAAAAGAGCATAAGATACTTTTTCTTGCTTTCCGGTAATCTTTGCCGCATAAAGCGGATTATTGATAAGTCGGGTATAAAATACACTCATTCCACTGCGGAATAATTCGATCCCTTCAAGAAAGAATGGTCTTTTCTCTTCATAGTAAAGGGAAAATGTACTATTGACGCTTATTTGCTGTGCATCGCTTTCAACTTGTGAAAAATCCGGATTCACCACTCCTTCCATGGTCATAGATGAAGATGGGTTGACTTTAAACCCGGCGCCAATCCGTCCCTTCAGATCTTCGTTGAAAAATCCTTTATCAGGATCATCTGAATCCTCTAATCGGGCGCTTTGAAATCCTATTGCATAAGGTAAAATCTCAGCTGAAATATTATGGGGAATATCCGAAAGACCGATCAGCTTTCCACTTTGACACATAAAGCAGGGATTGTTTCTATCCGATGGTGTCCAGAAATAAACATATCGGTTTTCCCTGGGAAAAATTCTTCCTGCTTGTAATGCCCATATCGGTGAATCGGAATCAGGGAATTTAATTGACTTAAACGGAATTGCCATTTCAACGGTGTATCCTGTTTCTGTTCTTTCAGCGGCTGAATACCAGATAATATCAAAACCGGGGTCTTCATTATTTCCTGTCCGAAGCAGATCTCCCTGAATTCCGTATGGGTTGACTAATAGTTCATAGGTTCGTTGATTATCGGAGTATGTATCAAGTAAAATAATCACAAAATCATCATTAAAAATTTTATCTCTGTCGGTAACGGTAGCTCGTATTTCTGAAGGATTAGGATCGAAACATCTGAAGGCAAAGTAAAGATATTCATCATTGTATAAAGTAAAAAATATTGTTTCTGCCCTTGGTACCGTGTTCTCCCCGGGTTCAATTTCAAAACCAATAGTATATCGTTTTGCAGTTGACCACTCAGATTCATCTAGTTTGCCGTCAATTTTCAGTTGGGTGTTAATGCGTTGTGTTTCTGCTTTATAGTTACCCTTATCATCCGATTCTTTTGCAAATATATTTCCTCCTAAAATGCAGATGAAAAAAATTGTAGCGGCAATATTCATTATAGATCTTTCAATTAGATTTGAAGTATTAATGTAGAAATCTAATTCAGAAGTTAAACAAGTTGCACTACAAAACGGACTAACGGCATAATTCAGGGATGAGCTATTTATTGGCATTGAGAACTGGTATGTTTACCGGATGCGGCGGTCTATTGCCTGAGAGTACTTCAATAACATTTATTGCTGCAATTTCAGACATCCTGTTTCTGGTTTCGAGTGTTGCACTTCCCGTGTGAGGTGCCAACACTACATTATCCAGCGTGAAAAGTTCTTTATTTACCATTGGCTCATTTTCATATACATCAAATCCGGCTCCAAATATTTTTCTTTTCTTAAGAATTTGTATTAGCGCCTTCTCGTCCAGAATTTCACCTCTGGCAGTATTGATAAGAATTGCCGAGGGTTTCATCAGTCTCAACATTTCTTTATTGATTATTTTGGTTGTTGAGGTATGCAGAGGTAAATGAAGAGAAATAATATCGGCTGTTTTCATTAACACGGGAAGAGATTTTCTGCGGGCCTTCAATTTTTCTTCTATGAAAGGATTTCGCGATCTGTTGAAATAGATTATCGTAAGGCCAAAAGCAGAAGCTCGTTCAGGAACTGCGGTACCGATTCTTTCTGCTCCGACAATACCCAGAGTTTTGCCTTTAAGTTCCGCACCAAGGAGTAAGTCCGGTTTCCAACCTGTGAACCTGCCATCCCGCATAAAACGATCACCCTCGGTAATTCTTCTGGCAACGGCAAGTATTAATGCCATAGTGAGGTCTGCAGTAGCATCTGTCAGCACACCAGGAGTGTTGGTTACCCAAATTCCTTTCTGAGCGGCATATTGTACATCGATGTTATTGAAACCCACGGCATAATTCGAAATAACTTTACACTTTTTCAGTGCATCCAGTATTTTTGGGTTTATTTTGTCACTTAGTAAAGTAATCAGGCCGTCTGCTTTTTTTGCAATTCTTAAAAAATCCTCCTCAGACCACTGTTCCCCGGAGGAATTTACAGCAACTCTAAACCCTTTACTTTTGAGTAATTTTATTCCCGATAAGGGAATTTTTTGAGAAACATAAATGTTTATATCTTTAGGCATAATGTTTTATAATTTTCACTTTTTCTTCTTCAAATTAAGAAGAATATTACAATGTTATGATTTTAGAATCTGTTTATCTCGAATATCTGGATGCATTACTCGCAGGAGACAAAGCTACCTGTAATAGGATTATTGACGAGTTGTTGCAACAGGGAACCAGCATCAGAGAAATATATGTTGATTTATTTCAAAAAACCATGTACCGGATTGGCAAGCTGTGGGAAGAAAACAGAATCAGTATTGCCGATGAGCACATGGCCTCACAAATAACGGAAAACCTTATAAACAGAATTCCCGTCAGGCCAAATGAAGGAAAATCGTACAGTGCGCTGGTCAGTTGCATTGATAAAGAATTCCATCAAATAGGGGCGAAAATGGTAGCACATATCTTCGAACTGAACGGATGGAAAACATATTTTCTTGGTACCAATACCCCTACAAAAGAAATAGTCAAATTTGTTACAGAAAAAAATCCTGATGTAGTTGCGCTTTCATTTGGGTTTTATATGAATTTTCTGAGGTTTTTTGAAGTTATTAATCAAATTCGTAAATCCTCACCTGAAGTTGTGATTTTTGTAGGGGGACAAGGAATTAACGAGGAATTGAGAGAGCAAATTGCGAGAGACTATACCGGCATTCACTACTTCCCAACCATAAAAGAAGTGGATGATGCTCTTGCAAAATATCCGAACATTTAATCCTTGTTACAGCAGTTTTTTTACAAAGTAAAATATATCCCGTTAATTGCATTTAATACCTTCGAAAATTCTTACCTTTGTAAACTAAAAACTTTTGATAATGTCGCAACAGTATAAAATAATCATTGTCGGTCCTGCTTATCCTTATCGCGGGGGCAATTCGCTTTTTGTTTCACATTTGTATGACTTATTGAAAGAAGAGTT
>CAYTLQ010000311.1:0-6380 GCA_964438715.1 uncultured Ignavibacteriaceae bacterium
AACTGAGACTGCGATATTTTTCAGAAGAGGCAATGTGTACTCAATGCTGAATCCACCAAATCCATTATCGTACTGAACTTCGTGCTCATAACCATTGACTAACGACTTTTCACTCGTGGAACCACCAAGACCTACACCACCAATCCGGAGATTACGGACAATTGGCAGATATACGAATCCGCCACCGCCGGAAAGGTAAAAGCCCGAGGTACCTATTTCCGGCACTCCGAAGGATTTTACATGTTCATTTAACTTTTCAACGCCGGGAAAAAACCATGCCGGCGTAAATCCTCCTCCGAAACCAAATGGTGAATCGAAGTATTTTTTATCCTGGGAATTGCTGCTACCGGCGAATGCAATAATCAGCAAAAGTAAAATTGTACATCTTTTCATATCAAACAGTGTTTTATTTATTTTTCCGATTCTTCATTTAAGAACTCAACTTTCATATCATAATCCCAATTGTTGAAATACAGATTACCGCCTTTCCACTCGACCTCTCCGCGCTGGAAATCGACTGTTTCACTTCGTGGATATACTTTGGCTGGAAATAAATTCTGCGAATATCCATCATTCACAATAAAATGATAATTATCGGTATTGCCAAGGTAAAAATACTTCAAGTTTGGATCATCAAAATTTTGTATGCCAAATGACTGATCGACCGGTATCCATCCATACTGATCGGTATAAATGAGGCACCAATCATGTAAATTTAAAGAGCCGGGGTGAAACATCCAGCCGCTCTGCCAGCGGGCAGGTATGCCATTATATCGACAAAGAGTCATAAAAAGCATGGTCTGAATACCGCAATCTCCATGTCTGTTTTCTATGCAGTAGCCAGAAATGTTTTTAATAGTTGAATATTCCAGAGCGCTTGCCCATGGAATATTAATACTAATCCATGTGAATATTCTTTTTAATATTTCGGTTTTAGATTTACTACCGGTGGTAATTTTGTCGGAGAGCGCTTTTAATTCATCTGAAAACACTATATGAGGTTTTTCCTCTTTTGTGAATTCTTTAAAGAGAAGTAAACTTTCACCAAAGGTGAGAGTTTCATCCATCGTAATCCGAGGTACTTCAGACAAAGCAGTATAAGTCAATGAATATCGCGCTATTGTTGGTTGGTCTTTAACTGCAGAAGCCTCTAAGTATAATGTTCTTTGGAGAAAATTCACAGGGGCAATTACATATTCATCGGGTAATAGTGTCCGCATTTTAATGGACTCAGAAGTGTTGTCATAAGGTGAAGGTAAGGATGCCTCAACGGAATGTAATTTAATATTGATTTGCCTTTGATGTCCTTCACGCGGAAAAGGCAGCCAGAAGCGAATTATTTCTCCTTCCGGAACAGCATTTTTATCGACGGTTAAAGTATAAGTAATTTTAATTTGTTGTGGAGAAGAGTAAACCTTGCCGGATATTTTTCTTTCACGAACAACAGCAGGTATATGAATCTGTAGAAAAGAATCCAATGGATCGTTTATGGGTCCATCAATCTGTTCCATTAACTTTTTAGCTTCTTTATTTATCCGGAAAAAATTTCTTGCGGCCTGACTGAAATATTTTCGCTCACCATCAATTAACCGCATTTCAAGACTTTTTTCAGTCTCCCATTTACGGAGCATATCAGGTGTAACATTTGGATAATACTTTTTGATATAGTTGAGAACATCTTCTTCGGATTTTCGGAAATCCAGCCGGATTCTATTCATCAGATCTTTTCTGAAACTTAGCTCGTAACCCTCTATTTTATTTGCGGAGGGTAAAAGATAGTTAATCAACGAGTCGGCTTTGCGGAATTCTCCTTTTTCTATCAACACATCAATTTCATTCAGCCCTCTATCCTGACCAAATAGAATGAAAGGGAGAAGAAAAAGGGCAATAAAAATCCTGAACCAGAAATTTTTGCAGTGCCGCAAGATAGTTTATTCCTCGTTTAATGTTGCTAAAATTAAATCTACCACCTCCCGATATGCTCCATGTCCACCTTTTTTCGAGCATGTATAGTCCACAATCTCTTTAATACTCTCAACTGCATCATTAGGACAGGCGCTGAACCCGACGACTTTGATTATGTCCCGATCATTTACATCATCACCTATATATCCAACATTTTCAAATGAAATACCCTCTTTTTGGCAAATTTCTTCAAGCGCCGGCAACTTATTAAGATCACCGGTATAGATATAATGAAATTCAAGCCTTTCTCCTCGTATCCTTCCGATTGGTGCCTTGTCACTTGAGATTAAACCAACTTTAATTCCTTTTTCTCTTAGCAGATATGAACCCATACCGTCTTTAACCTGAAACTTTTTCATAACCAGACCTTCATTGGTGTAGTACATACCTCCATCGGTTAAAACTCCGTCAACATCGGTAAGAAAAAGTTTAATTTTTCTGATTTTGTCAGTTAATATTTTATTGTTCGGACGAGGAATCTTTCTTGTCATTCAGATTAAACTTTACGAATAATTCCGCTATCTATAATGTAAAATTTGGTAGATTTACCCTTCTATAATATGAATTTTTTCCTAGCCTTGAAATGTGTGACGGGGAAAATGTTCAGTAATAATCAAGAGTTCGATTTTAAAATGTTAATCAGGAAAATATTAAATAAAATACAAATTGAGGAAAAATGAGAAATTACATACTACCCGCAATTTTTATAATTTTATGTACAAGGAGCGTGTTTCCGCAAAACTGGACAAACATTTGGAATTCCGGACCCGTTCCCGGCACTTCTTATTCGGGGTATTTCGACTTTCAGAAAAACGGGAATAAGTGGGAGGAACGCCTTTATATTCTTGATACGGTACAATTTCAGGTTATGCAGGCGGGCTTTACGCTAACACCACAATATACCTATACCTTTAACGCCGCTGAAAAACTTGCAGGTAATCAGATATATTCATTATCTCAGGATCTTACCGGAGACAATATCACAGAATTCTATGTCCTTGCTTATTATGGAACAAGTACAGATTACCGTCAGGCATTTAAGATAGTTGATATTACAACGGGGAATACAGTATTTGAAAAAAATGATCCGTCATTTTTTTATTCATATCCTTCAATCTACGATATTAATGCAGATGGCATTCTGGAGTGTGTTTTTGTAAAGAGTAACTACCCTTATTCAAATGTTTATTATTACGAAGTATATAGCACCGGAATCAGTGGTGAAATTGATAATCAGAATCCGGTAGAGTTTCATCTCATGCAAAATTTTCCTAATCCGTTTAATCCTCAAACTGAAATCAGGTTTGAGTTGCAATCTGCCGGGGATATAAGTGTAGAAATATTCAATATGCAGGGTGAAGTTGTAAAAACATATCGCGAGGGGCAGTTACCTGCTGGGTCACACAAGGTTACATGGAATGGAACAGATGAAAAATCCTTACGCCAGCCTTCGGGTATTTATTTTTATCGACTTTCTGTAAACGGAAAAGCTGATGTAAGAAAGATGATTCTCCTTCGGTAACCGTACATTACGATTAATTAAAAACAAAACGACCGGGTCTTGCCCGGTCGCTTTATTAATAGAAAGGGACATAGTAGAACATTACACTATTGAATGTCTATTTTTACCGGCTTTACTTTCCAAATCAGTTCAGCATAATCCTGAATTGATCTGTCGCTTGAAAATTTAGCCATTCTTGCAACATTAATTATTGATTTTTTCGTCCATGCATCCTTATTACGGTATAATTTCTCCACTTCTCTTTGAGTTTTCAGGTAGGAGTCATAGTCAGCGAACAAACAATAATAATCAACATTCATCAAACCATCAAGAAGAGGCTTAAAAATACCGGGCTCAAATCTGTTGAAATAATTCGATGCAAGCATATCGATAACCCTCTTTAAATCAGGGTTACTCTCATAGTATTCACGGGGATTATAATTTGATTGTTTTAGTGTAAGCACCTCATCAGCCAGAAGTCCGAAGATAAAAATATTTTCTTCTCCAACTTCCTCACGGATTTCGACATTCGCTCCATCCATAGTGCCAATCGTGAGTGCTCCATTAAGCGCAAATTTCATATTACCGGTTCCGGAAGCCTCAAAACCGGCAGTGGAAATTTGTTCAGAGAGATCTGCTGCTGGAATAATCTTCTCAGCTAATGTTACAGAATAATTTTTCAGGAAGACAACTTTTAATTTACCATTAATATCGGGGTCGTGATTAATAACCTCCGCAACACAGTTAATAAGTTTAATTACCAACTTTGCCTGGAGATATGCAGGAGCGGCTTTACCGGCAAAAATAACTGTGCGTGATGGTATATCGAGATTCGGATTATCTTTCAGCTTGTTATATAATGAAATGACATGTAAGACATTGAGTAACTGGCGTTTGTATTCATGGAATCGTTTTACCTGAATATCGAATATTGAATCGGGATCAATTTTTATATCATGTTCTTTCTGGATATATTTTATTAATTCCGTTTTGTTCGACCACTTATATCCGCGCCAGGTATCGAGGAACTCTTTATCCTTGGTAAATTTTTCAATTTTCTTTATTTGGGAAAGATCTTTTATCCAACCATCGCCAATTCTGTCAGTAATAAACGATGCAAGAGATGGGTTAGCTGTTCTCAGCCAGCGCCTTTGTGTAATACCATTTGTGACATTAAAGAATTTTTCCGGAAAAATTTTATAAAAATGTGGGAAAATGATGTTTTTTAGTATTTCGGTATGTAGTGCGGCAACACCGTTAATAGCGTGACAACCAATGATTGCAAGGTTTGCCATTCTAACTTTTTTATCTTTCCCTTCACGGATTATTGAAAGCTGACTCAGCACCTCTGCATCAACATGATACTTTTGTTTTACGAAATCAAGAAAGCGCTGATTAATTTCGTAAATAATCTGCAAATGTCGGGGAAGCAGTTCTTCGATAATTGATACCGACCATTCCTCAAGAGCTTCAGGAACAACAGTATGGTTTGTGTAAGAAAAAGTTTTCGTAGTAATTTTCCACGCTTCATCCCAGCCGAGTCCCTCGTCATCAAGTAAAATGCGCATTAGTTCGGGAATAGCAATAACGGGGTGAGTATCATTTAACTGAATGGCAACTTTGTCGGGAAACTTTTCATAATTCGAGTGATTGATGCGGAATTTTCTAATGATATCCTGCAAAGATGCGCTCACAAAGAAGTACTGCTGTTTAAGTCGCAGAAATTTCCCTTCGATATATGTATCGTTAGGATACAAAACTTTTGAAATGTTTTCACTCAGATTTTTATGCTCAACTGCGGCAAGATAATTTCCGGCATTAAAATCACTGAAATCAAACTCTTCAGTAGCTCGTGCCTGCCATAAACGAAGATTATTAACAGTATTGGTATCATAGCCGGGTACAGGTACATCGTAAGCATTTGCAAGAACATCTTGTGTATCGACCCATTTAAAGTGAAGCCGCTTTTTCTCGTCCTCATGAATTTCGACTCGCCCGTAAAATTTCACTCTGTATTTCAATTCTCGGCGTTGAATCTCCCACGGATTACCATACGAGAGCCAGTTATCGGGTTGTTCTACCTGATAACCTTTTTCGATGCCTTGTTTAAAGATGCCGTATTCGTAGCGGATACCATATCCAAATGCCGGCAGATCGAGAGTAGCCATAGAATCAAGAAAACATGCGGCGAGACGACCAAGACCTCCGTTACCAAGTCCCATATCATGCTCAAGATCGATAATATCCTCAAGCACATACCCGTCTTTTTCAAGAATTTTCTGGCACTCATTATAATAGTCCATATTTACCAGAGCATTACCGAGTAACCTGCCCATAAGGAACTCAAGAGAAAGGTAGTAAACTCTCTTTACATCTTTAATTTTATGAACATGCTGGGTTCTTAACCATTTGCGTATAAGTCTATCGCGGATGGATACGGAAAGTGAAAAATAAATATCATCAGGTGTAACGGTAAAGCGATCTTTTACCAGCATAAATTCGAGGTGTTCGGCGAACTGATTCGAGAGGGAATAACTCTCAAGACTTTCCCTGTCAGTAAAAAACATAGAAGTATCGGTTTTTGACATTTGCGCCTCTTTTTAGTTTAATTTTGAAAAATAAAATCTTCCGGTAATTCCTTCCAGGGTAATCCGTTACGATCTTTTTCAGAAACAATTGGTTCACTAATTTTCCAATCGATTCCCAATGCAGGATCGTTATATTTCAGTGTTCTTTCAGATTGTTTATTATAAAATCTTGTACATTTGTAATGAAAGATTGCTGTTTCACTGAGCACCGAAAAACCATGAGCAAAACCGGGTGGAATATAAACTCGTAACCGCTCCTTATCATTCAGTTCTACAGCAAAATGTTTACCGAATGTTGGCGAACCTCTTCTTAAATCGACTGCAAC
>CAYTLQ010000312.1:0-7410 GCA_964438715.1 uncultured Ignavibacteriaceae bacterium
ATCACGTGAGAATTTACCTTTTAGTATCTCTTTATTTATCAAAAGGTTATCGATATTGAGAAGATTATTTTCCGGCATTGGAATAGTTTTTGTACAAAAATAATAAATTCAGTTAATTTTGGAAAGGATAGACATAATTCGCATTGATTATTATTTAAATATCTGCAGAATTATATTGAATAATTGAAATACGGAGTGAAAATGTTCAAAACTGTGCTTATAACAGGGGCATCCAGTGGTATTGGAAAGGCGCTGGCTTTGAAGTTCGCCGGCGAGGGTTATCATATTCTCATGGTTTCCCGTAATAGGGAGAAACTTATGGAGGTACAAAACGAAATACTTTCTCACGGCGGTAAAGCGGATGTTTTTGTATGTGATGTTATGAATCGGGAGGAAGTTGAATCAGTTTTCAGAACAATATTGAGTAAATATGGATTTATTGATATTGTTATTTTAAACAGCGGCACAAGCGAAAGGAATCCGATACATGAATTTAACCTTGATAAAGCAATTACTGTGCTCCGTACAAATATAGAGGGTTTCCTGAATTGTGCGGCGCAACTTTTCCCTATGTATTTCAAAGAGAAGAAGGGGACTCTTGTCGGGGTTTCGAGTCTTGCCGATAGCAGAGGCTTTCCGAAGAGCGGGGTTTACAGCGGCAGTAAAGCGGCAATGACGAAAATTCTTGAATCGCTAAGAGTTGAATTATCACTCTATAATGTAGATGTTCTTACAGTGAAACCGGGATTCGTAAAAACACCCATGACTGATAAAAATGAATTTTTTATGCCATTTATGATAAGTCCCGAAAAGGCGGCAGAAATAATTTACAAGGGAATAGTAAAGAAAAGACGGATTATCTCTTTTCCATGGCAGATGACGGCGCTTGTATGGTTAGTTCGGAATATTCCGGATGTAATTTTTGAAATGTTTGCTCTGAAACATTTACAGCAGTATTCAGAGACATTATCAAAAAATAATTAAATTGCAGTAAAGTGCTGAAGAGAGCGAGAGAAGATAAAAATTAAACATCAATCTTTTTTAGAACGGGATCTTTAAATGTAAATTAATGCTCAGTAATTATGAGCAACAGAGTATTTGAGGAGAAAATCTTAGAAAACCATTACTTGATGAATATTGAACTCTTCCCTCTATTAACGGTTCTCTGTCCTTCTTTCGTCAAAATGCTATACCATGAAGTTTTGCCTGGAATTGAATAACTACACTTTTAAGTCAGTAACAGATTGTTAATTAAAGAATAAAACAATCTGAAAAGTAATTTGTAGTGTAGAAATATTTTTCTTAATGTTGTACAAATGAATCATTTCCCGCTGGCAATACAAAGTACTCTATAAGGAAACTGTCATATCATATACTTGTACAACTCTACGATACTTTGAACAGAATAAATTAATGGAGTATTGTAAAATAAGTTACCGGCGACTGACAAAGATATTCACGATATCCTAGTAAAGACTATTGATTGATAGCACTCTTTTCGAATCCGATACATACAATTAGCGTTCACATCTGTTTGGTTTTTGGATGACAGTCTGTTATGTAAACTGTAAGTGCAAAAGAAAAGAATTAGATAAAATCGAATAACAATAAATAAAAACTATATGACAATGATAAAATTACAATTCAAAATACAAATAGAAGCTCCCGCACATACAGTGTTTGATGTAATGTTAGGTCTCACGAATAAATCTACTTATGAACAGTGGACATCAGTATTTAATCCCACATCAACTTATGAAGGAAACTGGAGTAAAGGGAGTAAAATGTTGTTCATAGGTGTTGATGAATCAGGGGAAAAAGGGGGAATAGTTTCTCAAATTACAGAACATATTCCTGATAAATATATTTCTATCCGGCATTATGGTCTTATTCAAAAAGGTGTTGAAATCACCGAGGGACAGGATGTAGAGAAATGGGCTAATGGATGTGAAAATTATACATTTGAAGAAAGCAATGGTTTTACTTTAGTAACTGTTGATTTGGATGTTACAAATGATTTTTTGGAATATATGAATCAATCCTATCCCAGGGCGCTTGAGAAGCTAAAAGAGATATGCGAAAAGTGATATTCTGGAACAATACTGTTAATTAACAATGCAACCAACAAAATTTTAATAACCGCCGACCTGATAAGCCCAGTACGACAACTGCAAATGTATTGATAGATAATAGTATGATTGGTTACCTAACAGAATATCATTGCTGATAGCAGTTAGCTTGAATATTGTAACGAATATCAGTAAAAAAATATGAAAAAAGAAAAGAGTAAATCATCTTTTAGACAAAAAGAAATAATTACACGATATCTTAGTGAACTTGACAAACATTTGACGGAATTAAAAACCGGAAAAGCCCGAAGAACATTTAAAGTAAAAGATTTAGCCGATCTGCTCTTTATAACTCCTAAACATTTGAGCAATACAATTCATGAAGTTTTGGGGAAGTCGCCCTGTGATATTTATGAAGAAAAGCTCATAGAAATTTCTAAAGAACTTCTTCTTGAAACCAACAGTACGATTTCGGCAATTGCAGAGACTTTGACTTTCGATCCATCAAATTTTACAAAATTCTTTAAAAGTTATGTCGGGCAAACTCCCAAACAGTTTCGTGAGCTAAATGTAAATACTGAACTTCTCACCAAAAAATAGGAACTTCTCACCATTTTAAAGTTATTTTCTTTCCTTAACATTGTTTAAACAAAAATCGGAGGAAATGAAAATGAAAATCTTAATTACGGGTGCAAGTGGTGGCTTTGGTGTTCTTATCGTAAAAGTTTTACTCAACAAAGGACATCAGGTTGCCGCATCAATCCGTGAAATGAATGGTAAAAATAAAAATTCAGCAAACGAATTAAGAGATGCCGGAGCAAAGGTTCTTGAAATTGATGTGACAGATGATGATAGTGTATCCGGCGGTGTGGCGACTGCAATATCTGAACTTAATGGTTTAGATGTTTTAATAAATAATGCAGGCGTCGGTGTATTAGGTATGCAGGAATTTTTTACCCCGACTGATTTTCTAAAAATATTTGATATAAATGTACTCGGCGTTCAACGAATGAACAGAGAAGTACTTCCTTTTTTCCGTCGAAAGAATGATGGTGTAATAATTTACACTTCAAGTCTTCTCGGAAGATTAGCGATGCCGTTTTATGGCGTTTATCAGGCTTCAAAATGGGCGTTGGAAGCACTTGCAGAAACCTACAGGGTGGAACTTTCTGCCTTTGGAATTGAAAACTGTATTATTGAACCGGGCGGGTATCCTACTGCATTTTCCAAAAATCTTCTCAGACCGAGTGACAGAAGTCGGGAAGAGAGTTACGGTGACTTCGCAAATGTTCCTGAAGCAACACTTCACAATTTTGAAAACTTCTTGAAGAATAGTCCCCAGCAAGATCCACAGAAGGTTGCAGATGCCTTTGCCGATCTTCTTGATAAACCAAAAGGAGAGAGGCCGTTCAGAACTACCGTCGATTTTATCGGTATGGGAGATTATATTCAAAAATACAATGAACATCTTGAACAAATTATGAACGGACTTTATACAAACTTTGGCATGCAGGGAATGTTAAAAGTAAAAAGATAATATACTGAATCCCTTTTTCCGATATCTTTTTATTATGGTCTTACAAAGTTGAAATGCAACCAGTTGAATGTATAAATCATTTGTGCATTATCAATACATGTTAACGATAAATCATACTATGGTAATACCTGATAAAAAATTGCAAATGAAAAACAGATAGATTTCCCGTTTTCACTGTGGGGAGTTATCTTACGGTAATAGTTTTAAACACTTTGTAAGACCATCTTTTTTCTTGTATCCGCTTTTCGGAAAAAGTTTGCGTACATTCTTCTTCGGCTTTTTTTTCTTATTCTTTACCACAATTACGACTATTGCTCAGTCTGATTCAAGTATTACGCTATCAGAAGTAATGTTCTATGCCCCGCAGGGGAATAATGAATTTATTGAAATTTATAACCTAAGCCCAAACCAGACCCTCAATCTTACCGGATATAAAATTCGCTATGCTACATCCAACAGCGATATCATTGTATCGGCCGGCGAGGGAATGCTTCTTCCACCGGGGGGATTTGCAATTATTTTTGAGGGTGACTATGATACGGTGAATGGAATTTATGCAGGAGTGGTGCCAGATGAGGCTTTACTGCTGAAAATAGCAGACAATTCATTTGGGACGAACGGAATGTCCAACACCGGCGACAGGGCAATTGCTTTGGTAAATCCTCAGGATGATACAATTGATATCTATTTATATTCAGCCAATAACCAGCAGGGGTTTACTGACGAAAAAAGAATACTCAATCGTAACAATGCATCCGAAAACTGGGGGAATGCAAAAACTCTCTATGGCTCGCCCGGGAGAAAAAATACCATTACTCCATATTCCTTCGATATTGCATTCGCAGGGATAATATCAACACCAATACCGGCAATTGCAGGCAGTCCGGTTACGGTATCCGGTACAGTTGTAAATGAAGGTTACAGTACAATTGCGTCGGCAGTTTATCGTCTTTACGAAGACTCGAACGGAGATTCAATTCCTCAACCATCGGAATTAGTTTACGAAGGACATATTATTAATCTTATTTATAACGATAGTATTGCTTTCGATTATTTAATTTCAAATCCCTCTGCCGGAATACACAAATTTATAGCGGAACTTTACTACCCTTCTGATGAAGATAGTACCGATAATCTCGGTTTTATTTCTTTTCATGTTTATGATGCTTCATCGGTGTATAATGAATTAATTATTAATGAGATAATGTACGCACCTGTTGGAGGCGCTCCGGAATGGATTGAGTTATATAATCGCAGTCAGGATACACTCAATCTAAAAAAGTGGAAAATTTATGATCTTTCTTCCTCTGCTGTAATCACAGGGGATTTAATTATCAGTCCCGGCGAATATGTTACCATTACAAAGGATTCTGCATTTTTCAACACCTTTCCCTACGAGGGCAGGGTTGTGGTACTCCCTCTTCCGGTATTCAATAACGATGCCGATCTTGTAAAACTATCTGATTCATTAGGTATTACTGTTGATTCAGTTTTATACAGCAGCAGCTGGGGAGGTAACGCCGGATATTCTCTCGAGAGGCGGCATAAAGACAGTCTCTCACAAAATCAGCAGAATTGGGGTAGTAGTATTTCTCCTTTTCGATCAACAGCAGGAAAAATTAATTCGATAACCCGAAAAAATTACGATCTCAGGATACAGTCTTTCAATTCAGATTCGTACAGCCTTAGTAATCAACCAATAATTTTACAAACAAAAATCTTCAATGCCGGTTATCTGCAATCGACAAACGCTATTCTTACTCTTTATAATGATGTGAATGCCGACTCGATAGCAATACAAAGTGAGCTTTTGATACAGCATCCGATAGCTTCTCTCGCATCAAATGATTCTATAACTCTTACGGATTATTTCTCTCCGGCTGATACAGGAATATATTATTTAATTGCGAGGATACTGTTTGCCGGAGATCAGGATTCTACAAATAACACAGCTTATTTACGGGTGAAAGTAATCAGTCCAACCGCTGAGCGGGGTGAACTTGTTATTAACGAAATTATGTGCAGTCCTGCAGGAGATGAACCGGAGTGGCTGGAAATTTACAACCCAGGGAGCAGAACTATACAATTAAAAAACTTCCGTATTGCTGATGCACGCGATACAATTATTGTAACAAGAAACGAAATTGCAATATCTTCAGGCGAATATGTTGTCATCAGTGATGATTCAACGATAACAGAATATTATGGCACTATTCCCCGGTTATTTATTGCACCTCTCCCATCATTAAATAATAGCGGCGATAAAATAATTCTGATGGATTCAATGAATATTGTAATTGATTCTTTAGAATATACTTCGTTTACATTGATATCGGGAAAATCGCTTGAGAAAGTCAATTCGCAACTTTCGTCAACTGACACATTGAATTGGTTACCATACCGATATAGTTTCAGAAATGGTACACCGGGATTCATTAATTCTGTTACACAAAAGAAGTATGATATTTTATGTGATACGATATATCTTTCAAAAATGTATCCTGTAAGAGGCGATACGACAAGAATTTTTGTGCGAATAAAAAATATTGGTACGGAAACATGTACAATGAGTTACACACTATGGGAAGATACCAACAATGATTCCATACCGGATACTATTCTTTATTCTTCGATTCCACAATCTCTGCAACCTTCTGCCGTTTTTATGGCTGAAGTTCCGCTATCGTATATTGTGGCAGGAGAGGTCAATATTCTCGCCTCTGTCTTTGCAATAAATGATCAGGATACCTTAAATAATACATATAGTAAAAAATTATCTCCCGGATATGCAGGAGGGACGATAATTATAAATGAAATTATGTATGACCCTTCAGAAGGCGAGCCGGAATGGATTGAATTGTTAAATGTCAGTACTCAGGCAGTTAATCTCACCGGCTGGTCGATAAATGATAAATTGACTACACCTTCACAGGTATTCATACAGGAGAATATTTTATTATCTGCCGGAGATTATCTTGTTTTAAGCAGAGACTCGTCTCTTCTGACATATTACACTGTTCCATCTTTATTCAGCAGGATTAATCTTCCCACTCTAAATAATGATGCTGATGGATTAGTTTTGAGGGATAAAAATGGCGGATTAGTGGATTCTGTAGAGTACATATCATCAACAGGGGGCATTAATGGTAAATCACTTGAAAGAATTTCGAAAAATTCATCTGGTTGGCTGGCATCGCGAAGCAGGTATAGAGGAACGCCTGGTTGGTTAAACTCTGTAACTCCGCGTAGTTCTGATTTGAGTATAGACTCTTTAATACTCCTGCCACGGTTCCCTCAATTGAATGAGAATGTAAGTGCAGGAATTGTAATACGAAACAACGGAACAATGGAATCGCCGTCAAGCGAGGTGAAAATATATCATATTCAGGAATCGGGTAATGTTCAGCTCTTTCGTTCGCCTGTGCAAAAATTACAGCAGGGAGAATTTTATAGAATCAGCACACACGAACTGATACCTGCTCCGGAAAGCGAAGCTCTTTTATTGGCAATTGTTGAGCAACCGGACGACGATACATCTAATAATTATCTTACAGCAAGAGTTATAGGTGGTTTGGCGCAGAAGTCAGTAATAATTAATGAGTTCATGAGTGAGCCTCAGGCAGATGAACCGGAATGGATAGAAATAAAAAACTCTACTCTTTCACCGATCAACATTAGCGAATGGAAAATACTTACGGACGGAGAATTTACATCTGTTGATTTATCTTTTCCTGAATGAACACTACTTATGCCGGAGGATTACCTAATAATTTCCGCAGATTATACTTTTCCTCAATTCCGCGG
>CAYTLQ010000313.1:0-24498 GCA_964438715.1 uncultured Ignavibacteriaceae bacterium
TTTAGCATAAAAGCTCTTGGTAAAATTCCAACTTGTGGTTCGTTTGGTAAAATTTTTATTGGAGGTATGTATTGGCTTACAAAGAGGAAAAATGAAATTACGCACGAAGAAAAATCCAATAACGGAGAACAAAAATTAAATCTTTACATATTCGTAAACCGACATTCTGAAAATCTGTTGCATTTCTGATAATTATTTTTGGGTTATATTCAACATATCTGAGGTTTACCGAAGGCCTTGGTGCAACAACAAATCTCTCCGACGCATTTCCCTGGGGTATGTGGATTGGGTTTGATATCCTTTGCGGAGTATGTCTGGCGGCAGGAGGATTTCTTATTTGTACAATCACACACATATTTAACATTGAAAAATTCAAACCACTCACGCGACCAGCTATATTAACTGCATTTCTCGGATATCTGCTTGTTGTTTTTGCTCTTATGTTCGACCTTGGCAGACCACTGAGTATCTGGCACGCAATTATAATGTGGAATCCTCGTTCTGTAATGTTCGAAGTTGCGTGGTGTGTAATGCTTTATACAACTGTATTGTTTCTCGAATTTAGTCCAATTTTTCTTGAACGATTACAGTGGAAAAAGGTGCTTTCAGTTGTACGGAAACTTAGTGTGCCAATAATGATTCTCGGCATACTACTTTCCACTTTGCATCAATCTTCACTTGGATCGTTGTTTTTAATTGTACCTTCTAAGATGCATCCGTTATGGTATTCGGCACTATTGCCTGTCTATTTTTACCTCACGGCAATTGCAGTTGGGTTCTCTATGATAATCTTTGAAGCATATCTCAGTGCACGAGCTTTTGGCAGAGGCATCGAGCTCGACCTCCTCACGAAAATTGGGTTTTTCAGTGGAATATTTCTCAGTGTATATCTTCTTGTCAAGGGAGTGGATCTTTTCCTCAGTAATAAAATAGGTTACCTGTTTACCTTGACCGATGAAACTTTACTCTTCTGGGGCGAAATTATCATTGGAATAATTATTCCCGCTGTGCTGTTGTTACAACCCCGCTTCCGTGAAAATCGAAAATGGCTTTATATCAGCTCCGTATTTGTTATTGCCGGTGCGCTTTTCAACAGAATGAATGTAAGTATAACTTCTATTGCCTGGAGTACAAATGTAAACTACTTTCCATCAGTGTATGAAATCAGTATTACTTTGATGATTGTTGTACTGGGTATGATTGCATTTAACCTTGCAGTACGATACCTGCCTGTATTCACGCACGAAGAGCAAGCCGATGAGACTGCTCATGAGACCGAGCGAATACCTGTAATTAAAAATTCGTAAAGAAATCGAAAATGTCAGCCACAGAAAAAAATTTTAATGAGCTTAAATGCGTTTGGATGGCTTCCGGAGTTGTTGAATATAAACTCTGCGATTTTAATTTCGATTGCGACAATTGCCCTTTTGATAAAGCAATGAAGAGCATCGGAAGTATCCGGGTGAAGAATTCAGCGAGATTGTTCGGACCGGTTTGGTTAAAGCGTCTTCAAGAGAGCCTTAACGAGCCTGTTCAGGAAAATTGTGTTGTGCTGGCGGGTAATATGATAGTTCGAAATTTATTTAATTCGATTTATTATTTGGGACTTACTCCGTTTGGTTGGCAAATTGCTCACTCTTGCAGTACATTTGAACTTATAGTGAACAAAGGACCATTGAAGAAAGGTGCCGATTTTCTAAAAGCCTCAGGAAATTGGGGTACATTCATTATTACCGCACCATGCAATCTGACTATTGTGTCAGTTTTTGAGCGAAACGGAGAAGCTCCTCTTTCAAATTCGTGGTTATGTCTTGTTGAATTAGAAAGTTGTGAACTTGAAAATGTGCGCATTTCAAATACTGAATATCTTGCCGGTATAAATGCAATTACAAGCGAACTATTTGAAACAAACTATATTTCTTCGGTTGGACCTACATTAAACGATGGAGGCTTATTACATAACCGACTTTCGGACGCTGTCGGAGCTAAAAAATTCCTCAACATATTAAATCGGGTATTTACTCCGGATTAAGATAACTCGTAACTGCTCCCCTGTTTATGTACGGGGGAGCAGGGGGGAAATTGTAAGGGATTTTATTTATTTTTTAGTTGTATATTTTTTAATTTTCTTGAGGCGGAAATGTCCGCACCGTTTTTCAGCCGACTTAATACTAAACTCCTCATTGTCATTACGGGAGTCCTTCTTCTCAGTCTTTTCGCTTATATATATATTGTCGTTAATAAACTTAAAGAAGACCTATCGGTATCTCTCGCACAAAGCGCCTATAACATTTCTGATGTCATAAAACAGTCAGCCCGATATAGTATGCTTCATAATCAGAGGGAAGGTATTTATCAGATAATAAAGACTATAGGAACTGAGCCGGGTATTTATCGCGTGAGAATATATAATAAATACGGAGCAATTCAATTCTCATCAGACAGTTCAGAAATCGGACAATCAGTTGACATTAATTCTGAATCATGTACAATGTGTCATTCAAAAAAGTCACTGCCTTCAAATCTTGATTGGAGACAGATGATAAGGAATTTTCGCACACCTGATGATAAGAAAATGCTTGGGTTAATCAACCCGATTCAAAATGATATTGACTGTGCAGAAAGTGACTGTCATGCTCATCCAAAAGAAAAGAAACTCCTTGGGGTTCTCGATGTAATAATTTCTACTGACCGATTTGATGCCGCAATCGATACAAATACCAGAAATGTTGTTGTTGGTTCAATACTGTTAATTGTACTGATTGGAGTACTCAGTGCATTTGCTATTACTATAGTCCTTAACAAACCGCTGAAGGAAGTAGCAAAAGGAATAAACGAAATTGCACAAGGCAATCTGACTTATAAAATTCCTCTAAAGACAAAAGATGAAATCGGTGTGCTGGCATCACAGTTTAATGAAATGTCCGAAAAACTGGATAAGGCATATAAAGAGATAAAAGAATGGTCTGAAAATCTTAATACGAAAGTGGAACAGAAAAATGCGGAACTAAAACACATTTATGAACAGATCGTCCAAATTGAAAAACTTGCATCACTTGGCAAACTTTCTGCAACTGTTGCACACGAACTTAATAATCCGCTTGAGGGAATTCTTACTTACAGTAAACTCGTTTCGAAAATGATTTCAAATAATCCGGAAGAGAAAAAAGATCAGGCGGTGAAATATCTGGGCCTTATATCCGATGAAACTGCACGCTGTGGGCGAATAGTAAAGGACTTACTTCTTTTTTCTCAGCAAGGCGAAAGCATAATGGGCGATCATAACATTAATGATATTATCGAAAAAGCCCTTTCGCTTATACAACACCATATTGATATACATCATATTGTTTTGGTAAAAAATTTTCATGCTCAACAGTCTTATGTTCGGTGCGATACCCATAAAATTGAACAGGCATTACTCTCTATTTTGATGAACGCAATTGAGGCGATGCAGGAGGGTAATCGTCTGGAGGTTTCAACGGTAGTAAATGGCAAAATGGTGGAAATACGAATTAAGGATGAAGGCAAGGGAATTAGTGAAAAAGACCTGCCAAATATTTTTGAGCCATTTTTTACCACTAAACGGGAAATTAAAGGCACAGGTCTTGGACTTTCTGTTGCGTATGGAATCATAACACAACACAAGGGCAGTATTCAGGTTGAAGAAACCTCTATTCGGGGAACAACATTTTTAGTATCACTACCGGTTATTACACAATGAAAAAGCAAGGAAAAATATTAATTGTTGATGATGAAGCGGTTGTAAGAGATTCGCTTTATCATTGGTTTATAGAAGATAATTATGATGTTGAAACAGCGGAATCAGGTGAAGACGCTCTGCGGAAATTTACAAAAGGTAAATACGACCTTGTTCTGGCAGATATGAAAATGCCGGGGATGAACGGGTTGGAACTGCTTGCCAAAATTAAAGAAATTGATGAGGAAATAGTATTTATTCTTGTTACCGCCTATGCATCAGTTCCTTCTGCAATAAAAGCATTAAAAGATGGAGCGTATGATTACATAACAAAACCCATCGATCCGGAAGAATTATCCCATCTTGTTGAAAAGGCAATCCGCCAGATTTACCTCCGTAAGGAAAACCAACAGTTACGCGAAAGCATCGATGAAACAATTCGCCCTGAAAACCTAATTGGTGAAAGTATGCAAATGCAGAAGATACTTTCATTAATAAATACCGTTGCCTCTACAGATACTACAGTAATGATTCGGGGTGAAAGTGGTACCGGAAAAGAGCTTGTTGCAAAGGCTATACATATTAACAGTCCCCGCAAATACTTTCCTATTGTTACCGTAAACTGCGGAGCGCTGGCAGAATCACTTCTCGAAAGCGAATTATTCGGGCATGAGAAGGGAGCATTTACAGGAGCCCATTATCGTCGAAAGGGTAAGTTCGAGCTTGCAAACGGCGGAACTATTTTCCTCGATGAAATTGGCTCAGTCACACCGAAAATGCAGGTTGAACTCCTCAGAGTATTAGACTCAAAACAATTCACTCGTGTCGGGGGAAATGATTCTATAAAGAGTGACTTCAGAGTTATTGCGGCAACTAATGAAAATTTAGAAGATCTGGTAAAGGAAGGAAAATTCCGTGAAGATTTGTATTACCGTTTAAATGTATTTTCGATATTTGTTCCACCGCTACGCGAACGACGCGACGATATTCCTCTGCTCGCTCTGTACTTCCTGAAGAAATTTGTTACTGTTATGAACAAGAAAATCCGTGATTTCTCAAAAGAGGCAATGGATTTTATTCAAAATTATTCATGGCCCGGCAATGTGAGAGAACTTGAAAATGCGGTTGAAAGAGCTGTGGTTATTTGTAAATCGGATCTTATTTCTCTGGAAGATCTTCCTTTTAGTTATATGCACACTACTTTTTCCGGACCGGAGGATAATACGCTTGCGGGTGCGGAAAAACGGCATATCGCGAAAATATTAAGAGAGAATAACTGGAATATTTCCCGAAGTGCCGAAGTTCTGGATATTGACCGTGTAACTCTTTATAACAAAATAGCCAAGTACGAACTTAAAAAAGAAGTTTGATTTACACCGATATAAATATCGTTCCGGTTAACTTTTCAAACCCTGCATTTCTCGAAAGAGTTATAAATGAACTCAGACAGAATACAGCCGGAATTGTAGAGAAAAAGCAAGTAACTTTTAATCTTGATGAAGTGTATTCTTCAGAACGGAATCAATACTTTTCTACTAAACTCATTGCACAGGCTGTTCAACAGACCGCTAAGTTTTCCGGTAAAACTCTGATTATTGTAGAGTTCGATTTATTTATTCCTATCTTTACATTTGTTTTCGGCGAAGCACAACTTAATGGCGATATTGCAATTGTATCGCTTTGCCGACTCCACGAAGAGTTTTATTCCGGCAAAACCAACAATGAACTTTTGTTTGAAAGAACCATGAAAGAAGTGTACCATGAACTTGGGCATACATTCGGACTTGTGCATTGCCGTGACTGGGGTTGTGTTATGCACGCTTCCGCCGGTATTGCCGAGGTAGATATTAAAGGAAGTTACTTCTGTGATGAGTGCGCTAAGAAATTAAATAACGCGTAATAAGTAATAATTCATTTCGATCTGGTTTCATTATCGATAAGAATTTTACAGTTATACTTCGTCTGAATTATCTCGTTAAAATTACCGAACAGATTTTCTGTTGCGTAAACAGTAGAGTTGGATATTTTGTGTTTGTTTAAGTAGGAACTGCTTCTCCGAACTCTGGAATGAAGAGCAGATTGTGAAACTGCATCAAGTGTAATTTTGAATCGGGATGTCATTGTTTGAATGAAAGCGACTGATAAAACGATGAACAAACTTAACAAAAAATCTGAAATGACATAAAAATAATTCGACATAAAAAATATTTTTTTTGTTTGTTTGTTTCACAACTATGATTTACATTTAACAAAACTTGCTAAATGCTGTATATTATACCCTCCTACTAAGATTTGTTAATTTTCTTTCCTTTGCAAATTCACATATAAAGAATAACTGAATGCAGTGTATTTCCTTATTAATAAAACATATTTAATAAGATTAACATTTATTACCGGTTATGGCAGATGAAACAACACACAATCGTAAGGAGATAATTATTTATTCAGTAATTTAGGATAAAAAAAAGCGGTGCAGGACATAACCCTGCACCGCTATATGAAAAGAAAATATTATCCTCTAGAATTTCAAGCGCCAACTGCCTGCAAAACTAACACGCTTACCATCTTTGGGAGTAAAGATGTATTGGAAGTCGGGAGTAGCTGCATTAAACTCAAAGGGTCCAATATTTAAACCAATACCAACAGTCCAACTAAAAACATCACTGCCGCCAAAGGAAAATCCACCCCGTAAGTATGGCAACCATGAGAGAGGATTCCACTCACCACCAAGTGATACTCGAGTGCCCTTTTCATTTCTCGCAACATCGGTAAGGCCTATGTTCAAGTCTAAACTAAGCATAAACACATCAGGCTTGAAAACATAAGCGGCACCAAATCGAAACGCCGTTGGCAAATCGGTTTCAAATGCCTCACCGGGCTTCCCCTCACCCTTAAAACTCTTTGCCAGAGAATCTCTCTGAGCGGGGTCGGAAATATCGGTTAAAGTAAATTCACTTGTTGAAGAATATTCGGCAATATTCTCTGTCCACTTCATTTTACCGATGTCTGTTACAGCAATACCAAAACTCCATTTATCATTTACTATAGCAGAGATACCAAAATCAAGTCCGAGACCTGAGCCGGCGGGTTTGGGAAACAAAGAAAATGCAAATGGTTTATCAACACCTGTAGTATCGAAATCGTATTCAATACCAAGATCAGGAGATACAGAAGATCGAAGCATGAGGTCACCGCGTTCAGTTATTGAGCGGTCAGAATTGGTAACAAAGGTCGTATTAATTCTCTCCAGACCGGCATAAGCATAACCGATTACACTTTTAATGGTAACACCAGCAGAGAGTTGTTTAAACAATTTCGGGAATGCATTATTAAACTCACGCGCATAAGCAAAAGAAATTGTTCGGATCGCACCGGCTTTGAATTTGAAATCATTGAGATTGTATTCCTTACCAACGGGGTTACCATTTAGAGCAAGATCCACAATCCCCGAGGGAAGTTTTAGTTTGGTAGAAAAATTATCCTGAATAGCAAAACCGATTGATCCTACAGCATCACTGATTTTATAAGTAAAGGCCAGATCAGTCCAGGCAAAATCAACAAAGATTGTACCGCCGTCAGCAAAAAGTTTCCGCATTCTCTCTTTATCATTGGCGTCAAGGTATTTGCCAACTTTTTCACCGGAAGCATTTGTTGTTCCGCCAAAGAAATAATTAATTTCATTAATCGAAACAAAGTCGGTACCAAACCGTCCATTCAGATTTGGGAGTGTAGTAAACTCAAAATGTCCTGCCTCGCTCAATGCTATGTTAGCTGGATTGAAGCCAAGAGCATAAACACCACGGGAAATAATTGTATAGGTCTTTCCAAAAGCGGTGGTGTACGCATCTGCACTTCCCACTGAGCCGTTTTGAGCGAATAACGAGCCGGAAATAATTAATATAAGTATAAATGCTTTCAATTTCATATTCTCCTCACTTCCTTAGGGTTGTACACGATAATTAAGTTGGCCCGACCCTTTAACTTTAATTACATCGTTTGTCCTGAATTGCACCGGCAGTGCATTCGGACGAGATGTATCGAGTTTTATCGTAGCAATAACCTTTTTCGCTGAGGTGAAAAGTTTAAACTCATTCGAAAGAAGATCGAGAGTAATGCTGGCAGTACCCGGGGTAATTGGTTTGCCTGAAGCATCAACAGTAGCGCCATTTATTTTTACACTAGTCGGATTAGGAGCCCTGTTCGGCGGAAAACTCATTAAAAAGTTACCGAGAGAATCGTACAGTTTTGCCGTAAATTCTATTCCCACAGGCAGACCGTTTTCAACGGTTAAGGTTGCACCGCCTGAATTAATCTGATCGAGTTCTTTCTGGTTTGCCTGCGCTATGTTTATTTCAGATGTGTCGGTAAATTGTCCGCCGCCAATACCCAAAGCCAATGGAATTTCCAAAATCGTATTACCGGTAATAGAATCATTGGTACTAATTTGACCGGTAAGGTAGTTCGGGTTAACTTCTGCGTAATAATCGACAAGAATCGTATCAGGAACATCGGTGACGAATGAATTAATAAAGTGGTTAAGACTGGAAGCAGGAAGAATTATATCAGTTACCCCGCCACCAAGAACAGAGTAAGGTATCCTCACCGTATCTTTAACAACTCCGTTTGCTTTACCGCTGATAACACCACTGAAACCTATCTGCAGTGTTGGTGAAGAAGCAACCTGCAAATCCATGAGGAACTCATCAAAGTTTATCTGTGTTGCACTGAAGCCCTCAAATGAACCAAGCTTTAATGGGATTACCGTTTGTTCAAGATTAAGGCGCGTTGGCTTAATTTTCCCGCTGACCGAAGAAAGCGTAAGTGTTGACATTGCAATATCCACTGTAACACTATCTGTTTTACTGAGTGTTCGCGGTGTAGTAGATGATTGTACCTGTGCAGTTACAGTATAACCCAACTGATTAGAATTTCCACTTGTTGAAACAATACTCCATCCATTCAAATCGGAAATTGTAATTGTCTGGTTTGCTCCGCTTGTACCTCTTCTATCCAAGGTTACCGCTTGTGTATAAGAAGACCCGTCCGGTTTCTTCAGATTATTCACTGAAAAGTTCAATGAAAGCCCGACATCAAAATAATTCTTAAAATTAAACGACATAGAGCCCTGCGAAATGACTACTGATTGTATGAAGGTAGAGTCATCAAGAGCAAACGAACCACTGCTGTTGATCGGGGCCTGGTTAGGAATAGGAGCAGTTACCTGCGAAATACTGAAATTCTGGATACCTGAGGTTACCGATGTTTTTGCATTGGAAGGTATATTCACAACTAATCCGCCACTGCCCGGAGTGCTCATTACAACATCCATTCTTAAACTGTCAACCAAAGTCTTTCCGGCAAGATCAAAGTTCTGGGTTTTGGTTTCTCCCGGAAGCAGGGTAAGTGGTGATGATGTTTGGAGGATTGCCGCACCCGTGTATGCATTTACAATACTTATAGAGTTAAAAACAATGGTAATGGGACCATTATTATTTGTAAAAGTCATAAAGAATGTTCCGCTTTCGAAAGTTGCGGACTGAAAGGCAGTATTTTTATCGAATGTTCTGCTTGTCTGCTGACCATTTACCGGTGGAACAATAACATTACCTGTTGGCACGCCGAAAGCTGAGAAACCAATTTCTGCAGAGGCATTGGGAGGAGAGTTAATTGAAATAGTGCCAATGGTTACACTGGATCGTGTTCCAACCGGATCCATTTTCAGTTTGTCACCAACAGTTATTTTCGTTAGTGGTTTTTTATCGGCATAATATAACAATCCAAGTTTTGTGGGGTCGTTATAATCTTTTAATACGCTCGAATCTTTATTAATAACATCCTGTAGAGTGAAAGACTTATTCAACACAGGGACATTCAATTCAAGATCCCAATTTGGCGCGATCGGCTCTTCAATACATCCTTGTATAAAGAACGAAAGCAGGAAAAAGACCGGAAGGATTGCAAAACGGATCCATTTCCTCGCAGCCGGAAAGCTAAAATTTGTACCAGTTTTCAAATTGGCTCCTTTTACGAGTTTTGTTGGACGAAGGGTTGAGTTAAAAATTTTCTTTTATTAGTAACAAGATAACATAAAAAAAACAGTCCGAATAACAAAAAACACTTTATTTCTAATCAGGTTTTTACCTGACGAATTAATGTAATAATAATACATCATCGGATATTTTTAATTGATTTGTATCAATCTTCCGCATATAAATAACTGATTGAAAATATCGGTAGTAAATCATCAAAAGCAACTATCGCACACTGTGCTGTGTTGTAAAAATAAGTGCTGTAGTCCTATTGTTCTTAGCCATCAGGAATTTCAGTATATTTACCTGTTATCCTTAAGAAAAATCCTTTTCGCTATGATAGAAATCCGGAATCTTCATAAAAGTTTTGGCTCGAAAAAAGTCCTTAGAGGCGTAAACCTTACAATTGAAAAAGGCGAAACGCTTATTATTGTTGGTCGCAGTGGCTGTGGAAAAAGCGTTATGCTGAAGCACATTGTTGGCTTGTTAACACCCGATGAAGGAACTGTTAAAGTTGAAGGTCTTGTTATTAATGAACTTAATCAAAAGGATTTGTATAAACTCAGAAAGAAATTTGGTTTCCTGTTTCAGGGGGCTGCATTATTCGACTCTATGACTGTCGGGGAAAATGTTGCAATGCCGCTTGTGGAATCGGATGAAAAAATACCGGCGGAAAAAATTAAGGCGGCTGTTGCCGAAAAACTTGAACTTGTTGGTCTCCCCGGAACAGAAAATTTAAAACCATCTGAACTTTCCGGTGGAATGAGAAAAAGAGTGGGTCTCGCCAGGGCATTGGTTACCGACCCGGAATATATACTCTATGATGAGCCTACAACCGGCCTCGACCCTATTATGTCTGATTCTATCGATAATCTTATTCGTGATGTAAGCACTAAGGTACGCGCAACTGCAATTGTAGTTACTCACGATATGTTCTCAGTAAAAAATGTCGCCCAGAAAGTAGCAATGATGCATGAGGGTGTTGTGTATTTTGTCGGAAAACCCGATGAACTTCTCAGCTCGAAAGATGAAGTGATTTACGAATTTATTAAAAGAACAGAAACTCTGTAATTAGTAAACAATCAGTAACTGGTTTTCTGCCTTAGTACATTGACCCTATATTAATTGTTAAAAAGAATCCGCCAAGATCTTTTCTGAAGCGTCCCTCAAGACTTTCCACTCCCTCATCAAAAAAACGCACGACATAATATCGCAAATTAATGCCTATGAGGCTTTTCTGGTCTAATCCGAAATTCGCTCCAAATCCAATGTATGCACCGGCAGTATATTTAGCCTGCGCTTTACCAAAGGAACTAAAAAATTCTTTAGAATAGGGTGTGGTAACAACCATTGTAGGACCAGCGCCAAAGTTTATATAAGGGCGGAGGTTTTCACTTAATACTTTAGAAAAAAGTCGATACTGTACACCACCATAAAGAGGCATCAGAAATACCCGATTCTTTTTACCAAACACAATTACATTACCGAAATAATCAACATACTCAGTTTCTTTTTCATCCTTTGCTTCGGATATTGAAAAATCTGTAAAGAAAGTAAATTCATCTCCTAAAGACCTTCGGTAAAATGTACCAAGTCCAAAACCACCCTCACCAAACATTAAATCAACCCCCCAAGAGTTTTTAGGAAATACAACCGGAGCTTTCTCCGGAGCTAATTCTCCTAACCCCTGTGAAAAATTAAATGTAATCGGCGCGAGAACAGCGAAAAAGATAAGAAATCGTTTCATAGACTTTCGTATTTTTATACAAAATATTGCTGACTTTTCTTTAAAAAGCAACTAATTAATAATTCCGCATGATAGCAGACATAACCAAAAATCCGGAATTTTGGGAAAATCTTTATAAAAATGGCAAAACCGCATGGGAACTCAACTCTCCGACCCCGGTCTTTACAGAACTACTGAACAAAATGCCCATTAGTACCGGAACAAGAATGCTAATTCCGGGTTGCGGACATAGTTTTGATGTTCTTTCGGCTATTCGTGCGGGGTATGATGTTACTGCTGTTGATTTTTCTAAAAACGCTCTTTCTGGACTTCGTAATCTGCTGGAAAAAGAGCATCTCCAGGCGGAAGTCCGAAGTAATAATCTTCTCGAAGATATTCCTGATTTTCACGGGAGATTTGATGTAATTTATGAATATGTATTTTTCTGTTCACTACCGCAGGATTCTCTCCCTTTAATCTTACGAAATTTTCATAATTATCTCTCACGGTCAGGTTACCTTATTACCATCCTCTTTCCGTTAGAATTTAGTGGCGCTCCTCCTCCGTTTGTAATGAGTGTTCCTGAATTTTACAATGTAAGTAAGCCGTATTTTGATTTAGTGTATTTCAGTAAGAACATTGCTTCAGTTAAACCCAGAAAAAACCGGGAAGTATTAATGATATTCAGAAAAAGAGATGTTTAATGGCTTCAAATCTTGAAATTAAAGTAACCCTCCCTTCATTTGTGCGTATAAAATCGTTACTCACGGATTTGGGCGCAGAATTTCATTCTTCGTGGAAACAGAAAGATATATATTATCAGTGCAGTAACGGACTGCTGAAATTACGAATACAGGATAGTGGTAATGAGTTGATTTATTATAACCGCGCGGAAAAAGCGAAAAAAAGATGGTCGGAATATTTTATTCTTTCATTTCAGGATGAAAATCCCGATAAGTTTTTTACACGCGCTTTTGGCAGACATGCAGTTGTCGAAAAAGAAAGAACACTTTATATCTATGGAAATACACGCATACATCTCGATAAAGTAAAAAATCTTGGTTTGTTTCTTGAGCTGGAGTCAGTGGTAAAGAAGAGTAAGAAATCGGCAGAAGCAGAATTTCGATTAGTTCATAAAAGCCTTGAACTTCATAAATACCCGGAGTTAAGGAAGTCATATAGCGATCTTATTATTGAAAAGGGAACAAAACCGTGATTCTGTGTAACAAAGATATTAAACAAGTTAATCTCACACAGTTACAAAACGACTATGTGAAAAACGGCCTAACCGATAAATACCTCTTGCTTGTTCCTACAAAAAGACGGAAAAGGCAGTTAACAGTACAGACCGTTGATAATACTCCTGTTAAAGGTCTTAGTGTCCTGAATATTGAAACTCTGGGCACTGTCGGTGAGTTGCTTTATAGTTACTGTCTCGGCAGACCGGAGATGGTGAGCGATGCTGCAGCGTATGTTTATATTAGAAAAATATTTCACAATATCGATCTTCATTATTATCAATCAAAAAAGCACAGAATTTCAATTGGCAGTCTCCAGAGAATGCGATTGGCTTTTGCGGAATTTAAACGCCGAAATCTTACCCCTGAAATAATTGCCGATAACGGAGGAGATGAGAATAACCCTGCCAATGCAAAAGCCCGTGATCTTGCAAATATTTATGCGGAATATTGTAAACAACTGAAAACAGTTGGCTTGCTTGAATTAGGTGATATTTATACAGGACTGCAATCTGTTGCAAAAGAAATATTTGAATCTGCATTCCGAAAGTTATATCCAAATGTTGAAACAGTTTTTCTTCAGGGGTACTCAGAGTTTTCTGTGCCGGAAATAGATCTAATAAGGAAAATAGCAGATGTACCGGATTTGAAAGTGTTTGTTGATTTTGATTATTACAAATTCAACAGTGAATTATTCAGTCATCTCGATAACTGTTACGAACTTTTACTTCAGCGTAACTTCTTTAATGTTGATGATCTGGAAACCGATTTTCTCAGTCCCTACCAGAAAGCGATCAGGCAAAGTTTATTTGCTCCGGAAGCAAGAGGTAAGTGTGATGATAAATCAATAAAAAAAATTGAAATTATTGGCAAAACGCAGGAAGAAGAAGTTCGGTTGATTGCCAAGGAGATTAAGCGGCTTCTGTTGAACAAATTAACTACACCGGATGAAATTTGTGTCTGTGTTAATCTCATCGGTGAATACGCCGGATTGTTTAATTCTGTATTCATGGAATATGGGGTACCTCTCAACCTTACTGACAGGAAAGCACTTAGTGTTGCTTTACCTGTAGGCTTATTGTATAACATTCTTGATGCGGCAAATAACGACTTTTACTACAAAAGCGTGCTCCGTATTGTCAGTAATCCGCTTTATTGCGGAGCCGGAGCCTCATTTTTCGAAATTTATAAAACAGCTACCGACTTGCGCATTACCGCCGGTTATAATAATTGGATGAAACAAATCGAACTGGTCGAAAACTATGATGGAGATGCAGAGGAATTCAATAATGTAATTGAGTCTGCAGATCTGTATTCTAAGGTGAAAATTGAATTACTTGCTTTACACTCTTTGGTTGCGCCGTTCGAAGATGAATTATTACCGGAAGAATTTGCTTCTGCATTTCTTTCACTTGTACAAAAGCTCCGCTTGTTTGAACGAATTTTTACAATGCCCGAAGAAGTGATTGAGGAAAACATACGGGCGGCACGCAGTTTACTTAGTGTTGTTGAGGAACTTACCCGATTATTAAAACATGAATATTCAGGCGGCAAAAAATTTCCACTTTCGTTCTACCTTGAACAACTGCGCGTAGCGCTCACTTTCACACGCTTTAATGTCTTGGAAAAACCCGGCGCGGGAGTACTGGTTACAACTCTCGACGAGATACGAGGATTCAGTTTCAAATACCTTTTCATCGCAGGAATGTATGACGGAAACATGCCTTCAAAATTTCAACCCGAAATCTTTACTCCGGAAAAATTTGCACGCTCGGAGAAAAAACATCATCAGGAACAGCAGTATCTCTTTTATCAGGCATTACATTGTTGCAGAGGAACTCTTTATCTGACCCGACCGCTCCAAAATGATCGTAGTGATTTCACAGAATCGGCTTTTAGTACGGAGTTAAAAAAAATATTTGATTTTGAAACGAAATCTGCAACTGATTTCAAATCGCTCATATATTCCGAAACAGAGAAGTCATCTTTTGAAGGCAGAAAGATCCGGGCATCTATTGAGAGCAAGCAGGAATCCTTTGATGTGCTGATGGCTTTAGCTGATAAAAGCCGTATTACCCCCGATGAGCGCTTTAATGAATTTAATGGCATCATTGGCATAGAAGACGAAAGTTTTAGCGAAGAAATTAAAAAATTATCCTCCAGAGTCTATTCTGTGTCGCAGTTGGAAACTTATGCGGCGTGCCCGTTCAAATTTTTTCTGGAGCGTGTTATTCGTGTTAAAATGACTGAAGAACCCGAAGAGGAAGCTGCGGCTAAGGAAATCGGTTCCATTCTGCATAAAATATTATTTGATTTTTATTCTGAGTGGAATAAAAAATCGAAGCCGCTGAAAAATTGTGATGAACAGATATTTAATGAAGCAAAAGATTTGTTATTTCGCATTGCCGAAAATAATCTTGAATCATCACCTTTTACGCCTGCACTTTCTGAATGGGACAAAGAAAGAATCTTAGGAATTGCGGGAAACCCAATGCAATCCATATTATATAAATTTCTCGAGGCAGAGCAAAAAGGCAATCAACTTACACCTGCATACTTTGAACTAAGTTTTGAAATTTCCACCGAAAATACTACTATTTCTGAATCGGGACTTCAACTGCCGCCAATAAATCTGCGGGGAAAAATTGACAGAGTTGATATTAATATCGGAGAGAGACTCTTTACCGTGGTTGACTATAAGACAGGAGGGAAAAAACCCTCGGCTGATGATCTTGTCTCAGGCAAATCGTTACAGCTCCCTGTTTATCTTTATGCCGCCGCAGGAATACTAAAGAAGAATTATAACGATGAATTTTTTCCGCTATTTCCAAAAATCTACTCTTTGCGCTACGAAGAAAAAAACTTTGGTTTGACCGATGTGAAAGCAGAGAAGATGAGAATTGATGATAGCTCCAACTATGGCGATAAAACTGATGCCGTCATTGATGCAACACAAAAAATGGTAGAAAATGCTTTGCAAAAAGCGCATGAACATGTGCATGCAATATCATCGGGTTTCTTCCCTCTTACTTCTGATTCTAAAAGGCTCGAAAAAGTATGCAAAAACTGTCAGTTTCAGCCGGTATGTCGTGTAAAAGAGTCGTTAAACTTTATAGCACCGTCTGATGATGAAATGACTACTGATTAATTATCAGACCGTCTTTCATCTCAAAAATTACATCGGCAAGTTTCATCATACCGGGATTGTGAGTAACGATGACAAAAGTTTTGTTCATTGTATTTCTCAGACTGACAAACAACTCGTGAATCGCTTCACTATTAGCCGAATCAAGATTTCCGGTGGGTTCATCTGCAAAAATAACAGGCGCATTATTTATCAATGCACGGGCAATAGCAACCCGTTGCTGCTCTCCACCGGAAAGCTCAGCAGGTTTATGTCCGGCTCTCGCTTCCAAACCAACAATGGCGAGATACTCTTCTGCTTTCGCCATGGCCTCTTTCTGACTCTTTCCTTGTATCATCATTGGAATGGCAGTGTTTTCGATCGCTGTGAATTCAGGTAAAAGATGATGAAACTGAAAAACAAAACCCGCGCTGGTATTCCGGAATGTTGAAAGTTTTTGTTCGCTTAATGTATTAATGTTTATTCCGTTGAAAAAAATTGTTCCTTTGTCAGGTCTGTCAAGTCCGCCAAGTATATGAAGTAATGTGCTTTTTCCTGCCCCCGAGGCGCCTATTATTACTGAGATACTGCCGGGAGGAATACTCAGACTAACTCCTCGTAATACCTCAAGAGTTTTCTTTTTGCCGGTCAAATAACTTTTGTGAATGTTCTCTGCGGTTATAATGTAGTTCTGCAATGTTTACTCCGAGTTGTCATAGAAGTCTTATTCCCATCGTATAGCCTCAAGTGGTTCGATAGACGCCGCTTTTCGAGCCGGTAACAGAGCCGCCAGCGTGGATAATAGCAAAGTGGAAAGACCAACAAGAATAAAGTCGGTTATCCTAAGTTCCATCGGCAATGCATTAATTTTAAACCGTGTTGGATCTAAAGGGTAAAGAATAAATGTTTTCTGAAGCCAGTAAACAAAAATTCCGAGCAGATAGCCAATTATTGTTCCGGTAAGTCCGGCAAAAAATCCCTGCAATAAAAATATTCGGGAAATCATTCTTCGTGGCATGCCCATAGCTGAGAGAATACCGATATCGCGCCGTTTCTCTACAACCGACATAGAGAGCGATGCCAGAATATTAAATGTTGAAACCAGAATAATTAACGAAAGCAAAATATACGCAACCCACCGCTCGATCTTCATCATAGTAAAAAGTTCACGATGCAGATCGTACCAGGTCTTTACTGCAAAATGCTGTCCATCAAGTTTTTGTAAAAGAGAGGCTTTAATCTCTTCGGCTTTATCCGGATCATGGATTCGTAATTCATATCCGCGGTATTTCTTTCCATAACCTAAAAGTCGGGTTGCGGTTTTAATATCAGTAAATATCATCATCTGATCGTAATCATTATTACGGGAATAAAAGATCCCGGAAATTATGAATTTACCCGATTGCGGCATTGTACCCAGTACTATTGACTCTTCAATACCTGATGGTGAGATGATGGTTACCTGATCGCCGCTAACAGACTGAAGCCTGTCGGCAAGTGTAAGTCCGAGGATAATTTTCGGCGTCCGCCCGCTATCCGATAAATCGTACTGCCCAAAGAGAATTTTTTCCTTTATTCCATACACACTATTCGCCCGATCAATGTCTATACCCTTTAAAGTTGCAACTTTGACAATCTTCCCTTTCATTATCAGTACCTTACCGGTTACAAACGGAGTATATCCAACCAGTTCTTCATAGTCATTTAACAATGTATCAGGTTGGGGCATCGTATCTAATCCTTTGCGTGATATCGCTTCTATGCTCACATGGGGGTCGAAACTAATAAGAAATGAGGTTACAAGACTGCTGAAGCCGTTGAATACAGAGAGAACAACTATAAGAGCGGCAACCCCCAGACTTATTCCTGCAGTTGAGAGATAGGAAATAATAGTAATGAAATTAAGCGAATGTTTCGAGCGAAGATAACGGCGGGCTATAAATGATTCGGGTTTCATCAGCGGAACCGTATTGCTTTAATCGGATCGGTTTTCGAGGCAATATAACCCGGCAGAACCGAAACCGTCAAACTGAGAAAAAAGGTAATTCCTGAAACCAATAGAAATATCCATGGAGCCATCAATAAGGGAACACGAGATGTAAAATATATTGATGCCGGCAGAGTGATAATATTATATTCCACCTGAATTGTACATAGTATAAATGCAAGTATGTTCCCTATTATAATACCGGTTATTCCAAGAAGCAAACCCTGTGAGAGAAATACAGTGCCTATGGTTTTTCGTTTTGCTCCCAACGCACGCAGTACACCAATGAAAGGAGTTTTATCCAGTACCATTGTGAGGGTTGCGCTTATAACATTAAAAACTGCAACAATAATTATCAACCCAAGAACAATAGGAATAGGTTTTTTTTGTAACTCAATCCATATAAAAATTGTGGAATGTAAACGGTAAATACTATTAACATAGTGGGGATAGACAAGGTTCTCCTGCAGGTAATCAGAATATGCTTCAACTTTATCTGCCGATTTCAGTTTTATTTCATAGCCGGAAACTTCGTCCGGACCAAATTGAAAAATATTTTTTGCAGTTCTGAATGAAATAAATGAAAATGCTTCATCGTACTTAGCTATACCACTTTCGAAGATACCGGTAACCGTAAACTGCTCAATTATCGGGAGATTTTCCGGAGAAGGCGGATTCTCATCTTTCAGCGCGAATACCGTTACTTTATCACCCACCTTCAGAAAGAGTCGGTCCGTAAGTGATTTACTAATAATAATGGAGTTGACTGAATCTAAATTGAGATTTCCCTCAATTATCCGCACTTGCTGTTTATCGGCAAAATAATTTTCCGGTACCCCGCGTAAATTTACCCCCTCTCTTGCACCGGAGTGAGAGAATAACACCAGTTTCGAGATGTATGGGGTTATGCTGTGTAGATCTCTCCCTAGTATAGTTTTAATTTCGTTTTGTACCGCAGATGAGTTTGGCAGTTTCTGCTCCCTGAAACCGACAATTTGAATATGACTATCGAGATTAATTAATCGCTCTGCCAGTAAATGTTCAAAACCGTTAAGAACACTTAACGCAATAATAAGAGTGATCACACCAAGAGCAATTCCGGAGGTAACAATTACCGAAAAGACTGAAAACCCTTTTGATTCTTTTCGGGAGGCAAACAAGCGTCGCGTCAGGTAAAAAATGAATTTCATAAAATTTAAATCAGGCAAAGCCAATTTAAATACTTCTGCCTGAAATCACTATGTTATTTCATAATAAAGATCATTATGGGACTTACAAAAAAAAACCGCCTCGCAAAAAAGCAGAGGCGGTTTAAATTTTTTTATTAATTTTTACTTAATCAATGTCATTTTACGGACCTGCCGGAATTCAGGAGTCTGAATTTCATACAAATATATACCTGCCGGCAGTGCAGATGCATCAATTTTTACCTGATGTCTTCCTGCATCCATTACAGTATTCAAAACAGTAGCAACCTTTTCACCTAGGAGGTTGTAAAGACTTATTGCAACAAGTGTTCTGACGGGAACACCAAACTCCACAGTGGTAGAAGGATTAAATGGATTGGGATAGTTTTGCTGTAAACTGTATTCAGTTACTGCGGATACATCTGCGGAAATGACCGATGAGTATTCAAATGTTCCATTAAAATCAATCTGTTTTAGCCGGTAGGAAATTCTTCCATAAAGCGGTGAGTTGTCAGTAAAAGAATACCGTTGTGTTTCTGTGGTAGTGCCTGCTCCATTAACAAACCCGATGCTGTTCCAGTTACCATTATCAAGGCGCTGTATTTCAAAGCCACTGTTATTTGTCTCTGTTGCAGTTGACCAGAAAAGTGTTACGCCTGAACCTGTAACTGATGCACTGAATGAAGTAAGTTCAACAGGAATAATTGGATTGATATTACCACGAACGATATTTCCCCGTGTTCCGGCACTACTTAAAAATCCACCTCTAATATTCAGAGAGTATGTAGTAGCATTACTCGGGAAGCTCTTACTGCGTACCCATGTGTTACCGCCATCTGTAGTATAGAGAAACTCGCCACTACTTCCGCCAATAAAACCAACCGATTCATTAAAAAACCGAACCGAATAGAGTGTCGCTGTTGAGTTTGTGGTCAGCAGAGTCCATGTGGTTCCTCCATCAGTTGTTTTATAAGCTCTTCCTGCAGAGCCAACAAGAAAACCTACATCTCTGTTTACAAAGTGGATAGCATACATAGTGGTTGATGAAGTAGCCAGATTTGTCCAGGTTAAGCCGCCGTCGGTTGTTTTGAAAGTTTTTCCACCCGAACCGGTGCTGATAACAGTAAGAGAATCAAATACCCAAAGTGCATAAATTGCTGTTGTACCGTGGCCATCAGGAAGGTCAATCCAGGTAGCTCCACCATCGGTAGTTTTAATAAGATTAACGCCCGTGCCATTACCGGCATAACCAACATTAGCATTGGCAAATTTAATATCATACCAAATTGCTGTTGAACTTCCGTAACCGGTATTTATCTGTGTAAAAGTATTACCGCCATCGGTTGTTTTGAAAATACCATCGGGCCCACGGTTAGCCACAAAACCTGTATTGGCATCAATCCAGGCTTGGGCATACAAACGGAATTTAGGATTAAATGGAAGAAGCGACCAATCCATTCCACCGTTTGTTGTTTTAAGAATCACACCTAAACTATCTGTCGTTGTACCTGATCCGCCGATAGCATACGCGATGTTGTCAGAAACATAATGTATTCCACGCAGGTCTTCTCTGGTTAACGATGCTCCTACTGAGGTCCAGGTAGCACCGTCATTTGTCGATTTAGCAATTGCTCCACCCTCAGTACAAATCCACACATCATTAGTCTCTTCAGGGGAACCAAGCTCAGCAAACTCACCATAATTGTTGTTGAGGCAAATTCCATAAACATTTGCTGTTTTAAGAAACTCTGTTTGGGAGGGCGTCCAGGTTGCGCCGCCATCGGTAGTGCGATAAACAACCCCATCTGCACCGGCCGCAACACCAACCTGTGAATTTCTGAATTTAATATCATAAAATGTACCTGAACCAAAATCGACTTCATTCCAGGTGGCGCCACCATCCGTTGTCTTTGCAATTGTATATCCGGTAGTTCCCACAAAACCTGTATCAGCATTGAGAAACCACATACCACGCACTGTTGTTGCTGTTGTATAACTGCTTTGATTTACCCATGTAGCGCCATAATCAGTCGTTTTTAGAATTCTTCCGGGTGTTGCTGATCCAGTGCCAATATAACCAACTTGCGCGTTTACCATAAATATGCGGTAAACAACAGCAGATGTACTCCCAAGAGGAATTTCAGTCCAGCTAACTCCTCCGTTGGTGGTTTTAAGAAGTTTACCGGTAGAGCCTCCTACATATCCTGTATCGGCATCAATAAAATCGAGATACCAATAGGTTGCGGTTGAGGCTACACCAACGGTATCCCAGGTTATTCCACCATCAGTAGTTTTTATAATAAGTCCACTCGTACCACAAGCATATCCAACTGTAGGACTTACAAAATCAGCTTCATAAATATTTCGTCTCGATTTTGCTGAGTCGGGATAATAAACAGTAAAAGTTGCGCCGCCATCTGTTGTTCTGGCAACAGTACTGTAGTCGCCAAATAAAATATATGTCGAACCACCAAGATGAACAACATCATTCCAGCTGTTTCCTGCCGGTTTCGAATTCTGCCACTCCCACGAGATTACCTGTGCGGAAAGTGTAGTGGTAAGTACTAGAAACAGAAAATATTTTGTCATAGCGCTCCTGAATTTATTTAATAAAAAAAGGTATTTACCTGAGAACCAACGATGGATGAAATAAACTGCAAAAAATCTATGCTATATTAACCATTTCTTTCAATAAAGAAAAATCCAATAAAATAGGCTTAAATTCTATAGGGAGAAAACACTCTCACAAACCACATTGTTCAGTGAATAATTAAGTAAAAATTTGTACGGGTATAGTATTATGATTTTGTTAAAAATTTTTGAACTTCTGTCACCGATTATCGTGTTAAAATAATTAGTTAATTAAGTATTATTAATCAATGAAAAAATTAATTTTTGCAAGCCGTAATAAAGGCAAGGTTCGGGAAGTATCTGTTATTATGGATAATGAATATCAAATAATTCCATTAGATGAGATTATTACAGATATGGAAATTCCTGAAACAGAATCCACTTTTCTTGGTAATGCAATAGTAAAAGCAAAAACAGTTTATAATATCACAAGAACTCCTGTTATCGCTGATGATTCCGGTATAGAAGTATTTCAACTCGGTGGGAGACCCGGTGTGTTTTCTGCGCGATATGCCGGTGAAAATGCAAGCGATGATGAAAACAATAAAAAACTAATAAACGAACTTTCTGAATTTCCGGAGCCTCATGAAGCACGATATGTTTGTGTGGCAGTATATTTTGATGGAGTAAACATCATTCATAGCGAAGGAGAAATCAGAGGTGTTATTACAAAAATTCCTAAGGGTAAAGGTGGTTTTGGTTACGACCCGCATTTTATTCCGGCAGGATATACGGTAACAATGGCTGAACTTTCTGCATCAGAAAAAAACTCTATAAGCCATCGGGGGAAAGCATTCCGAAAACTTAAAGATCTCATTGGGAATTTAAACAATGCAAATTAAACGATTCCCTGCCTTACTGTTCTTATTAATATTATTTTTTATAAGTGGTTGTAAAGAAGCTCCAACTATTCCGCCGGAGGAAACTTTTCCTGATTATTTTCCTCTTTCTGCAGGAAATTATTTCGTTTATAATGTTGACTCACTCACCAATACCGGACCTGTAAGAATAGGCACACATATATCTCGTGTAGTATTTACTGATACAATAAACAGAATTCCTTATCTGTTACGCACGGACACCCTTTTCACAGCATCATACTCTTTAACAGGGCAGAATAGAATCAGGAAAACTGATAATGGTGTTTATATGTTTGTGGATACTACCGGATTAACGGCATTTATTCCCGACTCGTTGAGGTCCTTCCTCTCAATTGACCGGGAAGCGAATATATTAAGTAAACCGTATTACCCCGGAAGAGAATGGAGCGGATACTCGTTTCTTATTTTAAATGTACCAATCATTTCACTTCGCTGTATCCTTGAGGAAAACACTATAACATCACAGCTACTTAATGGATCGGTTCAGCAAGTTCGGATGCAGAAATTGCGTTATGTACTTACTCTGCAAAACCCCGATACTTCAGCCTCCCCCTTACAATATAGCGCCGTTGTTTCTTATGGTGAAAATATTGGTATAATGAATATAGAGGGTGATGCAGAAATTCTCACTCTCCTTTTAGGTGTATCCCTCTCTCCGGGCGCTCGTTTTTCTTATAATTTGAAGGAATATTCCGTTATATTGCCATAAAAGTTTTTATTAATGCGTTCAGAATTAATCTCAACTCATAACGAGCCGGTTTTTGATAAAGCAGTCCGCACTAAATATTACTCACGGGCATTAGCTCTTGCCATTTTTACCATCATTTATAACCTTGCTGAAGGAGTTATCAGTACTTTGTTGGGATATCAGGATGAGTCGCTGGCGTTATTTGGTTTTGGCGTGGATAGCTTTATTGAAACAATATCCGGTATTGGTATTGCACACATGGTAATGCGTATTAAATCGAATAACAATAATGCGAAAGACGAATTTGAAATCAGGGCTCTGAAAATTACCGGTTGGGGATTTTATGCACTTACCGCGGGATTAACTCTTACAGCAATTTTTAACATTATTCAAGGGAAATCACCCGAAACCACATTTTGGGGTGTTGTTATTTCTTCTGTTTCTATTGGTATAATGATTTATACCATTAAAATGAAAGAAAAAGCCGGGACAATACTGCAATCGGATGCAATTATTGCCGATGCAAAATGCGCACGCGTATGCGTCTATATGTCTGTTGTTCTTCTAGCCTCGAGCCTTTTGTATGAACTTACCCATTTTATTTATCTTGATAGCCTTGGGGCTCTTGGTCTCGCATGGTTTTCTCTGAATGAAGGCAAAGAGTGCTTCGAAAAAGCTAAGGGTAAAGTCTGTACTGACTGTTGCCACTGAAGTAAATTCAAACATTCATTTTTTTCACACCCTTCTGCGATCATTGCTGTTCAAAATAAAACGGAGTAAAGAAGAGATTCTTAAATATTAAGTGGTTTCAGACAGTTTTCGGATCTATCCTCCACATCTGATAGAAAGACAACTGCCAATTTTGTCGGATTTCCTCATCGTGATGCCAAAATGGTTTGTTTAACCAATACTCTAAATCTGTCTTTACAAACAGGTTAATCCCCAGAAAATTAATTAAACTTGACCGATTCCTATTGAATTGAGCCTTTTCTTTACGATACTTAAGCAATAGTATCGTTATCAATGCTGTCCAAATCTGTATCCACATAGCATTCTCGCTTGTACTTATAAAAAAGTTGATTTTCAGATGTTGTTTCAGTTCTTTGAAGAAAATCCCGATGCTCCGACGCTGTCTCAGATACTCCTTCCCTGATTCTTCTTCGGTAAGTTCGATTAATTATTCTTTTAAATTAACAATTGAGCGTGAAAATTAGCGCAGTATTTGAGAAAAAAGAGTTACAATTGCCATAGACTACCCCCTAAAATTCTGTGTTTGTTAAACAAATTTACGGCTTTGGGTTAATTAC
>CAYTLQ010000314.1:0-6869 GCA_964438715.1 uncultured Ignavibacteriaceae bacterium
AATAACGGGGTTAGGAAATGAATACAAAAGATTTCTTGCAGGAGATTTGCTTTTATACAACATATAGAAATAGGGTTTCCTAAACACTATTTTATAAAAATGAGTTTCTAAAATCTAAAATATAGAAAGAATATCAAAATATCAGGCTTATAAAGACATGAATTTCTTTCTTGAATTGATGCCGGGCACATAAGTATTACTAAGTAGATTGAATCTAAATAACTTGTAATTGAACAAAAATAATCAAGCATCAGAAATATTCCTTGAATTTTTAAAGAGGGATAAATACTGAATTACCCCTGAACGATTTGAGGTTCTTGAGACCGTTATTGATTACAATGGTAATTTTCAGTACAAAAGTTAGTTGTGGCTATGACAAACAAGTAATTTCGTGTTTCACGAACCACTGTTTACAATACCTTGGAACTGCTTACCCGGTGCGCATTACTCTCCCCCGGGAATTTCGGGGAAAGTATGAAGAGGTGCGAAAGTAATTATAAAAAACACAATCTTGACCACATAATCTTCCTCAACAATGGAAAAATCGTTGAATTTACAAACAGGAAAATTAAAAAGGTTCAGGAGGAAATTTGTGAAGAATCGGGATTTCAACCTGTTTCATACTCTTTTAACATATTTTGTCCGTTGTAAAAACAAAAAAGACTGCCCATATCAAAATGTTTAAAGATACTTGTAACAAAATTTTATCAGGAAGATTTACAAAATCTACACTCCACCAGCAATAGAGATATGCTCATGATATGTGCCCTAAATGAAGTTTTTTGGGGCGGCGTTTGGAATTTCCTGTAAAAGATAAGTGTTAATCTTTAAAAGCTGAACTTTAATGCTAATTTCCCTTTTAACATGAGCAAAATAAATTTGACAAAATTAGATATAACCATTTTCTCCTGTCAAAGGGGATTGTTTTATTTTCAATTATCTCCTTTAATTTGTTTATTTTACTGTTTTATGATTAAAAATATAATTCGAGGAATGATGTTCAATCGTAAAGTAATGTTGCTTTTTTTCTTATCCACTTTTTCTTTCGCGCAAGTTGATACCCTTCGGTTTCCCCTTGAAAAACACTTAAAGAATATAAAGATGCTCACTACCCACGGTGAAAATGCCGAGGCTTATCTTTCCTTCAATGAAAAACAGCTTATTTATCAGGCAACAGTAGATTCACTGCAGTGTGATCAAATTTTTATAATGAATATTGATGGGTCCGGTAAAAGAATGATCTCAAATGGCATGGGGAGAACAACCTGTGCCTATTTTCTGCCCGGAGATACTACGGTAATATATGCATCAACTTATATGTCTGATACAAAATGTCCTCCTCCTCCCGATCGCTCAAAAGGCTATGTTTGGAAATTGTACGAATCATTCGATATATTCAGGTCGGATGCGGATGGCAAAAATATTATGCGACTTACAAAGTCCAACGGATATGATGCCGAAGCAACAGTTTCACCTCTTGGTGACAAAATTGTCTTTACCAGTTTAAGAGATGGAGATCCGGAATTGTATTTAATGAATATCGATGGGACAAACCAAAAGCGACTAACTTTTGAAAAAGGTTATGACGGCGGTGCTTTTTTCTCTCATGATGGTAAAAAAATTGTATTCCGGGCAAGCAGACCTAAAACGGAAAAAGAACTTGCAGATTATAACGATTTGGTAGTCAATGGTTATGTAAGACCTACTGCTCTTGAGATCTTTGTTATGAATTCCGACGGTACTGATATCAGACAACTTACTTCTTTCGGTAAAGCCTCCTTTGCTCCCTTTTTTCATCCTGATGGCAAGAGAATTATTTTTTCTTCAAATATAAACAGTAAAGACGGAAGAAACTTTGACTTGTATATTGTTAACATTGACGGGACGGGATTAGAACAAATTACCTTTAATGAATCATTCGACGGTTTCCCGATGTTCACAAGGGATGGTAAAAAAATCGTGTTCGCATCAAATAGATTTAATTTAAACAAAAACGATACTAATATTTTTATAGCTGATTGGATCGACTGAATTTTATAGGAGAAATAATGAAAAAGACATTAATATTTTTCTTTAGTTTTATATTTATGGTTTTTGCTCAGAAAAAGACCGTAAATACTCCCCTCATCACCGCTGATGAAGTTTTGGGACATACAAAAGTACTCGCCGCAGATAATCTCAAAGGACGCTTAACAGGGACCAAAGAATGCGATAAAGCTGCAGCATATATAGAAAGTGAATTTAAATCATACGGCTTAAAGCCTGCTTTTGGTAAAAGTTTCTATCAGGATTTTCCATTTGTCTTTGATGTAGAAATGACAAAAAATAATAGCATTACATTTACCACATCAAAGAAAGTAAAATTAAAAGCAAAATCGGAATTTATCACAGCTCCTTTTTCAGGTAATGTTAAAACTGAAGGTGAACTTGTTTTTGTCGGATATGGAATTTCCGCACCAAAATTGAAATATGACGATTATGATGGCATTGATGTTACGGGTAAAACCGTCATTGCTTTACGGTATAACCCCGAATACGATAATCCACACTCTGAGTTCGATGAGTACTCGTCATTCCGAAAGAAAGCTACTATTGCAAAGGAAAAAGGTGCCAGGGCAATAATTTTTGTTAATGGGCCATTACCTGAATCGGCTGAAGATAAATTAATGGAGTTTAAGTATGACAGAGCTGCCGGTATAGATGGAATCGGAGTTCTACATGTTAAGCGTAAATTTATTGAGGAATTATTTACATCTCACGGTTTAAGTCTGAAAGAAATCCAGCAAGAAATTTCAAAAAACAAGAAACCAAAGTCATTTAGTTTTGAAAAGACAGGCTGTTTCATTCAAACAGAAATAAAGGAAATTAAAAAAACCGGTAAAAATGTTGCCGGATTGATTGAAGGAACGGATCCTCTTCTAAAAAATGAATACTTAGTAATAGGAGCTCACTACGATCATCTTGGTATGGGTGTAACAGGTTCTCTTTACAGAGGCACAGATCCTCAAATTCACAATGGTGCTGATGACAACGCTTCGGGTACAGCCGGAATTCTTGAATTGGCAGAAATTTTCGCCTCAAAGCGTAAAGAAATTAAACGAAGTATCATAATCGTAGCATTTTCCGGTGAGGAACTCGGACTACTCGGGTCTGCTCATTTTGTGGCAAATTCGCCTGTACCAACAGAGAAAATGGTCTCAATGATTAATCTTGATATGATCGGAAGACTTAACGATGAGTCCAGCCTTATTGTATATGGAACGGGAACATCTTCAGTCTGGAAAACCATGGTTGACAGCTTAAATAAAGGGCGATTTAAGTTAACAAAAAATGAAGAAGGTTATGGTCCAAGTGATCATTCTTCGTTTTACGCAAAAAATATTCCCGTGCTGTTTTTTTTCACAGGAACTCACAGCGATTATCACAGGCCTTCGGATGATTATGATAAAATTAATGTAACAGGCGAGGAAAAAATTCTTCACTATGTTTACGAAATTGCCTATGCAATTCAATCAATGGACAATAAACCAGATTATGTTAATGTACCAAGAAAAAGCAGTGAAAATAAAGGAGGCTGGAAAGTTTATGTTGGAACAATTCCGGATTATGCTTTCACTGGTAAAGGATTAAAAATCACCGGAGTAAATGAAGGAAGTCCTGCGAAAAAGGCGGGATTACAGGGTGGTGATGTCATTATAAAATTCGGCTCCAAGAATATTGAAAACATCTATGATTATGTTTACGCTCTTCAGGATCATGTTCCGGGAGATCTTGTCGATCTGATTGTTCAGCGTAACAATCAGGAACTAAAACTTACTCTTGAGTTAGGAGCAAAGTAATAACTTAATTTTTCTGAATTTTGGGAACGAAGTACTCTTCGTTCCCTTTTTTATGATATGTCAGATTCAAAGGATACAATAATAATTTATACCGATGGTGCCTGCAGTAATAACAATTCGAGGACCAATGACGGCGGTTGGGCTGCGGTGCTTACTTTTAATGGGTCACATAAATCTATTTCCGGTTATGAGAAAAATACTACTAATCAACGCATGGAATTAACAGCTTGTATTATGGGACTCAAGTCAATAAAATCTGCAAATTATCCGGTTATTATCCGTTCTGATAGCGCATATATTGTAAATTGTTTTCACCAAAAGTGGTTCACTAAATGGCGAACAAACGGATGGAAGAATGCGAAAAAAGAACCTGTGGAAAACAGGGATTTGTGGGAAGAACTAATAAATCTTGCTGATAAATTTCAGGTAAAATTTGAAAAGGTAAAAGGACATTCAGGCGACTCATTTAACGAAATGGCTGATAAACTTGCTGTCGAGGCGGGAAAAAAGAAATGTTAAGTTACTTCAATACTTTTCTCATCAATATTTCATCATACCCCGGCAACAGCAAATCCTTTATCACTCCTGTTTCTCTATAACCTAATCTCTGATAAAATTTCCTCGCCCTATCATTGAAAGAAGAAACGAGGAGAAAAATATTTTGACTGTTTTTCTTAACCATATTTTCTGTTTCTTCCATTAAGATCCGACCGTAACCTTTATTTTGATAATCCGGGAGTACGGCAATTCTACGAATGAATGGTGTAAGCACTCCATACAACTGTAAACTGATAAAACCAAGTAATTCAGCTTCACGGAAAAGTCCGAAATTGGTGACAATATCGGATGATAAAAAATTGTATGTATCAGTTTTAGATATTTTTAATGTTATCCAAGGTTCCTGAATAGAAATTACTTCTGCACATTCCATTAAAATTTTTTCATCGTTTTTAGGAATTTTTGCAAAGGTCAAACCATCTGTTAAATTATTTATTTCTTTCATCAAATAATTCCTTTCCATCGAAAATGTAAGTGTTTTTTCCTATTTTACATTATATAAATTCTATCGGATATTTCCTCAATGAAAACAATAATACCGCCTCATCTTAAAATTGGCGACCGGATTTCACTCATTTCTCCTGCCTCGTCACCTGATGATTTATCGAGACTACAAAAAGCACAGGACTATTTTACCAAACTGGGCTATGATGTAATCTTTGGGAAAAATACTGGCAAATACTATGGATACCTTGCCGGTACTGATGATGAAAGAGCTTTTGATGTCCACAAGGCATTCCTCGACTCTAAAGTTAAAGCAATTATCTGTCTGCGTGGGGGTTACGGGTCTCCACGAATACTCGACAAACTAGATTATAAACTTATAAGAAAACATGCAAAGATTTTTGTCGGATATAGTGATATTACAGCAATGCACAGCGCCTTCCTACGGCAAGCAGGACTAATAACTTTTTCCGGACCAATGGCAGCAGTTGATTTTCATAAAGAACCAAATGCATATACCGAAAAAATTTTTTGGGAAATGGTGAATGGGAAATTATCATTTCCCTGGCGTATTCCACTACCACCTGATTGGAAAATTACAGTCGAACGAAAAGGTATTGCTGAAGGTCAACTTATTGGAGGAAATCTTGCATTATTCGTTTCATTAATTGGCACACCATATTTTCCGAAGGTGAAAAACAGAATTCTTTTCCTTGAAGATATCGGTGAAAGTCCTTACAGAGTTGATCGGCTTCTTAATCAACTGAAACTCAGCGGAGTACTTAAAAAAATAAGTGGATTAATAATCGGACAATTCACAGACTGCCAGGAGTTGGATAGTACCAAGCGAACATTAACACTCGAAGAAATTTTCAAGCATTATACACAGGGACTGCAGATACCTATTATTTCCAACTTTCCTAATGGCCATATACCGGAAATTTGTACTCTGCCAATTGGATCTAAAGTACTTCTCAACGCTAGTAAAGGATATATAGAATTACTTAATAGCCCTGTAGTGTAATTGTTGTTAATTATCAGGTGAGTATAATACTTTTTTTACTTCTGAGATGATGTAGCCATTAGAAATGTATTTGTATAAATTTTTACCCGGGCAAAGTGTTGTAGCATAATCCTTATGGGAACGAATAGAATCAGGGGGAATGTTGAATTTTTCGCACGAATAGACCAACAAATCTATTAAGGCAAAAAGTTGTTTGTCAGGGACTTCCTGCTCTTCAAAATTTCCTAGAAGAGATATTAATAAATGTCCCGATGGGTTGTATTCTGTATTTGTTTCACCGACAGTAAATACATTTCTTCCTTCATATATCCTGCCATCATGACCAATTAGAAAATGATATGGTATATCAATCCAATTCCGTTCAGGACCCATGCCCCAAACCTGAACTTTTTTTATATGTTGTTCCGCTGTTTCTTTTGAGCCATCAAAAAAAGTACCTTCATGATGAATAGTAATCTTTTCGGGAATATGAGCCAGATATGGCTTTGGCGGATTTGCTTCCCAAGATGTTCTCGGTTGAATCTGAACCGGATTGTAAACATAATTATGGCTTGCACAACCGGTCTGATAAACTAAAATCAGAAAATATATTCCCGGAAGAATTAATTTTACCACCGATTTCTTTTTGAAGATATTTTTCATTCTATATTTCAGTAAAAAACAAATAATTATTTAATATACATAATACACTGGATCATCAAAACTTTAAAACAAAAAAGGCGCCTTTCTTTCGATCAGCGCCTTTTGTCGAAGAAGAGGAGATTGCCCTCTTATTTTAATATTGTCATTTTTCTGGTAATCTTTACATCACCGGCATTAAGCTGATAAAAATAGATTCCGGATGAAAGATTATTTGCATTGAAATTAACCTTATGTGAGCCTTCAGCATAAGTACCGGAAACCAACTCTGCAACCATTTCTCCAACAAGGTTATAAACTCTAAGAGTAATATCCGAGCTCTTTTCCAATGTAAAAGAAATTGTGGTAACCGGGTTAAAAGGATT
>CAYTLQ010000315.1:0-7656 GCA_964438715.1 uncultured Ignavibacteriaceae bacterium
AACTTCTCATTTGCTGCTGATGTGAATAAATCGACATTATTGATTTTGTTGCTTCGCATTTTTGTTCTCTTCTTTTTGATTTCTCTGAAGCAATTTTATTTAAATTCTTAACATTTGTCAATTAATTTTTCAGAGGTTTCACTACAGTAATTCTTGTTGCCTATTTTCAACGCCTCAATGATACATTATCGGTCAGGAATGAGCCGTATAAGCCGAATTTTACCTGGGATATGTTATTCAGTTCTGATAATCCGGTGCTTATTTCTTTTTTTGTTTTGGTCGTATTTCTTATTTCCATCTGGGTTTTTCATAGTAAAGTATTAAAACCAATAATTGAAAAGCATCGTGCTGAAAAACATTCTTTAATCCAGTATCATACGCAATTGATGGACCTCCTGACTGAACTCAATCCAAACCCTGCTTTCAGAATAGATGAGAAGGGGAATATAACGCTCTCAAATAAAGCAGGTAATGAAATATTTCCGAATAACAGAATAATTGAACAGAATATTATTACTTCATTGCCGGAACTGCATTCTGTTGATCTCGCTGATGTTATACACAATGAACGAATGTTGGAAATTCCTGTGCACATAAATAATAGAGAGTACATATTTCTTATTTGTGGAATAAAAGAATATAAGAGCGCACAGATTTACTGTACCGATGTGACACTCAAAGCGGAAGCCGAGCGTAAAATGGCAGAAGCATTAGTTAAAGCCAGAAAAATAGATGAACTGAAAACCGGTTTTTTAACCCAGCTCTCGCATGAAATACGAACTCCATTTACTGCAATTTTTGGCTTGCTTGAAATTATTAATGAGGATCCCGAAGTTAAACTCCCGCCTCATTTACTATCTGCGGCGGAATCAATTCGGACTTCAGGAGAGCGACTAATGCGGACACTGAATCTTCATTTGCACATGTCCATGATTCTCACAGGTTCATTTGAAATGAAACGAGGATCTGTGAATGTTATGCCGATATTACGGAGAAGGTTCAATGAAGCCAGAATTAAGGCAAACCATAAGCGGTTAGACATACATTTTGAAGCGCTGGTACAGGACCCTGTTATTTTTGCTGATGAGGGAACGATTGATATTATTTTTGACAATATATTGGATAATGCCGTAAAATATACGCACCACGGAAAGGTTGAAGTTGAAATACGAAAAGAATCAAAAGATACACTAGCAATAATTGTTTCCGATACCGGTATAGGTATGAGTGAAGAATTTAAGTCCCGGTTGTTCGATTTATTTTCTCAGGAAGAAATGGGATATAACAGACCTTATGAAGGAAATGGTTTGGGTTTGAGATTAGTGAGAAGTCTCGTGGAAATGAATGATGGAACAATTACCATTGATAGTAAAAAAAATGTCGGTACAACAGTAAAAATTATTTTTCCCGAAATGCGAATTCATGAAGTCACTAAACAGTAAAGGATATGAAAGAAAAAAAATACAAACTTCTCATTCTTGAAGATGATATTGAGAGCAATCGGTTTTATGAAATATTATTTGAAAAAAAATATGACATTGATGTTTTTGATAATGTTGATGATGCGGAGTCTGAAGTTCAAAGGAATTTTTATCACTTATTTATTGTCGATATTTCATTAAAAGGGAAAAAATCGGGACTCGATTTTATCAGGATACTTCGTCAAGACAATAAATTTGCGGAGGTACCAATAATTTGTCTTACATCGTATGTTTCAATAACCGACCGAAGAGCAGCAATTGAAGCAGGATGTACCCTCTTTCTTGAAAAGCCGGTATTTAAGGAAATACTTCTATCTTCGGTTAATTCTCTGATTGATAATGAGTAGCCAGAAACTTAGGATAATCAACAAAGCAATTGTGATAAGCTACTTTGTCTGGAACGAGAAGAAAAAATATTTATTCTTTCCTACGGAATCGGGCTTCTTCAAGAGTAAGAATCAGTGAAATTCTGTGGGTATCAGGAAGTCGGTCTTCTTCACTCATAGAAAAGCGAGCGAATGAGTAGTCAATGTTCAGTTTAGGTAACCGAATTCCCGCACCAAAAGTAATCTGTTTTACATCATTATATCCCCCACGAACAGAAAACAGATTTTTGTAGTTAATTTCTAAACCAGCATGAGGATCGAAGCTTACAGGGCCAATATTAAACTGCGAGGCATATCGCCTGTTTTCAAAACGGATGTCGAAATCGAGAGCGGGAGAAAACCGTGCGCCGAAAAACTCAATAGAATAAGCACCGCCGAGTTTCAAAGTTGGGGTTATAAGTTCGTTGCGACCTGTACTCCAGGCAACTAAAGTCGTTGTAACATCCTGAATGTTTGCTCCAACGGTAAGATTCGTGTCAATAAAATATAATGCCCCCAAATCGAAACCCACTCCGGTTGCGCTGAAATCATCACCTAAAGAGCGAGTAATAAATTTAATATTAGCTCCCAGATACAGTTTTTCGGTCCATCGTTTTGCGGCAGTAAAATAAAAAGCCCAGTCCTGATTATTGAAATATTTAATTTTACTTTCGTCAATATAAGCGCCGGGTTTAGTGATATCATAAATTACCTGGCCTGTTACACGGTCAACGAGAGCATTTCGTGTATCAGGAATACCATCAACGCCCAGACGCATAATGCTTAATGAGAACGAATATTCCTTATCGTAAGGAAGTCCTACAGCGGCATAATTATACGATACAAGTTTTCCGAACCGTTCATCGTGCATTAATGAAATCTGCGGGTAATTTAAGTTTGCCAGACCCGCAGGATTATAATAACCGGCTGTAACATCATTTGCCAATGCTGTAAATGCGCCGCCCATACCCAATGGTCTGCCACCTATTCCGATAGCGAGAAATTCTCCGGCGTATTTCCCAATTACCGTTTGTGCGGAAAGAAAATTAAAACCCAGAAGGCAGAATACAGCCAGCTTTTTAAACATCAGAAATCGTCTCCTGTCAAAATGAAAAATTGTATCCTAAATTTGAGAAATACAGCTTGAAAGTCAAGGCTAATTTTTACTTTCACTATGGTGAGGAAAAATTCTGCCCGAAAAAGTTTTGCAATTGAAGAATTTGTAGTCGCTGGTTCAACCGGTACAAATAGTATTATCGGAGAAATATTGAATAGGTAATGTCGGTGTGTGTACGAAGAAATGGGTAAAAATTAACTGATATAATCCCAAATCGAAGATCCTCCGGATTGGAAATCCTCCGGAAAATAATATCACTACACAAACAAATAAACACCGACAGGGTAGAATTATCATTTCTCTTCACTCAGTCAGGGGCTCCGTTGGCTAATCCGTTAGCTAACGGACTGACGGACAATGCCACAATTATATCACCCTTTCAGGGTTTTCAGGATAAGTAAGAAGGATAGCTGTTGTTATAAAACTATCACCCTTTCAGGGTTGGGTGTATGACAAGTGGGAAAAATTATCTGATTCTAATCGAAAATTTTCAATCCGGAGGATTTAAAGTTTTGGTTCTTGAAATAAATTTAAGTTCAAAATGTCGTACAATTATGCTGGTGAGAAAAGCATTAAAACAGAGAAAAAACTTATCTTTGAAATAAAAAAACAAAAAAAATATGCAAGCATCTATTGAAATAAGTTTATACCCGTTATCAGCAGAATATAAAAGACAAATTTTGGATTTTATTGCATCACTCAAGGTTTCTGAAGATATTGAGGTTTCTACCGGTGAATTAAGCACACTTATTACGGGAGATTATCAGAATATAATGAATCTTGTACGCGATAAACTAGAGATGGTTTTTTCGAATCAACGCGCAGTAGCAGTTTTGAAAATTGTTCCGAAGGAAAATAATTAAATGCAGAAAATTTTTGCTTTGTTAGTTATTTTTAGTTTCATGAGCACAGCACAAACTTACTTTCGGGATGACCGTGTATTTTCTCCCGATGGCGTACTTGTACAAGATTTTACTGCTCCGTTTTTTGCCGATCTTGATCATGATGATGATGCAGATCTGATATTAGGAAGTATTGGAGACCGCGTAGAATATTTTGAGTGTGTTCAGTTGCTTCCATATCCAAAATACCGGCGCGATACTACCGTATTTTCTTCAATATATGCCAATGGTCTCGTTGGCACAAATGCAGACTATCCTTTTCTTGCCGACTTCGATGCTGATCAGGATCTGGACCTTGTAATTGGTGGATATAACGGGCTTATTTATTATGAGAATACAGGTACACCGTTGACACCTGTATGGCAAAAGCTAGATTCTATTTTTACTCAGGTGAACTCACTTATCGGCACTGATCCAAAACCGGTGTTTGCGGATATGGATGCTGACGGTGATCTGGATTTATATGTAGGAATAGGTGAATCGCTTTTCGGTGGACCTACTCCCGGAACGGTAATGTCATTCAGAAATAATGGTACGCAGGTAGAACCGGCTTTTGAGTTGTATAATTCTTTTGCGGCAGGAATTCCTGATGTCGGGCTTAATGCTTACCCGACACTCGCAGATATGGATAGCGATGGCGATAATGATATGCTTATAGGGAGAGATCTTCAGACATTTTATTATTTCAGGAACAATGGCTCCGTTACTGCACCCTCGTGGACCCGTGTTACTTCTATGTTTAATACTATGGAAACAACAACTTATTGGAAAAATCCCACGCTCTTTGACATAGATAAAGATGGCGATTATGACCTCGTATATGGCACCGATAATGGTAGGCTTTATACATATATAAACACAGGAACTCAAACCGTTCCGGCATATTCAATAAACACAAATTACTTCCGTCTGACAAAACTTGATGGCGGCTCTGCTACTGTTTCTTTTGGCGATTTTGATAATGACGGAGATAAGGATATTATTAGTGGCTCCTGGGATGGTAAATTTTATTATTTCAAAAATGTTGGTACTCCTTCATCGCCGTATTTCCAGCCTGCTACTGCACTTTTTTCATCACTCGATGCCGGCTCATATAGTTCTCCCGTATTTATTGATATTGATTCTGACCGGGATTTGGACATTGTCTCTGGTAACCTTACCGGAACGATCTCTTGTTTTATCAATAATGGAAATGCTTTTATAAATAATACATCATATTTCGGACATATAAATGTAGCCGGCTTCAGTATTCCCACATTTGCTGATCTTGATGCAGATGGTGACTTTGACTTGCTGGTCGGGGCAGAAAATTCAGGTAACTGGAAATTCTACAAAAATAACGGGCAAAATGTATTTGAATTAAACACTGAAATGTTCAGTGGTGTGCAGTTCTTTAGTTATGCCAGACCAACTCTGGCAGATATTGATAAAGATCTGGATTATGATTTGATAATAGGCCGATCATTTGGAGAAGTAGTTTGTTACAGAAACATCGGCACTATTTATTCTCCATCGTGGATGAGAGATGATACTCCCTTTTCCGGAGTGGAGGTTAAACAAAATGCGCACCCCGGTTTTGCCGATCTTTCGGGTGATGGATATGAGGATATTGTCATCGGTGAATATGACGGAAACTTCACTTATTTTAATTATGGAGCTCCGTTATTTATTTCTGAGAACGAAAGGGAGATTCTATCCGGACATATACTGCTTGAAAATTATCCAAATCCATTTAACAGTCATACAACTCTTCGTATTACTTTATTTGAAACGGTAAATATTATTGTAGAAGTTTTTAATACCGCAGGTATGAGAGTAATGGAATTATCACATGGCATCAGAGAAAAAGGAACACATACACTGCAATTGGATATGAATACTTTTGCAAGCGGGATCTATTTTGTTAGGCTAAAGACAAATTTGGGGAATGTTTTAAGGAAAATCCTTCTTCTTAAATAATTACAGCAATCATTTGTTTTCGGCTATACAATAAGTTCAGTAGCACCCGCCATTAGAGATTTTGCGAGTATTACTGCGTCTGACGCATTCTTTGCATATCCATCAGCACCTATTTGTCGGGCAAAAGAAAGTGAAATAGGTGCTCCCCCAACCATTACTTTTACGGGACTTTTAATTTCCCGCAGTGCATCAATAACAACTTTCATATAGCCCATAGTAGTGGTAAGTAATGCAGACATACCGAGTATAGACGCCTTTTCCTTTTCAACTGCATCCAAAAATTTTTCAGCACGGGTATCAATACCAAGATCAATAACCTTGAATCCGTTACTTCGCAACATCATTGCGACGATGTTTTTACCAATGTCATGAATGTCGCCCTTTACTGTGCCAATAACTACCGTGCCGGCTCCGGTAAAGTCTGTTGCAGAGAGTAACGGTTCGAGTATTGCAAGAGACGATTTCATTGCCCTTGCTGAGATTAATACCTGAGGCACAAAAATTATGTTCTCACGAAATCGGACTCCTACGACATCCATGCCGGGCATTAAACCCTGATCTAATATTTCTTTTGCATCAACACCTGCATCGAGTAATTGATGCGTTAGCCGTACACTATCGTCTTGTTTGCCGTCGATAATTGCAACTGAAAGTTGGCTGAGAATTTCTTTACTCATGAGAATAATTCCCAAATTTTTCGCCAATTTCAGATAGAATGGCAATATTCTCCGGCGGAGTGTGGGGAGCTACAGAACATGCTGAGCTAAGTATATAACCCCCTCCCTGCATTCCGATTTTGGTGCGCTTTCTGGCATCTTCGGCAACTGCATCAAGACTGCCAAGAAGCAGAGTATTTACGGGGTCAATATTACCCTTGATAAACACTTTTTGTGCAGTTTGCTTTTTTGCCTCCTCTAGTTCTACTGTACCCAAAGGTGGTGGATCAAGAGTATCGATGCCGTTAGTTCCGGATTGCATCATCAGGTCAAGCCGGTCACCAATACTACCGCATGTATGGGTATAAACAGGAATATCGTAATATCTTTTAACTGTATCAATTATGTATTTTTCATAAGGCAGGACGAACTCAATGTAATGCTCTCGGGAGATGAGTCCGGCGCCGGCAAATGCCGATGATATAAGCACTGCATCGGCACCATGAGCCGCTTGTTTACACGCTAAATCTGCGGCGCCAACTGAAAGTCGTTCAAGTATTTTCTTCGATTTCACAGGGTCATCGATAATGGCAATAAGCGCATTCTCGTAGTTGAAGAGCTCCAGAAACTGTGACCAGGGAGAAAAAACTTCTGTATGCACCGATAAACGGCCTCCGGTTTTTTCTCGAACAAGGCGAATCGTGTCGAAATGATAATCGGGGAAAAAATCGTCAAAAGGACGGGGAGAAGGTTCAAATCCCCAAATGTAAGGATAGTTTACTTCAGTAATATCCCATGGTTCGACATAGTATAAATTTTCCGGATCAATTTCGTGAAATGATGGAAATTCTCTCTGTCCTTCTGCATTGTAATAGTGTGGGTTATCATCCTTTGGTACTACAGTGTAGTAGCCGTTTTTCCAGTGAACAAGAAGCTCATCAGCCCGCTTGTCAATTGATTTAACAAAATTTTTGTAGGAGGGGTCGCGTCCTGGTAGATTAATTAAAATTCCGTCAAAATGGTATTTTTCAGCAAGTGCAACTAATGCAGAAGCAAGGCCTTCAGAAGTAAACCAGATATCAATTGGATCAATTCCGGATTGGAGAAAATAGTGCTCGATTGATAATTGGACCATTACGGGCACACGGTGGGCAAATCGGAGCCTCATAGCTCCGG
>CAYTLQ010000316.1:0-6736 GCA_964438715.1 uncultured Ignavibacteriaceae bacterium
TATTAAGACTTATGCTTAGCGATGAGTCAAGAATTACTCTCTTCGGATTTCTTCCCTCAGTCATTCGTACAGTAAGATGAGGATCGTCTTGCTCCACAGTATTTCTGCCAATCATCACAGCATCGTATCGCGCACGAAAAAGATGCACTTCTAATCGGGACTGACGCGAAGTAATCCACTTAGACTGCATACGCGAATCAGCTATTTTACCATCAATTGTTTGAGCTATCTTCAGGGTAACATAGGGAATTTGTTTTTGAATGTACTTAAAAAAGAACCTGTTTAATTCAAGGCATTCATTTTCACGAACACCTACTTTTACATCAATTCCCGCTGAAAGGAGCTTCCTTACACCATTACCGCTGACAAGTGGATTATTATCAAGTGTACCAACCACAACCTTTTTTATACCACTGCTTATTATTGCATCGACACATGGAGGTGTTTTACCAAAATGGGAACAAGGTTCGAGGTTAACATATAGTGTAGCACCGGAAACATCATCACTGGCGGAGAGGAGGGCATTAACTTCCGCATGATTGCCGCCATAATACTCATGGCAACCAGCGCCAATTATTTTATTATCTTTAACAATTACACAACCAACCAGGGGATTAGGACTTACCCGCCCTTTTCCTTTAGCCGCTAACTCAAGGGTTAGTTTAATGTACGAATCATCATTCAAGGAAAACTTTCGTTATAGTGGCCTACGATGTTTCAAGAATTTCTAATTCCTGTATCCCCGCAGGAACCTGTATCTTTGCTATTTCACCGGTCTTTTTTCCTAAAAGCCCTTTACCAATAGGAGATGTAATAGAGATTTTTCCTGCCTGATAATCTGCCTCTTCGGGACTTACCAGAACATACTCCAATATTTTTCCATTTTTAAGGTTTTTTAATTTTACCTTTGACAGTAAGTGTACTTCACCCGCTTTAAACTGGGAAGCATCAATAACGCGGGCACGGGCTAAGGTGGATTCCAGTTTGCTTATCTTTAATTCAAGTAACCCCTGCTCTTCTTTCGCGGCATCATATTCAGCATTTTCGGATAAATCACCATGCGAGCGTGCCTCGGCAATTTTAAGCGCAATCTCTTTGCGCCCGGTGGTTTTCAGTGTTTTTAATTCCTTCTCAAGTTCAATAATCCTTTCCTGAGTAAGGTAAACAAATCCGTTTTCAGACATACAATTCTCGTTTAAATCATAAATGGGGTTTGGAATAAAAAAAATACCACCGCATTTCGCAGTGGCATTACAAAATTAGTTAATTCTTTAACGCTTGTCAAGCATCAGGGTATCAGGTAAGAACTGTTTGTGATTTGAAAACATCTCTCAATACAACAGTAATGTATCTCTATTCCCCTCCTTTTTTGATCGAATATTTTTGGGGAGATGAAGTTCTATCCGCCTCCGCAAAGTTTACATTACTACCCCTGACAAAAAATTCTAAAATTTAGTTGACTATATCTGCGTAAGGCGTTTCAGTGAGTAACGAATAATTTCTTCAAGTGTAAGAGTCGGACTGCTATCTGTAACTTCCGAAACAATTTTCTCTGCAAGTTTCTGCTGATAACCCAGCGCCATCAACGCAGAAACCGCCTCGCCTCGTACACCATAACTTTGGACAGATACCCCGCCAGAAGAAATCTGTCCGGTTTTATTCTTTAATTCCAGTAATATTCTTTCCGCTAACTTTTTCCCCACTCCGGGAACTGTTGTAAGCCTGTTAACATCATTCCTCTGAATAGCATTAATAAGGTCACTGCCTGTTATGCCGCTCATTATATTTAATGCTACTCTTGGTCCAACACCATTTACCGATATGAGTAAACGAAAAACCTCAAGATCACCTTCAGCAAGAAAGCCATACAAATTTATTGCATCCTCTTTCACTTGTGTATAAATAAACAACTCAGCATTGTCTTTTTCTGCCAATTGTTCATATACCCTAAGCGAAATTGAGACAATATATCCAACACCATTTACTTCCAAAAGTATTTCATTCGGTTTTATTTTTTTTATTTGACCCTTTAAATACCCAATCATCCTATAACTCTTCCGGGATTATTTTTTATAAACGCCTTCCAGTCACTTTTTTTTCCTGAAAATGAACGGAACCGGTTACAATGACATAATGCAACAGCTATCGCATCACTTTCATCGGTTTTCAGGTGTAACGATTTTTCTGCAAGTGCTGTCTTCACCATAAATGATACCTGCTCTTTACTGGCGGCACCGGAACCTGTTACTGATTTTTTAATTTCACGCGGCGAGTATTCTGCAACAGGAATTTTTAACTGTGCCGCAGCCAAAAGTGCAGCTCCGCGGGCATAACCAATTTTTAAGGCCGATTGTACATTTTTACCATAAAAGGCAGTTTCAACTGAAATTTCATCAACATTAAATTTCCGTATCAGCTCTCTCAGCGTATTATTAATGACTAAAAGTTTTTCCTGAAGTAAACCTATTTTTTTCAAGTTTACAACTTCCGAGTGAAGAAGTTCTGGTATTCCGTTTTTCAGTTCAATAATACCGATACCCAAAATCAGCGTTCCTGGGTCAACTCCAAGTATTCTCATTTTTCAATTTCAAAAGTGATATGGAATTTCATTTCTTACAGAGAGTAACTTACCATAAAATTTATCGCTGTTTTGGTTCAATTTGTAATCTAGTAATTTTTCAATCATAATTTTCAAAATAGTATTTAATGAAAACCGGTGTATTGATGTTTTGATTGTATTTCACCAAAGCTTTGCAAGAATTATCCTCTCTGTTTGGCTTGATAGCTAATTTGCCTGACAATTTATTTAGCTTGTTACTGTGATAACTCTCTATTCGGCATCCAAATTCAATTCTTTTCGATTCTCTTAATACCATCAAATATATTTTTTCGAATTAGTTCAAAATACTAATTTAAAGTATGTTCATAATAAAAATAATGAGAAAATTAACTATTACTGCCGTTATATGTTCATTGCTATTTCAGGCGGCAGGATATATTTTTATCTATTCACAACTCCGTAAGGAATGGCGGACAAAATTTCATGCAGAAATTCTTAAATATCCGGTATATAAACTTGAGCGATTAAGTTTTCCGCGTACACAAGATTTACAAAATTCACCCAGGCCGGTTTTTATTGAAGAAAATGAATTCCTTTATGGGGATGAAATGTATGATGTCGTTTCTGTTTCATTCTCGGCTGATTCAGTTACATATTTTTGTATAAAGGATACTTACGAAAAATCTCTCACGAGACAGTTTATAAAGCACGCGGAACAAACAGAGGGGCACTCAAAAAATGTTGCAGCTTATAACCTGCTTAATTTTTCACTTAATCCTGCATGTCCCGAAGAAATAAATCTATCTTTTTTTGTTCCATTTACTACTTGCTTAAATGAAAGCTCCGTCCCACAGGAATTAAAACACGCTTACAGCATAATAACTCCTCCTCCCGAGTTCCTGTAAAAAAAATACCGTAAAAACATGGTTGTTCTTAATACTACTTGCTTGTAAGAATAGCCGCAAGCGTTAGCATAATCCAAAGTGCCTGAGATTGTTGTGACAACTTTATTCCAACAATTTGGTTTAGTTATTGTATTGCTTCAGGCATTGGTAAATTAATGTATTTTTAAACTTTACAGGATTGTTATGTATAAACTTTTAATATTATTTCTAATAAATCTTCAATTAATACCGGTATTGGCACAGGGAAACGATGAACCTAAAGATTCGTTGTTTTATATGTTTGAATCGGTTACAGTTACAGCAACCCGTTACAACGAAAATGTAATGGAAATTCCTTACGCAGTAAGCCTTATTCCCAAAAAAGACTTTGAAGGACTTAAAGGATATGGGCTTGATGAAGTCTTAAACCGGATACCCGGAGTGCTTGCTCAGACTCGTGCAGGTACGCATGATGTTCGGCTTGTAATTCGTGGTTTTGGAGCTCGCGGCGCAGGTGATCGCTCAAACTCAGGAACCTCACGCGGTATTAAAATACTTCTCGATGGAATACCGGAAACCGAGCCTGACGGCAGAACAGCATTCGATCATATTGATTTAAGTCTTGCTGAAGAAATTGAAGTGGTTCGCTCAAACTCCTCAGCAGTTTGGGGAAACGCATCAGGAGGTATTGTCAATATTACTACCATACCGAATAATAAAAAGCCATATTATTCATTTTTATCCACATTCGGTAGTTTTGGACTACGCAAATACGCATTCCGAAACCTGACTGCATTTGATAATGGTAAGCTGTCTATATCATTCATCAGAACAGATTTCGACGGATACCGAAACCACTCAGCGGCAACCCGATCTCTTTTTAGTGCAGGTATGCAGTCATTCATCGGCGAGCGCTCATTATTGGGTGTCTATATGGTTGGTTCATCAAATCTTTTCCATATACCCGGTCCGTTAACTATGGAACAGTTTCTTAGTGATCAGAAACAGGCTAACAGTACCTATGAGGCACGAGATGAACGCCGGTATAACAGAACAGGACGCATCGGCGTAACGCTGGATCATGAATACAATGATATTCACTCCCTTTCAGCAATGATATTTGTCAATCCAAAATATCTTCAGCGTTCGGAGCGGGGTACATTTCGTGATTTTACCCGCTATCATTTCGGAGGTAATCTTGTATATAAATCAAAGTTCAAAATTTCCGATGAAACGGAAAACCGTCTGGTCGTGGGGATGGACGAGGCTTATCAGGATGGCGCTGTAATTTTTTATTCGCTTTCACCTACAAATTACCGCGGTAGTACTCTTCGGGATAATAAACGAGAGGGAGCAAATACATTTGGCGCTTTCCTGCAAAATGAAGTAATCATCAACGAAAAGATAAGTGTTATAGCAGGGTTGCGTTACGATAATATAACTTATTATTCTGAAGATTTTTTGGATCCATCATTCGGACTTCAGAAAAAATCGTACGAGAAATTAACACCCAAAGCCGGCATTAGTTATCGCTATTCACCATCAACGAGCTTTTATGCTAATATTGGCGGAGGACTCGAAGTACCGGCCGGTAATGAAACTGACCCTGCACCAACTTTTGGTCAGGACTCTGTTTTTTTGCTTAACCCTCTGCTTGAACCGATACAAAGCAACACTATTGAAGGAGGAGTAAAACAGTATGTTATGTTCAACAATAATTCATTCCTGAATTATATAATGTATGAAGCAACATTGTACTACATCAGCATAAAAAATGATATTATTCCTTATGCAAACGGGAGATATTATTTTACCGCCGGGAAATCATCTCGCACCGGAGTTGAATTGAGTTTCTTTTCCGATTTCACGCAAGGTTTGTCGCTTCAATTAACTTACACTTACCTTGATGCTCAATATGATGATTACACAATAGATTCGGTTCACTATGGTAAACCCGGTAAATCGGCTTCATTTGATGGAAATAAAGCGGCCGGTATTCCGAATTCAGTGTTTTTCGGCTCTGTTACTTATGAGCCTGAGCAGATTCAATTCCTGAAACTCGGTGTCAGCGCATCAAGTGTTGCGGGTTATTTCGTAGATGATGCAAATACTATTGAAGTTCCTTCATACACAATTTTCAATGCATCAATCAGTACCGGTAAAGGAATACCTCTTGGCGGAAAGGTAACCCTTAATGCCGGATTATCTGTTAATAATATTACCAATGAATCCTATGTGGCAAGCGCATTTATCAATCCTGATAAAGTTGGCGGTGTGCCGGTGTATATAGAACCGGGATTACCAGCAAATTATGTATTTAATATAGGCTTACGCTTCTAAGGTTTACAGCTACTTGCTTAAACAATAGAAATTGTTGACAAAAAACAGTTTTAACGCCGGGTCTCATCCCGGCGTTTTAATTAAATACTTCCCTTATTTCCGGCGAAACTAAGCGTTTTATTAAAAATAGGAAATACAGAATAGTAATTGCAAAAACAACTATTGAAACCGAGGATACTGCACTAAGGTAAGAAACAGGCATTACCATTTGCATGGATTGCTCTGAGAGTACAATAATTGATTGTAATATGTTGTACCCTACATAAAATGAAACTGACATATAAATAGCTCCAACAACCAGAAGCATAATAAATAAATAGCGTCCCCAATTTTTTAACAGCATAAGACCCATCCCCGCAATAATACCTGAAACAGCAAAGTATTTATCTATACTCATAAATGTTTCGAGAAAGGAAAACCACTGCTTTAATTTTCTCAAAAATAACATCGCCTCTTCTGACTGGTTAAATAAAGAAAGCTTAGAAAGAATCACCTCAAATTCACCGGAATAGTTCATTGTAACTAACAAATTTATTATACTGAATATGAGGAACAATACTCCATTGACACGAACAAATTTTATTGCTTTTTCTCTTGCAAATACATCACCTCGGAGTGACGATAATTTTAACCGGTTATGAACAGCTTTAAGGAATATTTCCCTGCAAATCGGGTCCTGACAGTAAAATACACCCTGCTCTTCGGTGAGACAAGTTTGGCAATATGCCTTTCCACATCCGGCACAATAGGCAGTAGCCTGCTGTTCGGGATGAATAGTACAAACAGCATCCAAAGAAAGCCTCCGAAATTGATCTATAACCCTGCCAGAATTAGGTAATAGGAATCTTCCAAAGGGAGAGTAAATTAGCGTGTTTCTGAACGATTTCGGAAGGAATCCATTTGTTTGCGATGAACAGTTTCTTGAATTGTCGGGAAATCTGAAGAATATCAT
>CAYTLQ010000317.1:0-16933 GCA_964438715.1 uncultured Ignavibacteriaceae bacterium
TCAGTTGCCCAACATGAAGAAGCACTGAAAAAAGCTTTGCTCTCCGGGTTCAATCTTATAGACACTTCAGCAAACTATTCTGATGGAGGCAGTGAATTACTTATTGGTAAAGTATTGTCCGGTCTTATTAGCGAAAACAAAGTACAACGAAAGGATATTTGTCTGGTTTCGAAAGGCGGATACATACAGGGTAATAATTTTCTTATTGCCCGGCAAAGAGAAATCAATGGCAATCCGTATCCTGAACTCGTTAAATGTTCTCCCGGTTTGTGGCATTGTATTCATCCTGAGTTTCTTTCTATGCAAATAGAGTCTTCGTTGGAACGCCTGCAAACGGACTATCTTGATGTTTATCTGCTTCATAATCCGGAATATTTCTTACAATATACTTCTTACGATAATCTCGATGTATTGAGAGAAGAGTATTACCGGAGAATCGAAAAGGCATTTAGATATCTGGAATCGGAGGTTGCTGCAGGCAGAATCCGATATTATGGCATTAGCTCAAATACTTTTGGCGATCAACCGAATAGCGATATATTTACCTCTCTTGAGATAGTGTGCAGGATTGCCGATTCTATTTCTCCCGACAATCATTTTGCGTTGTTCAGGCGCCCTTAAATCTTATGGAAAAAGCGTGTGCATTTGAAAGAAATCAGGCAGATAATACTGAAACATTTCTTGGGGTAGTAGGAAAGAAGAACTTAGGGGTACTTATTAACAGACCTCTGAATGCAATCGTAAAAAATAAACTTATTCGACTTGCGGGATATCCGACGAAAAATCAGGTTTCATTAAAGCAATTAGATTCAGGAATATCTGACCTGAAAAAAATAGAAAAGGAAATTATTTCTGTTCTTGTAGAAACCTCAAATTTTCAGGCATCCGATAAAAAGGCAATAAGCGAATGCCTTAGTCTGGGGATAATTCTTGAGGAATATTTATCGAAGTTTAATGGTGCGGCACATTTTAAGGACATGCGGATTCAATATTTTGTGCCCCGTGCTAATTATGTAATAAAAACATTGACACCAATGTTGAAAACCGAGAATGAGTTGCTAATGCTCAATGCATATTCAATGTTGGTGAATGAGGTTTTTGGTCTTGTTGCAGATTATCTGAACGGAAAAACAAACAAACAGAATGAAGAAATACATCGTGAATTAAACAATTTTCTTCCAGAAGAAATTCACGAAATTCCGCTATCGCAAAAAGCGCTGATTATGATTAATTCTCTGGAAAATGTATCCTGTACATTGGTTGGCATGAGAAGTCCGGAATATGTTACAGATGTATTATCTGCTGTGGAAAAGGGCTGTTTCCCCGCATGTGCCCTATTCTGGCGTCAAGAATAAAACAAGAGCCCGCTTTGGCTGTTGCGGAAAGGATATTATAACGGGCTCTCGCTCATCATTCCTGGACTTCCTTAAGTATAGACTCGGCAACTTTGTTAAGTACCTCGTCAGAATTGTAAAAGTTATTATTGATTTTTTCTTTAATAGCTTCGTAGTCTTTCCCTGCCGCTCCATTTATGTGTAACTTCTTGGCTTCCTGCGAAATGACAATCTTGTCAACATTTTTCCCTGGTGCCGGTTGGTTGTTTCCGGCTTCAGTTTTTCCCGTGGAGGGTTTCTCCAACTCTTTATTGAACAGAAACGGGTGTTTATTTGTCGACTCTATTTTCACAACTTACCTTTGATATTGAGTTAAATTTCTTTCATTTTTCAACCTGACTAATTCCAGGCTGATTTCGTTCATCTCGGTCCGCATACCGGTAACTACATTATCGAAAATTTCTGTGATTTGTTTAGTGAGTCCGGTCAAATAATTGTTAAATAACCGAAGGTTTTCTACAGGGTATTTGCGCAGCAATGATGCGCGCTTCTCCTGTATTTTCGAATAATTGCCCTGTACCTCCTCAAGAGTATTCAACATGGTATCCTCTGTCATTTCGAGGAGTTTTTGTTCGGTTGAACGCAATAATATGGCGATTTCTTCAATTTCCTTTTTCAGGTCCATAATAATCAAAAGAATGATTGTCCAAAACTATTAAACATTGTTTGCGTGCTGAGCATTTGCGCTAACTGAGTCTGCAAGCGCTCATAACGGTCGCGCAGTATTTCTGCACTTTTATCAATTCGTGCTTGTGATGATTTAATTTTATCGTTAATGTATAAAAGGCTGTTGCTGTATGATGATTTTAATTTACTGATAACACCATCAACAGCAGTAAATGTTTCTACTTTAGAGTACAGTGTTGTTGCAATACCATTTGTTGAATTGAATAATGCTGCAACCTGATCCGGCTTGTCGTTCAGCGCATCAGAAAGCTTGGTATCGTCTGTTACTGAAAGACCACTTTCGGGTGTAAAGGAAATACCAATCTGACTGAGGTAACTGTAATTTCCTGTTGTAATACCGGAAACTTCCGACATTGCAATTTGTTTGAAAGAATTCATCAATCCTGCGGCAGTCGGATCACCGACGAATATACCGCGACCGCTGGAGTCGCTGTTATATTTTGATTTTACATAAGTGTAAACATCATTAAACTTTTTAATAAAATCGGTAATTTTTGCTTTAACTGTATCTTTATCATTCTGAACAGTAAGGGAAACATCAGCATCCTCGGTGCTCATAACACCCTTAAGGTTAAATGATACACCGTCAACCAGATCATCAATCACATTAAGATTGTTCTGCAGGTCGATACCATTGAAACGAATTTTTGCATTAAGATCGTTGTTTGTTGAACTTACAACCGAGTGAATAAAACCTGCATCATCGTTTCCGGTTATTTGTGTATGTGAAGTGAGTATTGAAGATGTCAGTCCGAGAAACGAGAGAGCAGAACCGGAAGTATCGGACATTTGCAGACGGTTATCATATCCTGTAGTTTTTGCCGTAAGAGAAAGTTTACTGTTTCCGCTTGATGGAGAAAATACAGAAGCAGAGACGAGTCCGGCTGCGCCTTTATAATTGGAGATATTAAGATCCAGGTTTGAAGCGCTAAGCAGTGTACCTGTATCGGTAGTTCGGTCAATGGTGATATACTGTTGACTGTTGTTAACTGTAATTTTCAAACTAACATTACTGCCATCAGTAACTTTTTCAGCAGTAAGTCCGGAGATATTTGTATTAATTTTTGAAACGAGATCATCAATTACCGATGAGTAGGTACTTCCGGACGAGTAATCGTATTCAATTGTTTTTTCAGTGCCGTTAAGATCAATTGTGAATGAACCGCTACCGGTAAAAGTTGTGTTGCCATCAACCGAAGCGCTCGTAACAACTGCCTTATCGGCATTAATGGCTGAGGCAATTTTCTCCATTATGGTTTTATTCGTTTCCGAATTTGTAAGAGTAACATCAAAATCGGCATAATAATCTCCGGAAGTAATACGGACGCTGTGCGTGCCTTCTCTATCGGTAACTGCTGTGGAGGATGCCATTGTTGTAGAAACGGCGATATCGCTTTTTGCAAGTTGCGTAACACGCATAGTGTAGTTGCTCGAAGCGGCGGTTTTTTTGGCAGAAGCGGTAACAAAAGCAGAGTTACTTGATTCAACCTTCTTTGTATAAAAAACACTTTCACTTGTAGTGTCTTTTAAGTCGCTGAGAATGGACTTTAAAGAATTCAGCCTGGTGTTTAAATCACCCCATGCTGTATTCAGGCGTTCGTATTTCGACTTCCTCGTATTAAGAGGCTGAAGAATGCGGTTAGATTCAGTAAGTTTATAACTATTGATGAGTGAATTAATTCCGGAAGTAGTAAGTAAATCGGTTGCCATAACAGCTACTCCGATCAGACTTTCTTCATATTGAAAATAGTTAACCAGGCGTCTTTCAGATCCGTAAGAATCTTAAGAACAATCTCTGTGTTGTGCTTTCTCATTTGGTCCTGGCAAAATTGGTACAGGCGGAGCAAACCGATTGAAATTTCCTTTGCCTTTTCATCTTCGAAATTCAGACTATTTATCAGTTCATCGAGCGCCCTGTTGGTTTTTTCCATATTGCCAAGCTGGCAGTGAGTAATTGCAAAATCGTAAATTTTGATAAGAAGCTTCTGCGGAGATGCCTCAAGTATCTCCTTAACGAGGTACGGGTTTAACTGAGTTGATTTATTCTGGGCAAAAGCTGTATTTGTCATTGTAGTCTGAAAAAATAATTAATGAAAAAATTAGTTTATTTTTTTAAGCATCCCCCCCTGCTTTCGCAGGAGGGGATTCAGGACGATCAATTAACGGAATAAGGAAAGAACTGCCTGAGGAGCTGAATTCAACTGAGATACCATAGAGGTAGCTGCCTGGCCGAGTATTGAACCTCTTGTTGCATTCAGTTGCTCCATTGCCATATCGGCATCGAACAGACGGCTAAAGCTGGCCTGAGCGTTTGCCATACTGATGTTGAGAGTTTCTTCCTTAATATCAAGTCTCTGTACAAAGTTACCAATCTTTCCAAGAGCGCTGGTAATCTGGCTTTTCAGTGTTGAAAGATTATCCTGTAATGTTGATACAGTAGAACTTGTTGTGATACTTGCTTCTGCTGTGTTCTTGAAGTTAGAAAGCGATGTATTGAAGGCTGTAGCATTTGTTGAGAGAATCGCGGTGGCAAAGTCAAGAGTAATCTTATCAGTATATGTGTTGCCTACCTGGAACTCGAATCCCGATTTAGCTGAGCCTGAGCCCGTTAACAGACTGGTGTTATTGAACTTGGTGGTCTCAAGGACGGAGGAAATTTCAGTAGCAAGCGCCTTGATATCATCAGCAATAGCAGAACGGTCTGCAGTCGGGTTTGTCGCATCTGAAAGTTTTCCTTCAATCTTTATCAGAAGATCATTAACAGAAAGAAGAGCACCTTCAGCAGTTGAAAGCAGATTTTTTGCGCCGGATACATTGTTCTGAGCGGCTTTCATAACAGAAATCTTGCCTTCGAGTGATTTTCCGATATTGAATCCAGATGTATCATCAGCTACACTGTTAATTCTTTTACCGGATGCTAAACGAAGCTGCGCAGCAGCAGTATCTTTGTTGATTTTGCCCAATGCATAATATGCCTGGAGCGCGTCAACATTGGTGTTAATCCTGAATCCCATAAAATACCTCCTTGTATAATGGGTTGTGAAAAAATCGGTTCACATTCCTTTTGAACCGGGGACCTCGTGATTCTATTTTTTGGGTCTCCACTTGCATTATCGGTAATTATAAAAAAAAGTTTAATTTTTTTTTAAAATACTCATTTCACCAAAATTAAATTAAGTGCTCCCTATCACAAAAAAAAGTAGTCATCTATTTATTACAGTTAAATCTTTTATCGGGAAATCCGGATTTTGTGAAGCCGAAAGTTTAATTTTATCTTATTTATCAAGGACTGAAATTATAGATCATGTTTTTCAAATTGCCGTCCAATGCAGGGTTAAAATTTCTTGATATGAATCCTCAGGCAATTAATCATTTGTTATATCAAATTATTTTGATACTTTAAGAAACAGATAAATCAAAAATAGTATTATCTCGCCTTTGGTTGTTTCGGGGAAATAATCAAATAAAAAGCAATATCCGTAATTCACATTGTTGAAAAGCCGGATTGGTAGAAGATGCTGAAAGAATTCAGCATTTGTATTTAACTGATCGGAAGAAAAAATGAAAAAGGCGAAGAATCCCGCCGATTCGCAATCAAAAGAAAATACAGCGGATAAGAATGAGATTCAGAGATTACAAGCGCGTATACTTTCACTTGAAGAAGAAATTTCTGAACTTAAAATCAAACTTTCTGTTAATCCCGAAACATCAGAACGGGCGATAGCCATTCAGGAAACTTCGGTAAACGGATATTTTTCCCTGAAAGACGACAGCACTATTTTAGCCGCAAATTCCCGTGCCGCAGAAATGCTGGGCAAAGAGAAAAATGCACTTAATGGACTGAACTTCAGAAATTTAATTATCAGGGAGTTTGTACCTGCATTTGATGAATTTATGATAAATATCTTTCGACTCAGAAGAAAATCGTCTTGTGAACTGAGAGTATTATGCGAACATCATCTACCTCGCCATCTCTACCTCGAAGGAGTAATATTTCCTGATAACAGAAGTTGCATTGTTACCGCACAAGATATTTCCCAATACGATAGACTGCAGACAGAGTTAAAAATACTTAATGAAAGTCAATATGCAGAATTGAGGTTAGCTCATTCAGCCTGGTGGGAAATAGATCTGGTTACGGCTTTTGTAACCTTTCATGAAAATAAGGCGAAAATGCTCGGTTATCCTCCTGAAAAATTCATTACCTATCATGATTTTACCGCACTCCTTCATCCCGATGATTATGATGCAGTGATGGAGGCAATGAGGGAACATCTGCGCGGGAAGGCTCCGCAATACGAGGCTGATTACCGGATTAAATGTTCTTCAGGTAAATATCGCTGGTTTAAGGATATCGGCCAAGTATCGGAATATAATGCTGACGGAAAACCTGTAAAGGTTCGCGGACTTGTATTTGATATGGGTGAAATTAGAACACGGGAAGATGAAGAAGAGCTCCGACAATTATATTATTCGATCTTTAGATATTCCGGCGCTGTCATGCTTCTAATCGATCCTGAAGATGGAAAAATCAGGGAGGTAAACAATAAAGCAATTGAGTATTATGGTTACCCGCGGAACCAACTATTGAATAAGAATATTTCCGACATAAGCCGGTTGACTGTATCGGAGCTGAAATTTATCAGAAGCAATCTTACAAAAGTCAAAAGTCATTACCTTACATTTCAACATTATTTGGCATCGGGCGAAATCAGAGATGTTGAGTCATATATTGGTCCACTAAAAAAAGATGGGCGTCTTTTGCTAATTTTCATCATTCACGATATAATGGAACGGAAGCATTTGGAAGAAGCACTTCGTGTGGCGGAAGAGCGGTTTCGTAATATTTATATGTTCTCTCCCGTTGCTTTGGAACTTTTTGATGGCGAGGGGAAGCTCATCGATATAAATCCCGCCGGATGTAAGTTATTCGGCATTGAACCGGAAAACATTATGAAGGGATTTAATATCTTTTCAAATGCAAATTTAGCTCCTGAAAAAATTGAACAATTAAAACAAAATAAACCATTCAAGTACGAAACTATATTTGACTTTGATCTTATAAAAAAGAACGAAATTTTTCCAACGAATCGTTCAGGGAAGATAGAAATTGAAGTTATGGTTGCTCCGGTTCTGGGACCTGATCAGGCGATATTGTACTATCTTGTTCAGATTATTGATGTAACCGCATTGAAAATTGCCCAGCAAAAACTCATGGAAAGTGAGGCAAATGCGAGAGCAATTATGGAGTCAACCCCTGACACGCTTATATTAATAAAGTTGGAGGGGACTATAATTGATGCAAATGAAGCTTGCGCCGCAACATTTGGGTATAAACGAGCTGACATTCTGGAAAAAAATATTTTTGATTTGCTTCCGGCTGAAGTTGCAAAAAGGCTTCGGGAAATAATGACGGAGGTTTCAAATTCAGGTTCACCATATCATGCAGAAGAAATGAGAGACAACAGATGGATTGCAGTGTTTATGTATCCCGTTTATTTACAAGGAAAAAAAACCGACAATGTTGCCATTTTTGAGCGTGATGTTACGAAGCAAAAAGAGGTCTTTCAGGCGCTGAAAAACAGTGAATGGCGTTATAAAATGCTTACAGAAAACATGAAGGATGTACTGTGGACTCTGGATGTGGAAACGAGGGCTTTTACTTACATTAGTCCCTCCGTTGAAAGGCTCCTGGGATATACGCCCGAGGAATTAACGAATCGGCATATAGATGAGTTTATTTTTCCGGGGCAGAAAGAAAATCTTTTAGAGATGTTGGAGTCTATGAATAATGATTCCTCATTTAATACGGGAGCTTATAGAGTATTTGAAGAAGAGTTGCCTTGTAAAAACGGCTCAAGAGTATGGGCTGAATCGATAGTGTATTACTGGTATAACGCACAAGTGGGAAAGATGGAATTGCAGGGGGTTTCCAGAGATGTTTCGGAGCGAAAAAAAATGGAAAATGCACTACGCGAAAGTACCGCAAGACTGCAGGAATTGAGTGAGATTCGTGACCAGCTGTTCTCGATAATTTCCCATGATTTACGAGCGCCGTTTAACATATTTCTAAGCATATCAGAAATTCTCATATCGGATCATAGCTCATTAAGTCCGATTGATATAAAATTCTATGGTGAACAACTACAAAAATCTCTTAAAATTCAGTATGATCTGCTCACCGATTTGCTTGAATGGTCGCGACTGCAATTTAAAGATTATACATTTCATAAAACGAAATTGTTTCTCCATGATGAGATTAACCTTGTTTTTTCTACCTGCGAATTGATTGCGAGACATAAGAAAATTGAATTTACCAATGATCTATCGACCAGAATTATGGTTTATGCAGATATAAATATGCTGAAGCTGGTTCTCCGTAATCTTTTAATGAATGGTCTAAAATTTACTTCAGCAGGTGGTACTCTCAATGTTTCGGCAAGCGATAAAGATTTGTTTACCGAGATTGTTGTAGCAGATAGCGGAATTGGAATAGCAGAGAAAGATCTGAAAAATCTTTTCACTAAAAGCGTAAAGGTTTCAACTGAAGGAACAGATAAAGAAAAAGGTACCGGACTTGGGTTACTTCTATGTAAGGAAATTATTGAGCGACACGGGGGTGTGCTTCGTGCTGAAAGTGAATTGGGGAAAGGAAGCAGGTTTATCTTTACATTACCTCATTCATAAAAAAAGTACCTAATCTATAGTTTAGTTTACGAAGGGTAAAAAAGAAATGAAAAGATTTCTCAATAAATGAGAGATTTATTGATCATTAGAAGCTGACGAAAAATGGTGGAGGTGGCGGGAGTCGAACCCGCGTCCGAAATCAGGCCTCAATGAACATCTACATACTTAGTTTACCTTTTATTCTCGTCCTACGATACGCCGGTAAACTGGCTTAACCTTAGAACACACCCGGAGTAGTTTTCGCCTAATCCGTCCGGGTACCGGACTTGGCTATCACATCTAAACGACGCTCCGTTGCAGTCCGATGTGAATAACTGCAGGGAACGGCTGCTTTGTTAATTAAGCAGCGAGGGCGTAATTAGATTCGCCAGTTATTGTTTTGCCCGCCTTTTTATCGTGATTCCGGGGAACACGGTATGCAGTCCAAAGCTACTCTGACCCCGTCGAAGCCAGTTTCACCCCCCTAAACTTTTTGCCAGGGTATATCGCTTTTTCCTTTTTGTTTGTTTTCGTGCCGTGCAAGCACAAATAACAAATCCGAAATTCTGTTAAGAAATATAAGGATATTTTCATTAATTTGTTCGGTACTTTTTAGTGCAGTAACTAGTCGCTCTGCTCTGCGGCATACAGTGCGAGCCGTATGTAATAGAGCGGCACACTTTACACCTCCGGGGAGAATGAAGTTTGTCAGTTCAGGTAGCCCATCCGAAATTCTATCTATTTCAGTTTCACAGCGTATAATAGGTTCTGTAACAAGACACTGAATTGATTTTTCGGTGTTTGTTTTTCCGTAAGGTGTCGCCAAATCCGAACCTGCATCAAATAACCTGTTTTGAAGCCAGGTTAATATTTCTTCGGTTTCCGACGAGGGGTTTTCGGCAAGTGTGAGACCAAGAAACGAATTCAGTTCATCAATTGTTCCATAAGTTTCTACCCGCAGAGAGCTTTTGGGGACTCTTTGACCCCCGAATAACCCTGTTTCGCCGTTATCGCCGGTTTTTGTATAAATTTTCATCTAGTCGTTAAATGGTAATTGTTTTACTACCATCTTCAACAACTTTCCATCGTGATGAGTTTCAATATGAGTGTTTTCTTCAGCATATTGTTTTCTAATATATGCCAGACCGATTACCTTGTCTCTGCGAGAAGAAAAAATGAGCGAAGTAACGATTCCTATTTCGTTTGATTCCGAATTAATTATGGGAAACGGAGTCCGAAGGCGTTCACTGGTATTTAATTCAATTCCACGAAGATATTTTGATACTTTCTGATATGTATCGAGGCGTGCTATAACTTCCTGCCCTATGTAACATCCTTTGGTAAAACACACATCTTTCAGTAAAAGAGCTTCATGAGGATTAAAGTTATCATTAAGTTCATTCTCTGTTGGAATGCCCTGTTCAATGCGATACTCTTCGTAAGCTTCTTCACCGATAAAGTGGAAATCGAAGAGTGTGCCGTGATGAATGCAGTACTCAAGGAGGAATTTGCAATCGAAAAACGGTGCAGTAATGATATATCGCCTTTTATCTTCACCGCCGTTAATTGTAATCAATGTATAGTAAGATCTTTCAAGGAAAACTCGTTTTACCTCGCCGGGTTTTAGGTCTTTCACCTGATCACCAAATAAGAGAATAAGAAATGCCTCTGATTGTTGTCCGAGAACTTCAAACACTCCGGCTTCACCATACGCATTCTTTACAAGAACATCATCGGTGATGGTGTACTTTGTTATCCAACGGGTCAGAACATCGGCAGTACCTCTGTTTCCAAGTAGCAAATAAAAATCCGAGTGATGAACAACCAATACTCTGTCTAATATTCTTCCCTTATCAGTAGTAAAAATAGTGTAAGCCGCATGTAATGGCTGTAAGTTTTTCAGGTCGTTAGTGGTAATACGATGTAAAAAGTCAAGTACATCAGCTCCACGAAGAATAAGCGTTGTGGAAGCAGATAAATCCCTGAACCCTACTCCGGTATGCATAAGTGCGAGTTCCTCATCTTTTGATGTATAGTACCCAAAATAGGGCACTCCATCTTTTTCTTGTGGAGAATACCCTTTAAGAGTAAAATAGTCAATAAATGGTGTTTTTTTCATTGCTCAAAATTTGGTATAAAATTTGCTCAAAGATAGGATTTTTTAATCAGATAATATAATTTCCGCACAATGAATGTCAAAACAATGAAAAGTAATTTTCTGACGGCTATGAGACTTTATATTTTCGGAAGACGCTCAATGTATGAACTGTTGCTAAGAATAGCGTATGATTCGGTATTTCTCAGATCTTCGAGGCTGTGGCAGTTCATATAACTCATTGCGCTTTTCAGTCCGTCTGAAATGCTGTTAATAACATTTTTTACCTGACCTTTATAAGGAACCATAGTTTCTTCGCCTTCTATAAATTCGTTTTTTACTTTGACGGCATAAGAAGCTGAACCACGGTATTTTTTCCATAACTGTCCATTGTATTTTATTATTTCTCCCGGGGTTTCTTTTGTACCTGCAAGCATTCTTCCAAGCATCACAACATCTGCGCCAAGTGAAATAGCCTTTACTACATCGCCGGGACTTTTTATGCCGCCGTCAGCAATAATTTTAATGGTGAGTTTCTTCTCCGTTTTTGTAAACAGCACATCGAGAAGTGAGGAAACCTGACCAATACCGATACCTGTTTGAATTGATGTCGTGCAGACACTGCCATTACCAATACCAACCCGCACTGCATCCGCTCCGGCATTTTCCAGCTCGGTAAGCGTAGCGCCATGTGCAATATTGCCAACAATGACTGTAATACCGTATTTTTTTACTTCCTCACATTTTTTTAACACCTCACGATTATTGGCGTTTGCTGTGTCAATACAGCAAAGAAGATTTTTTTCTGCTATCTTTTCCAGAATATCCTGACCTGCTGAGAGTCCGATAGAAACAGCAGTTACGGATGCAGAACTTTCCGGATCACGGAGTAGCTTTTCCAGAGATGAATCGAATCGGTTTAATATACCTATACATCCAAGTTCTTTCAGTTCGACACACATTTCTAATCCCGTTACTGTATCCATCGGGCTGGAAAGAACAGGCACTGCCATCTCTCTTCCGAGAAAACTGTTAGTAATGGAAATTTCACTGCGCGAACGAACAGTGGAAATACTCCTCGGAATCAGGCTTATATCGTCATAGGTTAGTGACTGATGAAAAGAGTTTAATTCCTTTTTTGTGTACACTTTCATAGTTAATCCTTTTTCTCAATTCTTATCGATAGTAAGTAATGCTTCAAGTTCATCAAGCATATAATTCATGCGGTTTGCGGTTGCTTCGATAGGAGCAGGCGATGTCATATCTACTCCGGCACGCTTCAAAATTTCTAAAGGATAATCTGATTTTCCAGCCTTCAGAAAACCGATATATGCATCGATAGCAGGTTTCCCTTCTTGTTTCACTCTTGCCGCAAGCGCTTCTGAAGCGGCAAAACCGGTGGCGTATTGATAGACATAAAAATTATAATAAAAATGGGGCACACGAGCCCATGTATATTCTTCTTCTTCATCTACAGTAAGACTAGCTCCCATATATTTTTGATATATGGTTTTATACAATAACCGTAAATCATCAGTAGTAAGGGTTTTGCCGTTTTCAAGACGATTGTACACTTCCATCTCAAACTCAGCAAACATCGTCTGCCTGTAAAATGTAGCTGAAACATTATCCAGATATTTTTGAATCAGCAGTAGCCTTGTATTTTTATCGGTTGAATTTTCAAGTAAGTAATCCAGTAAAAGCGATTCATTAAATGTTGAGGCAACCTCTGCAAGGAAGATGGAATAGTCTGCATATACATAGGGCTGATTTTCCTGAGTAAGATATGAATGCATATTATGGCCAATTTCATGGGTGAGGGTAAACACATCATTCAGTAATCCCGTCCAATTAAGTAATATGTATGGGTGAACACCGAATGTTGTTCCTGAGGAATATGCTCCGCTTCTTTTGCCTCTCGTTTCAAAAACATCCAGCCAGCGGTTATCGAAAGCTGTATCGAGAGTGGTAAGATAATTATCACCCATTATTTTTAACGACTCGGTAACCAACTGTCTTCCCTTTTCAAAAGAATAGGTGTTTTGGTCATTTTCTTCAAACAGACTGATATAAATATCATACGGGTGAAGTTCCTCCAGACCAAGTATTTTTTTCTTCAACTCCATCCAGCGATGCATTGGTGCAAGGTGAGCACTTACAGAATTAATAAGATTATCATACACCGAAAGGGGAATGCTGTTTCTATGTAATGCCGCCTCGCGGGCACTGCGGTAATTACGGGCTTTAGCGTAGAAAATTTTTGACTTCAGGTTTCCATTAAACAGTGCAGTAAAAGTGTTGGCATAGGTAATAAAAGGACGGTAATATGCCTTAAAGAATTCCTTCCTGAAATTTCTGTCTTTCGAATACAGAGCCGCTGAATACCGGGCGTGTGAGACCTCTATGCTGTTTCCTGATTCATCTTTCAATGAGGGAAATTGTAAATCGGAGTTTTTAAGAATAGAAAAAGCATCGTATGCAACAGCAGTAATTTCTCCGGCTGAAGCAAGTATCGCTTCTTCTTTTTTTGAAAGAGTATGTGGCTTTGCCTTAAATAATTCATCAAAAAAGTGACGATATTGCTCAAGCTCAGGTTCGTTACTAATAAGGCGTAAAATGTGCTGTTCGTCTGAGGATAATAATTCAGGTCTGATAAATGAACTGATGGCAGAAGCCTGAGTTGCGAGACTTCGCACACGACCTTCCAATCCATGGAAATGCGAAACCCTCATGTCGGAATCGCGGGAAAGCATTACATAAAGATGCAGTTTATCCAGTGTGGAAGAAATGTACTCATCAAACTTTAACAGTGATAGTAACCGGGAAGCCGATGATGTAAGTTTGCCTTCGTACTCTTTATATTTATGCAAATTATTCTGCACTTCGGAAAAATCCTTTTCCCATGCTTGTTCATCTTTGTAAATATGAGTAAGGTCCCAAAGGTATTTTATATCGATGTCTTTTCTTTCGGGGACTGTCTGTACACCCGCTTCGTCAGACAGATTTCCCCCATCAGCAAAATAATAGTCAAAACGCAATTTCATCTCCGTTAATCAATATTTTCAAACTTGTAAATATAAGATTTTTCGTCGCTGTCTTTGATAACATTACTGTACCAAAATTTAGTTGCTGAATTTTTTTGAGAAATGTTTGTTGTCATTATCAGCTATTTAATGAAGAACAAACCGGGGAAGAGAAAATATTTCCTGAGTATATCTAAAAATTCCGGCAGAATAATTTCGTCAAGAAGAAAAAATGGACTGTTATTCAGAATATCTGAAAAATGCAGGGAGGAATTATAACCTTAAGTGATTTAAAGAAAAATATCTTTTATTATTGTGACAGCAGTTAAGGAAAATTATATCAGGTAATTGGTTAAACCTATCATCTTCAATGAATAGTTATTTACAGCGGACTGTGAAATTCAGGCAAAAATGAGATGTTCATAAAACAACTGAGGCAACATTGTTACACTATCAGGTTAAATACACAGCGACTTAAAACCACCGGAGTAAAATGGAAAATCTTCTTTCACTCGAACTACCTCAGAAAATTGAGTTGGTAGAAAGCATTACAGTCAGCCTACCTTTTGTAACACCATTTTCTACGAGCAATTATACATGGTCCTGTAAAGAGGCATTGCTGTTGAGTATAACCTGCAATGGAGAAACAGGCTGGGGGGAGTGTGTGGCGGATCCTGACCCCTACTATAGCCCTGAAACAACGATATCTGCACATTATATAATAAAAAAGTTTATTCTCCCTCAGATAAAAATGGGAATGACTTTCGGAGAATTTGTTTCGGTCCTTCAATCTATAAGAGGAAACATGATGGCAAAAGCCACAGTTGAAAATGCAATGCTTGATTTAATGGCAAAATTGCGTGGTATTCCTCTGTATGAACTACTTGGACTGAAGAAGAAAAAAATAATGTCAGGAATTAGTATTGGCATTCAAAATAATATAAACGACCTTATTACGGGCGTGGAGAAGGCTCAGGAGAAAAACTATCATCGTGTGAAATTGAAGATAAAAAAAGGTAAAGATGTAGAATGGATAAGGACTATTAGAAAACACTTTCCCGATGTACGACTTATGGCAGACGCAAACGGAGATTACACTTTGGATGACGCAGATCATCTTCGCAAACTTGATGAATATAATTTGATGATGATTGAACAGCCGTTATCGTATTCAGATATTTATCAGCATTCACTTCTTCAAAAGCACTTAAAAACAGATCTTTGTCTCGATGAGTCAATACATTCTTTAGAGGATACAAAAACCGCACATAATCTGGGAGCCTGCCGGATAATAAATATTAAACAAGGCAGGGTCGGAGGAATGTATGAAGCATTGAGGATAGCTAAGTATTGCTCAGAGAACGGTATGAAAGTGTGGAGTGGTGGAATGGATGAAACGGGTATAGGTCGGGCATTTAATCTACATTTACAGGCATCGGAATATTTCACATTACCGGGAGACACTTCGGAAACATTACGGTATTTTAATGAAGATATCGTTGAACCGTCAGTAATTTTAGATGATGATGGGTTTATTGCTATACCGGATGGTCCGGGTATAGGTACAAAGATTTTAGCTGAACGGATAAAGAAATTTTCATTGTATAGAGAAGTGTTACCACTGCCATACTAAAAAAAATTTAAAAAGCCCCTAAACTTTTTTTGGCAACCTTCCGATAATCCAAGTGGAAGTCAAAAAAACTGTTGCGGGCTTCTGGAACCGAAAGGATACGGTTTCAAATATTTCATCATTTTACCCATACAAACAAGGAGGTTTATTATGGGATTCAGAATTAACACAAATGTTGATGCGCTTCAGGCATATTATGCTTTAGGCAAAATCAACAAAGACACATCTGTTGCGCAATTGCGCTTAGCATCCGGTAAAAGAATCAATAGTGTAGCTGATGACACATCAGGATTCAATATCGGAAAGTCTCTCGAAGGCAAGATTTCTGTTATGAAAGCCGCTCAGAACAATGTTTCGGGTGCAAAGAATCTGCTTTCTACTGCTGAGGGTGCACTTCTTTCTGTTAACGATCTTCTGATCAAAATTGAAGGAAAACTCTCTGACGCTACCAACCCCACAGCGGATCGTTCTGCGATAGCTGATGATATTAAAGCATTGTCGAAAGAAATTTCTGCTGTTCTCGAATCGACGAAATTTAATAATACCAGCCTGTTAACAGGCTCAGGTGACGCAAAATCGGGATTCATTTTCCAGGTTGGTAATACCTACACCGACAAAATAACGCTTGATTTTGCCACGGCAATGCTCTCTACTTCTGCAACCGGTGTTAATACATCTATCTCGAACCTGTTAAACACCGCAGAGGCTAGTGTTACTACCAGCTCAACTGTTTCAACGCTTCAGGATAATATTAGCACTCTAAAATCGGTTGTCAGCTCTGCTCTCGGCAAAATAGGTAACTTTGTCCAAAGATTGGACATCAAAGAAGAAACATTGAATATAAGCATAGCGAATGCTCAATCAAGTTTCAGCAGGTTATTTGATGCTGATATGGCAATGGAGCAGTTAAATGCAACTAGAGGCTCGATACTTAGCCAGGCAGCGACATCAATGTTATCGCAATTGAACTCCGCTCCAAACGCAGTGCTCTCATTGTTCCGTTAACAGATTCTCCTTGCCCCTGTTAATAGACGCTTCACTTTCCCCTCCCGGTTCGCCGGGAGGGGGCCTGACCATTAAAATCATATTCCATCTGCCATAACCGCACCCCGAATTTTCGGTAAGTTAATACTCATCTGGAAAGGTTCTTGCCGGAAAGATGCCTCTTATCCAATAGCCAGGTATGTGGAAAAACCACAAAACCAAAAAAGTTTTATTAGAATTACAGTGTTTTGAAAGAATGATGTACATAAATAATTGGCATTCTGTATAGAAGGACAATCTCACGATGGGGTGGATAAGTTTACTAAGGCAATTTTTCGGGCATTTGCAGGCTTACATTCATCTCTTTGTTCTTGCCTTATATGAATACAATTCTTATCTTCATTAAAATAAAAAAAGCATACATTTTTCCTAAAAACAGTGAAATGTTATCGAT
>CAYTLQ010000318.1:0-6193 GCA_964438715.1 uncultured Ignavibacteriaceae bacterium
TTAATATAGTCGAGGAACTCTTTTTCAGAAATTGGTTCACCAATGGAAAGCGGTTGTGTTCTTATTATGTGAGCCGGAACGGTATTTTTAATTAAATCATCTAAAGAATTTTCCCCAATATCCGAAAGCATTTTTGTTGTGTCGGAAGCTGAGGGACCATTATGTCGATTTTGGAAATTCAATTTTGTGCCTGTATTGTTAAAATTGTTAGAAATTTATATTCAGATAGGTAAATTTAAGATTTTTCAATAGAAAAATGTGAGTAAAGTTTTGTCAAAAAATCAGTATTAAATTCTTTTTTTTTCAGGCTCCATTTCGAAGTTGTTTTGGAGTAGTATGTTCAATATTTGACATAGCCATCTTAGCGGCTTCCTGTTCAGCAGTTTTTTTGTTTCTTCCCTTTCCCGTTCCAAGAATGTTTTGCCCAATTTTAACTTCTACGGTAAATAAACGATCGTGTTCGGGACCCTCTTCTGCCACTACATAATAACGGGGGATTTCCAGTTTTACCGACTGCGCATATTCCAAAAGTTGACTTTTGTAGTTTTCATCAATCAGATGCAAATTATTATCAATATTAGGATTTGAAAGCGTATTTGTAATAAATGTAGCGGCTTTTTGAAATCCGCAATCAAGGTAAATAGCACCTATCAATGCCTCATACGCATCAGCTATTACAGTTTTTTTACCGAATGTTCCGCTATGAAATAACTCTTTTTGAATAAATATTAATTCTTCAAGTTTAATTCGGCTGGCAGCTTCGAAGAGAGAATTTTTGTTAACAAAATTTGAACGAACTTTTGTCAAAAATCCCTCATCTTTATCAGGAAAGCGTGTAAAAAGTTCTTCTGCAATAACAAATCCTAAAACTGAGTCGCCAAGAAACTCAAGTCGTTCATTACTACGCTTAAAATTCTTATCATCGAGAACACTTCGGTGTGTTAACGCTTCAATAAATAGATCTTCATTTCGGATTTTAGCATCGATAATTTGTGATATTTTCTTTAAACGATCTTTTCGTATTTTAGCCTGTGGGTTGAGGAGGCGTGAAAAGAACCTGAGTATAGAAAATAAAATCATTCCGAAAACTTAGTAAACAATATTGATGCGTTATGCCCGCCAAAACCAAATGTATTACTTATTGCAGCATTTACAACTTTTTGTTTGGCAGTATTTGGACAATAATCTAAATCGCACAATGGATCGGGCGTATTGTGATTAATTGTTGGTGGGATAATATCTTCTTTTACTGTTAAAGCGGTCGCAATTGCTTCTATACCACCAGCCGCCCCTAAAAGATGGCCGGTCATAGACTTAATAGAGCTTACTGTTAATTTATAAGCGTGTTCTCCGAAAACTGTTTTGATTGCTTTCGTTTCTGTAATATCATTGTAAAATGTAGAGGTACCATGAGCATTTATATAATCGATTTGCTCAGGACTCAGACCAGCCTCGAAGAGAGCTCTTTGCATTGAACGCACAGCACCATTACCTTCCGGGTCAGGGGCAGTAATATGATGTGCGTCGGCGGTTAAACCAACGCCCGAAACTTCTGCATATATTCTTGCACCTCTATTTTTAGCGTGTTCAAGTTCCTCTAATACTAAAGCTCCCGCACCTTCTCCCATCACAAATCCGCTTCTGTCCTTATCAAATGGTCTGGAGGCTTCCAGATACCTTTCATTCCAGGTTGAAAGAGCTTTCATAGAATTAAATCCCGCAATAGAGAGCTCAGTTATGGGGGCTTCACTGCCACCACAAATCATTATATCTGCACTTCCCCTCTGAATATGAATAAATGCATCAGCAATAGCATGAGAAGCAGTTGCGCAAGCTGAAACGGTTGAATAGTTTGGACCTTTCAGTCCATATCGCATTGAAATATGTCCGGCCGCTATATCCGGGATCATCATTGTAACAAAATATGGGCTGATTCTCTGCGGATTCCGTCCTTCAAAATAGACAAAACATTGATCCTGAAATGATTGAACACCACCTATTCCACTGCCAAAAATAACTCCGAAATTATTAAGGTTGGTTTTTTCAAGATTAATTCCGGAGTCCTTAATTGCCATCTCACTTGAGGCAATGGAAAATTGAGAAAACAAGTCGAGGCGTTTTAAATTCTTTTTATCGATGTAATTAAGCGGATCGAAATTTTTTACTTCAGCGGCAAATTTTGTATCAAATTGGGTGGTATCAAATCGGGAGATTAAATTAACACCGTTCTTTCCTGATAACAGGGATTGCCAGAAATCAGGGAGTGTGTTCCCTATCGGGGACACTACTCCCATTCCTGTAATTACTACTCGTCGCAATCTCACGGTATTGTAGAATTATTAATATTCCCCTTCGGGAACAAAAAGCTATTAACTTAATTTACTGGATAAGTATTTTATTGCATCACCAACAGTACCGATTTTTTCTGCATCTTCATCGGGGATACTAATATTGAAGGCGCTTTCAAATCCCATTACCAGTTCAACGATATCGAGAGAATCTGCACCAAGATCATTTGTAAATGATGCCTCAGGGGTAACCTGCGATTCTTCAACACCGAGTTTATCCATAATGATTTCTTTTACTTTCGCTTCAACGTCCATTAGATTTCTCCTATATATTATTATGAGTTATGATTGAAACTAATTATAATCTACATTACAAGACCACCATCAACAACCAATACCTGACCAGTGATATAATCTGCGGCATTCGATGCGAGGAATCCTGTAGCATTAGCAATATCCTGTACATTACCCATTCTTTTTAGAGGTATTACAGAAAGAATCGCCTCCTTTTGCTTTTCATTTAATTTATTTGTCATATCTGTTTCGATAAAACCCGGAGCTACAACATTAACCGTAATATTTCTGCTTGCAACCTCTTTTGCGAGAGCTTTAGAAAAGCCAATTACTCCCGCTTTCGATGCCACATAATTCGTTTGCCCCGGATTTCCATTTATTCCAACCACCGATGAGATATTAATAATTTTTCCATATTTCTGTCCCATCATCGGTTTCAAGGCAACTTTACAATAGTTGAATACACTCTTTAAATTTGCATCGATAACACTATCAAAATCTGATTCACTCATTCGCAAGAGCAAATTGTCACGAGTTATTCCTGCATTATTTACTAAAATATCTAAACCGCCTATCTTTTCCAAAACAAAAGCAACACATGCTTCTGCTTGACTGTAGCTTGCGGCATCCGCTTTGAAGCCAATTGCTACTTGACCCTTCGATGATACAGCTTCAGTCAAGGCGTTGGCAGCTTCGTCTGAGCTCTGATAAGTAAAAACTACTTTTGCCCCTGCATTACAAAAATACTCAACAATTCCTTTTCCTATGCCTCGAGTGCCACCGGTTACCAATACCCGTTTATCGATAAAATTCATTTGGTGCCTTTACTTTTATATTCGTTATTCAATCGAAGTAATGTATTAAAGTCCTCTTCATTAAAGAAATATCGTAGTTCCTCAACACACCAATCAAATACAGATCCTGCCTTTTCCTGACCTTTATTGCAATGTTTTAATCTCGCAATATGCTCATCATCAACAGTGAGTACTCCTTCAAATATCGTCAGTGGAAAAAGGATACAATACTGAGGTTTATACTTCCATTTATGTTCATTTCTCCGAACGGCAAGTTTCTGCAATACACATAAACCTTCGCTATCCAGGAAAACACATTTACCATTATATAATTCAGTTCCTACTGCTACGCCCGAGGCAAAATCACTATCATTCTCAGGCGTTTCAAACCAACGCGTAATGTCCTTTGTCTGAGTCGAGTCCATCAAAGAAGCAATTTCTTCTTTTTCGCTTTTTATCAGCTCATACTCTTTGAAATCAGTGTAAACTCCGTAATGACAACACTCACCATTACATTGACAATTAAATGCAGTCTGAAATATCGCCGCATCTATTTTGAGATTGTTAAGCTCAATACCCGGTATAACATTCATTATCTGTATTTATCCAAATCAGAAAATTTATCAATTCCATAACAAACGGCCTCCGGTGCGATTCTTTTAACTAACCCCTGAAGAACTTTACCGGGACCAATTTCAACAAATTCAGTAAAACCATCCCTAACCATATTTTTGATAATATCTTCCCATAGTACCGGAGCAGTAACCTGTTCAATAAGCATTTGTTTTATTTCTTCCTTATCGGTAACCGGTTCAGCGGTAACATTCGTATAAACGGGAAATTTAGGGTCGTAAAATGGCGTTTTTACAACTTCTTCAGCTAAAGCATCCCTGGCGCTTTGCATTAACGGGGAATGAAAAGCACCTGAAACAACGAGCTCTTTTACAAGTTTTGCTTTATTATTTTTACAAAGCTCCATTGCTTTTCTCACACCGGAAACAGATCCTGAAATGACGATTTGTCCGGGTGAGTTAAAATTCGCACATCGGACGACACCTTCTGCAGAGGCTTCGGTACATAAATCCGTAACGAGATCATTAGGTAAACCAACAATAGCCGCCATTGTTCCGGGGTTAACTATGCCGGCATGTTGCATTTGCTGTCCACGAAACCGAACAAGTTTAATAGCATCATAAAATTGCAAGGCTCCTGTTGCAACAAGTGCGCTATATTCACCCAGTGAATGCCCTGCCGCCCCATGAAATTCCAAAGTCCGTATAAGAGAATATAAAACCACACTATGAAGAAAAATTGCAGGTTGAGTATATTCAGTCTGTTTTAATTCTTCTTCTGGACCATTAAACATAATATGTGAAAGCGGAACCCCAATAGCGGCATCAGCAGTCTTGATCATTTCTCTGGCTTCAGGGGTGTTTTCGTATAAGTCAGATGCCATTCCGACATACTGAGAACCCTGACCGGGAAATATAAAAGCTCTTTTACCCATTAATCGATACCCCAAACCATATATGCACTTCCCCAGGTGTAGCCTGCACCAAAGGCCGCAAGAATCAGTTTATCTCCTTTTTTAATTTTACCTGCGCGGTAATATTCCGTTAAGCAAAGGGGTATGGTTGCCGCCGTTGTATTTCCGTACTTATCAATATTTATCATTACCTTTTCACGACCAATTCCCATTCTTTCGGCGGTAGCATCAATTATACGCAGATTTGCCTGATGTGGAACGAGGTATTTGACATCATCGGCAGATAAATTGTTTTTCTTCATTATTTCGTAAGAAACATCTGCCATACCGACTACCGCAACTTTGAAAACAGCCTTACCATCCTGATAGATATAGTGCATCCCTTTATCAACAGTTTCATGAGAAGCGGGATGTAAACTTCCGCCGCCCAACATATACAGCGAGTCCTTTCCTCCGCCATCGGTGCGGAGAATACTATCCTGTAAACCGAGAGAGAAATCACTTGAGGGTTCAAGCAGAACAGCGCTGGCTGCATCTCCAAACAATATTGCAGTATTTCTGTTTGTGTAGTCCACTATGGCGCTCATTTTATCGGCGCCAACTACCACTACTTTCTTGTAACCTCCCGATTCTACTAATGAGGCGCCGACCTGATAGGCAAAGAGGAAACCTGAACAGGCGGCAGATAAATCAAATCCCCAGGCTTTAACTGCTCCGATATTTTTTTGTACCAGACAAGCAGTAGAGGGGAAAAGCATATCAGGTGTTACTGTAGCAACTATTATTACATCAATATCCTCGGCTTTTGTTTTTGTAGTCTCGAGTAAATCGTCTACTGCTTTTGTTGCAAGATCACTCGTCGCTCCATTTTCAAGTTTTCTGCGTTCAGAGATACCTGTTCTCGTTTTTATCCATTCATCATTCGTATCGAGTATTTTTTCAAAATATTTATTGTCAAGCACGGTTTCAGGAACATACATTCCGACTCCGGTTATGACAGCAGAATATTTTTTACTATTGTTCATTGAATTCCTGTTATTATTATTGTATTTATTCCGCTTTTATTACGGATTCTCCACAATGGAGTAATTCTGGATTGATTGTTCTATTTTACCAATAAGATTTTTTTGGTGCATTTCTTTGGCTTTAAGAACCATATTTTTAATAGCCCGGGGGGAACTGGAGCCGTGACCAATTATAGTTATACCTTTCACGCCCAGCAGCGGCACTCCGCCATACTCCTGATAATCCAATGGCTTCAGCGCCTCTTTTAATGAAGATTTAAATAACCCAATTTTAATTTTGTTAAAAATACTTGAGCCTGCGTACTG
>CAYTLQ010000319.1:0-27257 GCA_964438715.1 uncultured Ignavibacteriaceae bacterium
TGAGAAAATAATGGTAGAACAAAAAGTTTTTTATTTAATCATTGCTTTTTTATTTCTCCATCATACAATCAACGGTCAAGGCTAGAAAGTAGTCTGCTCCGATGAGTTTGAAGGCACCACGCTGGACATAGCACACTGGACACGCGAAACAGGTGGTCATGGCTGGGGAAATGCGGAACTTCAGTATTATACTGATAGGGAGGTAAATGCCTTTGTATCCAATGGATATTTAACTATTAAGGCAATGGCAGAAAGTTATGGCGGAAGAAATTATACTTCTGCAAGGCTCAAAACTCAAACCAAGCGATTCTTTAAGTATGGAAAAATAGAGGCAAGAATAAAACTTCCGTATGGGCAAGGAATCTGGCCAGCATTCTGGATGCTCGGCGAGAGTATAACCTCCGTTGGATGGCCTGCCTGTGGAGAAATTGACATTATGGAATTGATTGGTGGTGGTCCCGGCAGAGATAACAGGGTTTATGGTACTGCACACTGGGATAATAACGGTCATCAGAGTTATGGACTCAATTATACCCTACCCTCCGGTAACTTCTCCGATGAATTCCACACCTTTGCAATTACATGGGATGCAAATAAAATTGAGTGGTATGTTGATGATTTGAAATATTGTACATTGTCAATCACTCCGGAATATCTTTCTGAACTGCGTGAAAACTCATTTATTATTTTAAATATAGCTGTAGGTGGAAACTGGCCCGGCAACCCCGACGGTACAACAGTTTTTCCACAGACAATGTTGGTTGATTATGTGCGGGTTTATAAGGATACTGTTGGTTTGCCTTCACTTAACTTCATTACTCCCGCAGACAGTGCTCAATATAGCCCCGGTGAAAATATAACACTCACTACTCAGGCAACAAACTCATCTCTGATAAAGAAAGTTGAATTCTATCAGGATCAGGTAAAAATCGGTGAAACCAATATTGAACCTTACAGCATTATCTGGCGAGATGTTCAGCCGGGCTGTTACAAAATTAAGGCAGTTGCTACGACTTTTAGCGGACAAACGGGAGAATCGAATATTGTCAACATTCGGGTCGGCAATGATTGTGTAAAATCACCATATAAGGGGTACCGCCAAAAAATACCCGGTAAAATTGAGGTTGAAAATTTTGATAACGGGGGAGCAGGAGTAGCGTATTACGATTCTGACACGGTTAACAGCGGTGCAATGTATCGGCCATACGAGGGGGTGGATATTCAGAACACTACTGATGTTAATGGAGGGTATAATATTGGGTGGACGAATCTTGGCGAATGGATGACTTATGCGGTTAATGTGCTTGAAACTGCAGACTATAATTTTACTTTCAGGGTTGCAAATAATGTACCTTCCGGTGGTTCATTAAAAGTATTTATCGATAATGTTGATGTAACGGGAAATGTACTTGTACCTTATACAGGTGGATATCAGGTGTGGACAAATGCAACGGCATTGTTTGTGCCTCTTACTCAGGGGCCGCACGAACTTAAGCTCTATATAAATTCCGGTGGTTTTAACATTAACTATATCTCTGTTCAGAAAGCAGGTACAACAAGTTTTATAAGGCTTTTAGCTCCTAATGGTGGTGAGACCCTTCCCGGCGGAAGTATTCAGGAAGTACTTTGGGAATCATCCGGTGTTGAAATTGTACAGCTTGGTATCACTACCGATAATGGCGGTAACTGGAGTGCAATAAATCTTGAATTTCCGGCGGTTTATGGTTCTTGCAGATTCAGAGTTCCGAATGTTAATTCAACACAATGCAAAGTGATGATAATTGATAAACAGAACAGCGCTGTCAGTGCTACATCACTAAATACATTTTCTATCACGCAGACAGTTGATACAGAAGAAGATCAGAAGAATATTTCCGGCTTTCAACTTTTTAATAATTACCCTAATCCATTTAATCCTCAAACGAAAATTACATACTCGCTTGCCACAGAAGGATGGGTAAGATTGAGTGTTTATGATATGCTTGGGCGCGAGGTAAAACGGTTGGTTGATGAATGGCAGAAAACCGGTTCTCATAGTGTTGATTTTATAGCCGATGGACTAAGTTCAGGAATGTATCTCTATACACTTAGCTCAGGTAATTATAGAAAGTTTGGCACAATGATGCTTCTCAGATGAGTTTTATCAAATGAGCGCACATTTTGCAAGTTCCACAAACCCACATAAAAATATTTTTTCAACTACGCTGATTTAAGGAAGCTTTGGAACCCGCATCCCAAGTGATTCAATATACTCATTATTCACTGTACAATTCTTCAGTTTAATATTTTCAAGATACTGTGACATAATTTTCTGAACCTTCGCTTTATCAATACGGTTCTCCCGTAATTTTTCATATTCTGAACGGTCTTTCTCCGAGTAATCAATAATTAGATTATAATCGGGCGGAGGAATGATGGATACGGGACTGCTGGTTGCATCAAGTTTTTTAAATGGCCAGAAACACCATCCGATATTGTTTTCTTCCAATGTCGTACGGAATTCCTTAATCCATTTATTCGTGTTCTCACCCGATTCTCCCATCCATATTGGCACATTGTAATTATCTCTGTAGTCAAGATATTCCTGAATGACACTTTTGTCACTTGCAGTCCAGTATTTGTGAAAAGTGTAAACCGAATTTTTATCGAAGGGAGGTCCGAATACCCTGAAATTGGAATTCCATTGAGCGCCGCCAATGAATACAATATGATTTGTATCATACATCCGAATTGCGGAAACTAGCTTCATAAAAAATGGTTCAAGCAGAGGATTTAATAGGTCTGCATTAAAATAATGTGCAATAGGTTCATTAAGCAGGTCATATCCAATAACGACTGTATCTTTCGAAAACTCACGCGCAATTTTTTCCCACACCTTAATGGTTGCATCCTGAGCAGTTTCCGATTCAAAAAGAAATGGATAACCGAAACTATCATCAATATTATCTCCTGTTTGCCCTCCGGGAGCACAATGCATATCAAGCACAACATACAATGTTTCTTCTTTGCACCAGTTAACTACACGACGAAGAAGTTTTATTCCTTCGGTTATCTCTTCTTCCGGATGTTCGATTGAGATGAAGAATTGATAATGAAACGGAATTCGTATTGAATTAAATCCACACGCTTTAATAAACCGGATGTCCTCACGGGTTATATAGTTCTCGCGGTACTGCCTCCAGAAAACAACAGCATCAGTATTGCCTAGTAGCTCGTTAAAAAGTTGATATATCATGCGCGGTGAAGAGGTTTTCTTGAATTTAAACATATACCCTTCCGGAACCAACCAGTTGCCGAGATTTATTCCTTTCAAAATAATTGGCTTTCCATGTGGATCAACTATATCTTTACCCTGAGTATGGAAAAAGCCATTCTGTGCCTGCAAAGGGAGACCTAATACAAAAAGAGAAAAAATTATTACTCCTGTAAATCGCGTGAAACTCATAAAAACACCTTAAAATTCAAAAAATTAAGAAATTAACCGCCAAGAGATTGCATAATCAGGCAAAAAGGAACAAAAATACTGCCATCGTTAGCCGGTGAAAATCCGGATATGGTAAGTGTATCAGGTGGTTTATTATCTTTGTAAATTACTTAATGAAAGAATAACTAACACAATTTCTTTGCTGGTCAGTTTCATTTATGGTTTCCTAATCCGGGCAAAAAGAATGCATAAAAATTGTGTTATTATAATTATAAACAGGAATTATAATAATGATAACTAAACTGAAAAATTCTTTACAAAAATTCCCTTTTCTTTACCCGGCAATTATTTTCATCGTTATATCTGTTTTTGTAACCATTAATCTTTTTTACGGCACAATAGAACTTGCCCCAAGAAAATCGGAAACCACTATTTATTATGTCGATCATATTTCAAATGCTCACCAGAAGTTGATTGACCTTTTTAACAAAAGATATCAGGGGAAAATAAGGGTTGAGGCAATAAATCTCCCTTTTAATACTTTTAGTACTAATGAAAGAAAAGAATTACTTGCCCGTTACCTGAGAAGTAAAAGTGACCGGATAGATATTTTTGCTGTTGATCAGATTTGGGGTCCGCGTTTTGCCAAATGGGGGGTAAATCTTAGTAATTACTTCTCGCCGCTAGATACATCATTATTACTTAGGAACGCACTTGAATCGTGTTATTATAAAGACTCATTGGTTTCTATACCTCTATACATAGATATTTCATTATTGTATGCAAGAAAAGACCTCATCCTAAAAGCACCAGATGGAGAAAAGTGGCTGAAAGAACTTGAAAATACCATTTCGTGGGAGCGGTTTATTGAATTGAAGAAGGTGCTGGGTATTCCGAATCCGTTTTATGTTTATCAGGCTGATAACTATGAGGGGTTGATGTGTATTTTTATGGAACTTCTGCACTCTCAGGGTGGTTCATTGTTACAAAATGATTCATTGTATATTCGCGGCAACCAAAAACTTAAAAGAGCTCTTCAACTGCTGGTTAGCCTTGTTCATACACATAAGTTGTCACCTGATAAGGTAACTTCTTTTAAGGAAAATGAAAGTTTTCGGTATTTTATATCGCAGAATGGCGTATTTATAAGAGCCTGGCCAAGTTTTTCGGGCAATGATGAAAAAGTATTTCCGGGATTTTCTACATTAAAAAAGGACCTGATATTTTTACCAAATCCCTATTTCCACGATGGAAAAAAGGTTGCAATTTTCGGCGGATGGAATCTTATGATATCGAAAAATTCCCGAAATATTGAGGAAGCAGTTACCTTTCTCAAGTTTGTCATCAGTCCCGAAGCCCAACAATTAATGTATGAGCATGGTCAATATTTACCTGTTGTCAAACAGTTGTTTACTGATAGGAAATTTTTAGAGAAATACCCAGAAATACAATTCTTTAATGAATATCTTAAACGAGGAGTTCACCGCCCATTCCTTAAAGACTATACACGGATTTCGGATATTCTTGTTTACTATGTTAAGGAGGCTATCAGTGGTCAGATGAGTGTTGATGAGGCGCTTGAAGAGGCCGCAAGAAAAATTGAATTAAATAAAATTATTTTATAAGACCGATGTCAAAATTAAAATTTTTCGAAAATCTTAAAGAGTATCATTTTCGTTTCCAGCATATCACGGTAATCTTCGGAATACTACTCATACTACAACTCGTAATAACATATATAAATAAAGCAACAATCAGCGACTTCCTAAGCACCACACAGGAATGGTACCAACGCGGTTCTGCTGAGGAACTTGCAAACCTCACCACAGCTAATCTTGAACTCTTGCTGGAAACATTAAATACCGATGATGTTCAATCTTATGAATCATACTCGAAAATACGGCAAACATTTAATATCATTTTCAGTCAGCAGTCGCTCCAGCACGATATAAAAGAGCTGTGCCTGATAATTAAGAAAGACTCTGTTATTCATAGTATAGACGATGGCGCAGTTCTTTACTCTTATTTATTTAATGATTCCAGCGTTGTGCATCATGCAGAAAATCATAAAGAAGCCGTAAAGATGTTTCAGGGTATCTGGCCCACGCTAATGGAAACAGAAGAAATACATACATTAAGAGGCGAGCACGGTGTGTATAATATTTTTGTTCCACTGGTGGTAAAAGGAGAATATGTAGGTACTATGTATGTAAAAATGCAGCCGGATTTTTCGATGATTACGGAAAAAATTATCGCCAGTTATAACGAATCTTCTATCATTTACTTTTCTTTAATCCTTTTGGGACTTGTTGCTATGTACTTTGTATCCTCCTATACTGTTAAAGAACGAGATGAGGTACAAAGACAGCTACTTCAACAGCACGGTGAAAATCTTAGCAAGGAAATAAATTACAAGAAAGAACTTCTTTTCACAAAACGAATTTATCATACACACCATAAAGCCGAAAAAATAATGGGCTTTATAAAAGATGACCTTCGTTCCCTTACACCGGAGAATATTAAGAGTATTCGCTCACGAATGATGAAATATTCGAATTTTATTTCCCGTGTTATTTATGATATGAAATGGTACGACCCTCCGGTACAAACAATAAGAAACCAGTTGTTCCATACGGATATCAATGAAGTTATCAGATTTCTTGTAGAGCATGTTTTTATGCGTATTTCCACACGAACTGAATCATTTCATTTCAAACTGGACTTGGGTGAAAACCTGCCAACACTTGCTATTAATGAATATGTTGTGTGGGAAATATTGGAGCCTCTTATCCAGAATAGCATTGACCACGGAGGAGAAAATATTATTGAAGTTACAATTAAGACTGCTCTCGACAGGGAGACCGGTATAATGACAATCACTATTTCCGATAACGGAAATGGACTTCCCCCTGAATTGACGGAAGTAGATTCAAACGGTATCAAAAAATTATTCATGGAAAGTGTCTCAACAAAAAAGAAGACTAATCCAAATTCAGGATACGGCTGTTACATAGCTTACGAAATGTGCAAAAGATGCGGATGGCAGATTGATGCTGAGAATTTACCCGACAAAGGTTGTATATTTACGATAACAATAAACGATTTAGTTGCAGGTTAAAATGTTTGATGATAAAATAAACATCTTACTTATTGAGGACGAAGACTTCGATGTCAGAAGGGTATTTAATACTATTGCGCCTTTTGAGGGGAGTATTCAGATAAATAATATTGTCTCTAACGGTAAAGATGCTCTTGAAATTCTTGCCCGGGATGAAAACAGCTACCACATTGTAATAATGGATTATCAGATTGCCGGCGGTCTAATGGGCGAAGCGCTAATTAGAAAAATAAAAGAAATCAATCAGACAATTCAGATTATTGTCATTACAAAAATGACATTAAATGTTACCGATTTCAATTTTGCTCAACGATTGCTTTCTGCCGGCGCATTCTGGTACTGCACAAAATATCCCGGAGATATTGAAAACTACATTTACCAGCCAACCGATTTTGTATTAAGTATTTTCAATGCGTTTGAGAAATGTAAGTTAGAAAGGGAGCGAAACCGTTCTAATCAGAAACTAAATAATAATGTTGAAGAAATCTTACGACAGAAGAGAATAGTTGGCGAGTCGGAACCTATCATAAAACTGCGGGACGAAATAACGAAACTTTCACAAAATGACTTCAATGTACTTATCCGTGGAGCCTCGGGTACAGGGAAAGAGTTGGTTGCCTATAATATTCATTACAGAAGCCCGCGTCGGTTTGAAAACTTTGTAGTTATTAATTGCGGAAGCATACCTACCGACCTTGTTGAAAGTGAATTGTTCGGATACGAGAAAGGCTCATTTACCGGAGCAGATAAAAGAAAAATGGGTCTTTTCGAAATTGCTCATAACGGTACGGTTTTTTTAGATGAAGTAACCGAACTTCCTTTGCAGTCACAATCAAAATTACTTCGTGTTATTCAAAGTGGTGAAATTGAAAAGATCGGACGGACTGAAAAAATTAATGTTAATGTTCGGGTTATATGTGCCACGAACAAGAATATAGAAGAGGAAGTAAAAAACAAGCGCTTTCGTGAGGATCTGTATTATCGTCTGAATGTATTACCCGTTCTTGTTCCCCGGCTAAAAGATCGGAAGAATGATGTACTGCTTCTGGCGGACTACTTCCTTTCTATGATGTCTATTGATATGATTAAGCCAAAACCCACGCTCGATGACTCAGCAAAAGATGAACTGCTTCGTTACGATTTTCCCGGCAATGTTCGTGAATTGAAAAATGTAATTCAGAGACTTCTCTTTCAGGACGAAAATAATATCTCAAGAACACATGTTCGTGCGGCACTTGGTATGTTTTCTTTTCAGGAAAATCCGGATGGAGAAATTGATTTTGGAAAACTCTATGGCAGAGAACCACTTACTTTGCGTGAGATGGAGAATATTATCAGGGAAAAATATTTTCTTTTTATAAGGGGAATGTCAAACTCCGATGCTGAAGCCGCCAGAATATTAGGATTGGCTCCTTCAAACTATCACAGAATGGCAAAAGACTTAGGCCTGAAATAATTTTTTGATAACGAATTATTGTTTTATAGTAAAAAATGGTGGCAAGAGAATAATTATAAGCACTATTTTGCTTTTAAGATTTATAAGAATATTTTTTTGGAATAGATTGATGTTGATATATTTTCGATTTTTCTGACAAGTGAATAAAATACTACTTCGTAAAAATTTTTTTATTTGAAGTAATCCCGCAACAAATTCAGCATATAGAGAAGGATATACACAATCACGATTAATATCGGGCCAAGTTATTGCGAAAAGATTTTTGTTATGCGTCATTCTTAAAAGACAGCCGACCTGAGAATGGTACATTTGGTTTGTGCCGATACATGTGCAAATACTGAAAACGAAAAGAGCTATTTTTCCTAATGCACGATCAGACTGGAAGAATAAAAAAGTTATTCAATAAATTCAGAAATAAATATGACTTACTACGATAAAATAAGAGAATTAACCAAGAAAATACCAACAACCTTAGTAGACTTTTCGCTTCCTAGAGACCCTGCAAAAATACCTACTCAAGCATCATCAAATTTCATTACCAACAAGGAGCGGGGAGATTGGGCTGAAAATTTGTTATTCAGAGCTATAAACGAAACTTCAAAAAACTTTGTCGCAGTAAAATATGGCAAGTCCGATAACTTAATTGCAGGAGAAGATGGCTTTGATATGTTTTACCAAGATTTTCGGGACGAACTTAATAGAATAGGGAAAAGACCTGATTTACTAATTTTCAGAAAAGAAGATTTCAATAAAAATTTTGGGGACGATGTAAGCCAACTTCCACATCATTCCATTACTGAATATGTAAAAAAAGCAGTGGCAGGAATTGAAGTAAGGTCAAGTTCTTTCTTAATTGATAAATACGAAGAAGCAATGCATAAAAGGACTGAAAAATTTAGACAAATTGCATTGCAGACAAAAGATTTAATTCTTACAGAATTTATGAAAGAATTAAATCACCCTACAAGACAAGCATATATTTATTTACTTCAAAGCATTACACCAAAAACTTTGGCGGTGACAGATTTCAGAGTTCCGAGCTGGAGTTCAACTGAACGACTTTCGGAATTGAAAGAACATTTTAGAAAACTCAAAGACGCTATAAAGGAAATACAGAAACGGGACTATCTTTCTATTACCCCAAAGGTTGAAGACATCAAATTCGTTTACAAATGGATTGAAACTTTCAATGTTCCTCATTTTTACTTTCAAGTATTTTTTGACAAGGTTTACGGAATTTCATTCGAACAAATTCTTACAACTATTTCAGATTCGAACAATGAAGGTGTAATTTTCTCAGTTGAATCAGACACTAAAAATCAAAACAAAACTACTATCAAAATAAACTCAAAATCGGGAATACTTATTGCATCAAAAGTTGAAGAGCCTACTCACGAAAGTGTTAGAAAAGAAATGGATAGGGGCAGACTTTTGTTTTATGTGACTTTCAAAGGTGGAACAGCATATCTTGATGTTAACAATCTGATTAATCTACTCGGCATAGATAGTAAAGAATTCTAATGATTGAGGTCAAAGACATATCACAATTTTCAGATAATCAACTTGAGAAGGACTACTCGAAGTTGGTACCGTTAGAGCATAGGAAAAAATTTGCTCAATTCTTTACACCACACCAATTAGCAGCCTTAATGGCAGAGTGGTTGTTGGGAAACTATAATTTGAAAACTGTTTTAGAACCAGCATTTGGTCTTGGAGTCTTCTCTAGAGAATTACTTAAACGAAAAACAGATTTATCAATAAAAGGTTTTGAAATTGATGAAAGAATCTTCACAGAAGCAAAAAATATTTTCAACAATACTCCTAATGTTGATTTACATTTAGAAGATTATATGTTCAATGATTGGAATAACAATTTTGATGGCATTATTTGCAATCCACCATATTTTAAGTTTCACGATTATGATAATAAAACAATTTTAAAGGAATTTGAGAACCGTTTAAAGATAAAACTCAATGGATTTACAAATCTTTATACACTTTTTTTAATAAAGTCAATTTACCAACTTAACCCCGATGGCAGACTTGCTTATATTTTACCATCGGAGTTTCTTAATTCAGATTATGGTAAACTTGTTAAATCGGAACTGATAAAGAATAAAGTATTAAGACACATAATTGTTTTTAACTTTAAAGAAAATGTTTTTGATGACGCTCTAACAACTGCCTGTATTTTGCTCTGTTCAAATGATAAAAACAATCAAAACATTAAGTTTTCTTCTATAAAAGAAAATGATGACTTGTTAAAAATTAAAAATTTTATTACTGAATATCCTAACAGCTCAAGCGACTTAACTTATAAAATTAAAGAAATTGATCCTGAAGTAAAGTGGCGGAAATATTACAAACAACAAAACGGAATTAGATACAAAAACTTAATTCCATTTTCAAGTGTAGCTAAAGTCGTTCGTGGTATTGCCACCGGGGCCAATGAGTATTTTACATTTTCTATATCAAAAGCAATTAAGTATGGAATTAATGAAAAATATTTAATCCCTTGCATTTGTAAAGCAGTGGATATTAAAGGTGATTTTTTTACGACAAATGATTTTTATTCTTTGGTTAAAAGCAATAGGCAGGCATTTTTGTTAAATGGTGTTGGTTCCAATGATGAAAATGTTTTAAAGTATATTGAACTTGGAGAAAGATTAGGGGTTGACAAAAAGTATCTTACAGCTTGTAGAACTCCATGGTATTCTTTAGAAAACCGTCCGCCATCCCCCATTTGGGTTTCTGTGTTTAACAGGAGAAGGGTGAAATTCATTAGAAACGAAGCAAACATTTCAAATTTAACGACATTCCATTGCGTTTATCCAGTGCAAAGTGGCTTATTCTACAATATTAATGTGGATATTTTGTTTGCGTATCTTTTGACAGACATTGCAAGAGAAATATTTGAAGATAATTGCAGAGAATACGGTAACGGACTTCAAAAATTTGAGCCTAACGACCTTAACAAAGCTATGATGCTTGACCTGACTTTGCTCGACAAGAAAACCGAAAATGTAATTATAGAGCTTTTCACGAAATATAGGGAGTCAGCTATAAGAAAATCGCCAGACGAGAGTTTTTTGATTGAAATAAACGATATTTTTAAGAACAAATATTGCCAATGTTAAGTAGCCAAATAAATTGCCAATTTCCTCATTTCGACAAACATTACAAAATTTTACAAAGAGTGTGTCTGTTCGTTCGAAAAACCGACAGACAATCAGGGTGAGAGAAGAATATCGAATACACAACAGCAGTTTGGCGTAATGACGGTTGCATTGCCTCGGATGTCAGTTTGTAAGTGGATTCAAGTGCAGTTTTTCGATTGAACTTTTGTACTGAAAATCCGTCATTATGCGAAGCAGTCAACCTTTATTATTTATATTTGACTAACACTGTTTGGTCAGGTGAACCGAATTATTAAAATAATAAGTCCGTATTATCATTTTTCATGGTAACGGTTTGGTCAATATTTTTCTTTACTCTCTGGGACTTAATTCTGCTTCGATTTATAAATGAAGCATAAATAAATACTGCAAATTTCGGCTTCTTTTATCCGATTTTTCCCCTTATTTTCTTATACCAAGAACCTCTACCTCCTAAAATTTATTCCTTTCTAATGGCATAAATCTTGAACTGTTAAAGAGTTGTTTCTTATTCATTCAGGAGTACTATGCATTATTTTTCAAAGAAAGCCGTTTTTTTTCTTTTAGCTACAGTTATTGTAAGTAGCATTACTATAAGTTACGGACAGGTTGCCACGCTTGAGGCAACTATTTCACTGAAAGAAGTTGACGGAGCAAAAATAATGTATCAGAATGGTTTTGCTCTTCCTTCTTTTGAAAAGCAGAACCGTACAATACTGAACCTTAAAGGTGCCTGGAAGAAACAAAGATTTAATGCAAATGATAATATCACACTTGCAAGAAGAGATAGTTCAGGTTACTCTGCTTTGATTACTGAAGCCGCCAACAGACATCTTCCAAATTATGATGATGCTTCATGGGAAGTGAAGCAACTGCCTGCAGTAGAAAACCAAATGTATGAGTTTCCTACCGTTCCTGAGTATTATCAGGACGGAGTCTGGTATAGAAAAACCTTTACCGTTGATGCATCGAATTCAGGGAAATTTGCGAAACTGATTTTCTATGCAGTGAATTATGTTGCCGATGTATGGCTTAATGGTGTTTATCTCGGATACCACGAAGGAGGCTATACGCCTTTTGCGTTTGATATTTCGCAGGTGCTTGTTTCCGGCGGTGAAAATAAATTGGTAGTTCGCGTGGATAATCCGGCGTGGGGAACAAGGAATGATATTGTCCCTTACACAAACTGCGATTGGTTTAATTACACCGGTATTATTCATGATGTATATATTGAGTTTTCCTCTCCTGTATCGGTCATTCGTACGAATATTGTTCCGCAAAGCGTTGAAGGAGATATTCAGACTACAGTAGTGTTAAACAATATTCTTTCAACGGACCAAAATGTTGATGTTGAAATAAAAGTTTATAAAGCAGATGTTAATGCGACAAACATTAATACGGAAAGGGCTTCGGAACTAATTGGCAGTCTTGTCTCTGTCACAGGTGTTACTCAGGCACAGTTTACAATATTGAGTGATTCGGTAAAGGTTTGGAAAACAGACTTAAAGGTTGTGAATCCTGATTTATGGTCTCCGAAGACTCCAAATCTATATGTAATGAAGGTGGCAGTGAAGCAGAATGGAAATACTATAGATGAGTATTATACTCAATTCGGAATAAGGACAATTAAAACTCTTATCGATAAAGTCTATCTTAATAATAAACCGGTATTTTTCCCCGGTGCTGCCCGCCACGAAGATCACCCTTCATTTGGAAGAAGTATTCCCATTGATTCAATATATACAGACCTTTTGCGCATCAAGGATCTAAACATCACTATGCTTCGTACTGCACATTATCCGAATCACCTGCATACATATCTATTGGCTGACCGGCTTGGAATTGCTGTGGTTGAGGAAATTCCCGTTTGGTGGTTTGATACTGCTTTAGCGTGGGTAATACAAAATAGCGCGCGTCATATTCACGAACAAATGTTCCGTGAAATGGTATTTAAAGATTACAACAGACCTTCAGTAATTTTATGGAGCACGACAAACGAGTGTCTTGATGTAACAAACAGAAAAGCATTTATTCAGAAAGTCAATCAGGATCTCGATTTTAATTACCCCGATGGCCGGCTTGTAACGCAGTCCGCAGCCGCCGACAGACCCGGTTTTTATGATCCATCGCAAGCGGCCGCTGATGTTATTGGCTGGACGATGTATTTCGGTATTTTCCACGGAGGAACATACTATGATACTACCCGCTATTTTCTTGGTAACGCCAATCTTGCTTATCCGGAAAAACCAATACTCGATACAGAATTCGGGATCTGGTCAGGTGAACTAAATTCACCAAGCGGGCAGGCTACACAGGTAACCGTATTTAATGAAACTTTTAATGCTTTCACTTACAGGGCATCGGTAATAAGGAAAGATGGAACCTATCGTGACGGTGGTTATCTCATGGGAGTTACATGGTGGTGTGTGTTTGATTGGTACTCTCACCAGCATCCTTCGGGTTACCAGTCAATGGGCTTGTATAAAATGAAAAGGGATACCCTCAAACAGGTTGGCACTGTATTGAAAAATGCTTACGCGCCTTTTTATGCTATCGGTGGTGTTGTAACTGCAATTGACCCCGAAAAAGATATTATCCCCTCAGAATTTCTGCTTGAGCAAAATTATCCGAATCCATTTAATCCGGAAACAAAGATTAAATTTCATTTGCCGGTTAATAGTACTGTCTCACTGAAAATATTTAATAGTCTCGGACAGGAGGTTATTAACTACACTCCGGCTATAAAGTCTGCAGGGATACATGAATTTACCATAAATATGAATCAATATCAGTTACCAAGCGGTATTTATTTCTATAAAATTGAAGCCGGTGATTATCAGGCGGTAAAAAAGATGGTTTATCTGAAGTAATTTGAATAACTAACACAGTTGCGATTTATTATGAGAATAATAACAATTTCTTATTTCGATAATATACTTCTTTGATATTCTGTGAAAAAAACAAGCAACTGAGATGAAAAAACGAGATTTCCGGCTTGGCATTATTAATGATAAGCAACTTTTTATTAATTATTAACTGAACGGAATCAGGCAAAAGTGTTTACCGGTTACGATATGCTGGCTATTCTGCTGTATTTTGTGGCAGTATTAAGCATAGGATTCTCCCAAACGCGTCGGAGTGAGGAAAATACGCTTGATTTCTTTCTGGCAGGCAGGTCGATGAGTTGGGGAATGATTGGTATTTCGATTTTTGCCACAAATATTTCCAGCGAACATTTTATTGGTCTCGCCGGAGCAGGCGCCAGCCGTGGACTGGCTGTCGGGCAGTTTGAGCTGTTAGCAATTTTGTTGCTTGTTTTTTTAGCGTGGATTCTTGTCCCGGTTTATTTTAAGTCGGGTATTATGACCGTGCCTGAATTTCTGGAGAGACGCTTCGATCCAACGATTCGGAAAATCTATTCCGGAATGTCTGTTGCCATTTACCTTTTTACGAAAATTCTCGTATCATTATTTGCCGCCGGTCTTCTTTTCAACAGCATATTTGGCCTTAATATTTATACATCCTCCATTATAATAGTTTTAATTACCGGTATCTATTCTACTGTAGGTGGCGCGCAAGCCGTTATGCGTACTCAGGTATTTCAGGGCGTTCTTCTGATTTTGGGAGCTGTAACACTTTCTATTTTTGGACTGAATGCTGTTGGTGGCTACAGCGGTTTACAGGAGAAGCTTCCGGAAGAGTTTTTCAGTATCTTTAAACCTGCTACCGATCCTGAGTATCCATGGACAGGTATTATATTCGGCGCTCCTATAATTGCATTTTGGTATTGGTGTACCGATCAGTATATAATTCAGCGTATTTTAAGCGCACGCTCCCTAAGTGATGCGCGTCGTGGAACCCTCCTTGCAGCCCTTCTTAAAGTTTTACCAATTTTTATTCTTGTTTTACCCGGACTTATCGCTGCAGTGCTTTATCCTAACATAAAGGGTGATGAAGCATATTCAGCGCTTATTGCCGGGAATTTACTCCCGCCCGGCGTTAAAGGAATAGTGGTTGCGGGACTGTTAGCCGCAATTATGTCGTCTCTTGCCGGCGCTTTTAATACTACCGCCGTAATATATACCCATGATTATTATAGGCCACTCCATCCGGAAGTGAGCGAAAGAAAATTAGTGCTGATAGGCAGACTATCTACAATAGCTGTTGTTGTTCTTACGATTTTTATCGTTCCTCTTGTAAGATTAATTACTTCTCAGTTGTATTTATTTCTGCAGAGTATTCAGAGTTTTATTAGTCCTCCAATAGCCGCAGTTTTCCTTTTCGCATTATTCTCAAAAAAAATCAACTCGCGCACAGCAATATTTGCACTTGTTCTGGGAGAAGCTATAGGATTATTCAGGCTGGTACTGCAATTAATGAAAAGCCTTGGCACACAGCTTCCTCCTGTTTTGGAAGGTATCGTGGCGATTAACTTTCTTCACTTTGCTATTATATTGTTTGTTTTCTCTGTTAGTGTAATTCTAGTGATGAATATTGCAGCGGAGCCATCCTCAAGAAAGATTGTTACACAGACAAATCAGATAATTTTGGAAAGTTTCGGTGAACTGCGCAGAGGTTTGCTTAGTCTGAAAGCCGCGAAAAGATTGTTCATGAGCATTTTGTTTTCAGTATTTATAACAGAACTGTTAATTAGCATCGTAAGTATCAGGTAATAATGATAATCTATTTCTTAATTAATTCACCATCATTAATCACAAAAGATCTGAGGATCACATGAAAAAAATCTTCTATTTGGCATTTGTGCTGTTAGGATTCTCAATATCTGCTTTTCCGCAGGTTATTGAATCATTTGATACGGACATATTTGCTGATACAACATACAGCTTCTTGTCCGAAGGCGGTGCAAGTCGTTTAGATTATTCGGTTAATACAACCGATTTCCGTCAGGGTACTGCTTCAGCAAAAACAAAATTTGTTATCGGTGCGCACCACGGCTGGGGTAGTTTCGGAATTATCGAAAAACTTCTGCCCGATACTCAACCGATGGATTGGGCTTCATCGGATACATTAACACTTTGGATAAAAGTCACCGATGCACCATCAATTCCGGCAAACATGGTTTTCCGTGTGCAGTTAATTGATTGTCCTGTTCCGGGCGGACAAAGAGAAATCTGGGTATATGAAAATACCACAGTCATCGATGCAGTAGCTGATTGGTATCAGTTAAAAATACCATTAAGAGTTCTCTCATCAGATGGAAGCCAAACTCCGGTAGATTCCGGTTTCGTGATCTTCCCTTCAAGCTGGGGTGGCGGACCTACAAATAACTGGAATAACCAGGTATTTGATGCAGATAAAATTATTGGTTTCGATCTCGCAGCAGTTACAAGCGGCTGGAACCCCAACGGTAACTTGCCGGCAGATTCTGTTGGATTTTTGATGGATGGATTTGCCAGACAAGGGAATAAACCTAAACCGGCAGTATTTTTTAATGGTATCCTCTTCCCTAGCCATCTTACTACATGGGCATGGGGTCAGTCAGCAATCAGTGTTGAAACCGGTGCAGGTCGTGTACCGAATAGTAACGCCATTAAATGGGTTCAGGGTAATGAATGGGGTAATGGATGGACCGGTTTTGGTATGACAGCAGGACAGCCATACGACCTTTCAGGTGCAATGGCAGTTGATAGTATGAAGTTCTGGCTGAAATGCGATGCAGGTGTAGGACCACTTCGTGTTCAGATTGAAGGCGGCGGCGGTAAGAAAGGTAAAGTTTTTACTCCTATTACTGATGGTCAATGGCATCAATATTTAATTCCGCTCAGAGATTTTGTTTACCAGGATAATACAACCGGATTTGATTCCTCGGCTGTTAATGTTATCGGCTTAATGGCTGAAGCATCCGGTGTTGTCGGTAAAGTAGTTTATGTTACCGACTGGTGGACAGGTAATCCTACATTTGATGTAATTCCTCCGGCTCCACCGACAAATGTCAGTGCCTTCGCAGGAACGAATAAAAATATTATTACCTGGACCGATGTACCCGGTGAAACAGGCGAGGTGTACGATATTTATTACAGTATGAACCCGATTACCGATGTTAATGCACCTGGTGTTGAAGTTGCTAAATTGAAAGTTGCCGAGAACAACCAGTTGTTTGAACATTTAATTTATTCTCCCGGCACTGCACAACAAGTAACATATTATTATGCTATTGTTTGTAAAGATCTCTCAGGCAATGCAAGCAATGTAAGTGTTAACTCTCCACCACTTGCCAACACAGCCAAAGGTGTTGCTACTGTTTCCCTTAATCCTCCAACTAACTTCGTTGCAAATGGTCAGCTTAACGAATGGACAGGTATTACTCCACTTATTATGAAACCATCCGATGGTTCCGGTCATATTGTAACTAATACAACAATATCCGGTGATGCTGACCTTACAGTGAAGTCTTATGTCGCTATAGACCAGAATTATCTGTATGTCGCAATGGATGTTGAGGATGATATCGTCAGCTTCAATCCTTCAATAGACAGCTACCTGAACGATGCTCCGGATCTCTTTATCGGATTCTACAACTGGCATGGTAAACCGCACACAGGCTATCAGGGCGGCGCTGAACCAGATTTCCATTTCCGTTTCGCAAAGAATCATTTACGCATTGATAATGGCGGTGATACGCTTCTTGTTCCCGGTGCTAACTATTATTGGGGCGAAAAATTCCCGACCGGTTATGTTGTCGAAGCAAAAATGTCGCTCGATGATATTGCTGCAATGAGCGGTACAAACCGTTTCTACCCGGTTGAAGGTTACAGAGTACCTTACGATTACTCAATTAACGATGCTGATGCAACCGGACAAAGAGAAGGTATAATGACATACTCTCCGTTTAATGAAGATCAATCCTGGAATGATGTTTCACGCTGGCTTTATACATGGATTGGAAATCTGTGGAATCCTGTTGGTGTTAAAGACGGTGATGGTCAGGCAGTTGATTACACCTTAAGCCAAAATTACCCGAATCCGTTTAACCCATCAACAAGAATTGATTTCACGGTAAAAGAAGCCGGATTTGTAACAATCAGAGTTTACGATATGCTTGGCTCTGAAGTTGCTGTTCTCGTAAACGAAACGAAACAACCGGGTTCTTATTCGGTTAATTTCGATGCTTCTAATCTCTCTTCCGGTATGTATTTGTACAAGATTGAAACCGGATCGTTTACCAGCGTTAAAAAAATGTTATTAGTCAGATAAAAGACTCAATTCGACCCGGCGTCTGAAATGGCGCCGGGTTTTTTATAAAATTCTTACGGCAGGTTTATGAAAATCAATTACATCAGTATCAGGTTAATTTTTAGCAAAATAACATTACTCTTTCTTTTTCTGTTTGTGCAGTTTGCTCTGTATGCCGGACAAACCGGTAAATTAAAAGGCAGAGTAACCGAACAAACCACAAAGGAGCCGCTTATTGGAGCAAGTATTGTTGTGGAGGGAACATATCTGGGAGCAGTTAGCGATGTAGATGGTTATTATTTCATTGCGAATATTCCTCCCGGTGAATATAAACTTGTTGTGAGCATGATTGGCTACCAGAAAGTAGTTGTTCAAAAAGTTTTAATTAAAATAGATCTCACAACTACGATAGATGTAGCCTTAACCCCGGAGACCTTGAACTTAAAGGATGAGGTGATTATTACTGCCGAAAAGCCTCTAGTGCAAAAAGACCTGACTTCGACAAATAGTATTGTTACTGCAAGTGATATAAAGGTACTACCGGTGGAATCAGTTGGTCAGCTTATAAGTCTGCAGGCAGGTGTTGTTGACGGTCATTTCAGGGGTGGAAGAACAGGTGAGGTTGCCTATCTGATTGATGGTGTTTCGGTGACCGATGCTTTTAACAATAGTATGAGCCTTCAGGTTGAAAATAGTACAATCAGACAAATGGAGGTAATTAGCGGTACATTTAATGCCGAATACGGTCAGGCGATGTCCGGAGTTGTTAACATAGTTACTCAGGATGGTTCTTCGAAATTAGAAGGAAATGTGAGTGCTTATGCCGGCAACTTCTTTACGCCCCACACCGATATTTTTCAAAATCTCGATAAGCCACTACGCGTTGCTTCAAGAAATCTTCAATTCGGCCTTTCGGGTCCCACAGGTTTAGCTGGACTAACCTTTTTTACAACATTCCGTTTTTTTGATAACGATGGATATCTGTACGGAAAAAGAGTTTATAATATTACCGATGATGTACCAATAGTAATTAATTCAAATTTATTTATACCAAGAGCCACCGGTGACGGCGCTTATGTGCCAATGAATCCTGAACGACATGCATCGTTTAACGGAAAACTCACTTATAGTATGCCGTCAGTAAAAATTTCTTATAGTTTCTTTTGGGATGATAATTATAACAGATATTACGATCATGGATTCTCATGGACTCCTGACGGAACTATGAAACATTATCGCACCAACTTTATTCACATGGTACAATTTTCACATTTCCCGAGCGCCAGCACTTTGCAATCCCTGCGATTCTCATATAATCTTCACGATTATAAAGGTTATCTGCATGAGGATATGTACGATCCGCGTTATGTTGATCCATCCCGTGGTGTGGCAATTTCAAATTATACTTTCCGCTCGGGAGGAAATGACGGCGGCAGGTATTATCGGACCACTCGTTCATTTCTGGCTCAATACACTTTTTCCTCCCAAATTACCAAAGAACATAAAATTGGAATGGGGGTAGAAGCCCGCATTCATAATATGTTTAATCATAATTTAAGCATTATCAATCTTCTTGAAGGTCAGGTTGATTCTAACGGTGTAAGTTTATTTCAACTCGGGTATCCTACTTTGGGTTCTATAACCGATAAAGGCCAGAATATAATGTACACCCGGAAACCGTATGAGATTTCGGCATATATACAGGATAAAATGGAATACGATATTCTCATTATCAATGCAGGTGTGCGTTTCGACTATTTCGACCCACGGACTTCTCAATTAGTAGATTTACAGAACCCTACCCGAAACCCCGATTTCCCGGGAGCTAATCAATTCAGAAAGGTAAAAGCAAAATTTCAGGTAAGTCCCCGACTTGGTGCATCATTCCCAATAACCGACCAGGGAATTATTCGCTTTTCCTACGGTCATTTCTTCCAGATACCAAGTTTTGAGAATTTATATAATAATCCTGATTTCATCGTTCGTCCGGGGCAGTCGCTTAGCTCTGTTATGGGCAACCCCGATCTTGGAGCTCAAAAAACAGTAATGTATGAAATTGGTCTTCAGCAGGTGCTGTTTAATTCAATGTCGGTAAATATGTCATTCTATTCACGCGATATAAGAAATCTGCTGGGAATGGAAATAATAAATACCTATGAAGGTTTTAAATACGCCCGCTTTATAAACAGAGATTACGGCAATGTCCGTGGTTTTCTGTTAATGGTAGATAAACGATTCTCCGATCTTTTCTCTTTCAAAATTGATTATACATATCAGGTAGCTGAGGGTAATGCTTCCGATCCGATGGCAGTATTCAATAATAACCAGTCCGATCCTCCAATCGAGGAATCAAAAAAAGTACTCCCGCTAAACTGGGATCAACGGCACACGCTTAATGTTTCGTTTAATGTCGGAGAATTTAATAATTGGAATGTGGGCCTTATTGCTCAGTATGGTAGTGGTTCACCCTATACAGAAGATGTACGGGTATCCCAGGGTGTTCGTTTCGAAAACGGAGGCAGAAAACCCTCAGTATTTAATGTAGATTTACGGGCAGATAAAATATTTGATGTTTACGGTATCAGGGTAAGCACATTTCTCCTTGTATATAATTTATTTGATATTAAAAACGAATGGGGTGTGTATGCTTCTACCGGTCGCGCAGGCGTGGACCTTAACACGAAGTATGCGGGACAAATAATTGGTCTTAATACAATTGAACAGTTTATTAACAACCCCGGTATGATTGCAAAACCGCGTGAGATTCGTGCCGGATTTGGGTTTGGATTCTAGGATAAGGATTACACTATGCTGAAAAAACATATTCTTGGATTTTTTGTTTTACTTACTTCATTGAGCTTTGCGCAGATAACTCCGCAAACAATGCTCTACAGAGCCGATGAAAAAGGCGATATTCGTTATCGTCGTGAAGGTATTATGGATGGAAATCTTGTGCGTACAAGATTTTATAATAATGGCGAGGTTGGACAGTGGCCCTATGATAAATCGGGTGAGTGGCCTAAAGGAACCGGCCATACTTACCTTGATGGTGTGGCAGTTCTTATCGCTTCAGAATTTGTAGCGCCGGGTAATAATCAGGTAGTACATTCTCTTGAAACTTCTTATCGTGAATGGATGGATGAAGACAGGGCAACAGGAACGAAGTGGGGGCTTGAACCCGTACCCGGCTATCTTAACAGCTCTTACAATCGTCCGGCAATTAATACCGATTCCCGTAGCTGGCCTGCATCATGGCCTCCTGCGCTAGGGCTAACTCCGGACTGGGATTCATTGTGGTATGGTTATTTCGGAAGGGGTGTACAGAATTCCGATTTTGAAACATTTTTTGTAATGGATGATTCAAAAGATAGAGAATACCAGCAACTCCCGTTTCTTTATAACCCAATACTCACCGATACAACCAGAGGCGGCTTAGGGCTTCGTGTAGAGGTTCGCGGTTTTCAATGGTCTCATGTATTGGCTGAAGATATAATCTTTTGGCATTATGATATCGTTAATATAAGTGACTTCAGTTACCCTAAAACAATATTTGGTTTTTATACAGACTGCGGTGTCGGTGGAAGAGATGATAGCGAAGATGATAATGCATCATTTGATCAGACGCTCGATCTTGCATATTGTTTTGACTCAGATACAAAAGGTCAACCCGGTAACTGGGTGACCGGTTATTATGGTTATGCATATCTCGAATCTCCGGGTAATTCTACAAATTCAATAGACGATGATGCTGACGGTTTGATAGACGAAAAACGGGATGACGGTATTGATAATGATAATGACTGGATACGCTACGGAGATCTTAATTCAAATGGCGTCTGGGATGCCGGTGAACCTCTGAACGATGATGTTGGCCGTGATGGTGTTGGACCCTGGGATCTTCAATATGAGGGACCGGATGCAGGTGAAGGAGATGGAATACCAACTGCCGGAGAACCGAATTTTGATGCGACAGATAAAGATGAATCTGACCAGATCGGTCTTACCGCTGTTGCAATTTATCGCTTAGGACAAGGTGGTACCGGCGGCGGTTGGCCTAAAGATGATGAGTCTATGTGGCTTAAGATGAATTACAATAATTTTGATACCTCACTTCAGAGGGCGAATATAAGTATGGTATTCGCTTCCGGACCTTTCCCGCTGAATCTCAATCTTCGTGAGCGTTTTTCGATGGCGTTATTATTCGGAAATAATCTTACTGACATAACTTTTAATAAAGAAACTGTTCAGCAGATTTACAACGCTAACTATAACTTTTCGAAACCGCCCTATAAGCCGCGTCTCACTGCAATACCCGGAGATAAAAAGGTATTTCTCTCATGGGATAATGTAGCGGAGGCATCACGGGATCCGTTTTTGGGATATGAACAAAATAATCCCGCATTAGGTTATAAAAAAGATTTTGAAGGGTATCTCATTTATCGTAGCGAAGAGTTTGCTTTTAACGATATAAAAATAATAACCGATTCACACGGTGATGCAAAATACTGGAAACCCATTGCGCAGTTCGATTTACGCGACAGTATAAGCGGACCTGATCCTGTTGGAATTAACGGTGCAAGATTTTTCCGTGGCGATAATACAGGACTGCAATATTCCTTCCTCGATACAAATGTGGTGAACGGAAAACGCTATTATTATGCCTGCGTTTCTTATGATATGGGTGACCCCGGTTTTGGTACGCGTGGTCTTCAACCAACAGAGTGTACGAAAATTATCTCCGAAGATAATACCGGTACAGTTACATTCGTTGATGTTAATACCGCAGTTGTGACGCCTAATGCTCCTTCTCTTGGATATGTACCGACACAGGTTACAGGAGATCTTTCAAAGGTAACAAGTGGGCTTGGCACAGGTTCCATTTCAGCTATTGTATTAAATCCGGATGCAGTACTGAATAGTGCAATATATACGGTTAAATTTACTTCTGATACTACTGCTCCAAAATATCGTACAAAGTCGTTCGATGTTTATAGAACTTATAACGGAGTTACCGATACATTAAAGAAAAATCTGGATACCAATAACATAGGGGCTTCACGCTTTACGCCTCCTTTTGACGGTTTAGCCCTTACAATATTAAACGATACTTCGGTAACAGTTGATATTGATAATACAGGTTGGGCAGTAGGATTTAGTAATATTGGAATGGCTGTAAGCGCTGAAACTTCTAATCGTGGTTTACCTTGGCCAGCAGATTATGAAATTCGCTTCTTTAACGGTCCCGCTGATACAACCTATATCTGGGCTCCGCCTTCATATCCGATAATTCCGGTAAACTTCAAAATATTTAATACAACTGAGGGAAGACAAACGAAAATAGCCGTTGTTGACAGGGATATGTCAGGTTCACTTACCTTTGGTGATGTGATTCAGATAATAGAGTTTGTCGGTTCGGTAAGTCTTTCCAATTCACGAATTGCATGGAATATCAGTTATGATTCTTCCACAACAGGTGCATTACGAATGCCTGTGGAGGGAGATAAATTTGTCATTAAGACAAAACGACCATTTTATACTGGTGATTATTTCAGTTTTACTACTAAGGCAGAGTATGTAGATAATAATTCTGCAAAAAATTCATTAAACAGAATCTCTGTTGTGCCTAATCCGTATCTCGGCGCCGCAAGTTGGGAGAGGGTAAATCTAAACTCGACAGGCAGGGGTGAGAGAAGGATTGACTTCATTAATCTGCCTACCGAATGCACAGTGCGTATTTATACCGTAGCCGGAGCTCTGGTAAAAACTCTTCGTAAAGAATACAGCCCTGCTGATGGCACGCTCTCATGGAATCTGATAACAGAAGACGGAATGGATGCGGCGTATGGATTATATATCTACCATGTCGATGCGCCTAATGTCGGAACTCATATTGGTAAATTCGCAATTATTAAATAGGGATACAGATATGAAAAAGATTAACCTCATAATGATTATTGTTGCTCTGACAATGTCTGCTGTGTATGGGCAGGGATTTATTTCGTCTGTATCGAAACGCGGAACTGCCGCAGCGCCTTTCCTCTCTATTCCGCAGGGAGCAAGAGCAATTTCTATGGGAGGCGCTTTTGTGGGTGTAGCGAATGATGCTTCGGCGATTTACTGGAATCCTGCCGGTATTACTGATGTTGCATCCGGTAATTTTCTCTTCGATCATACTGATTGGATAGCAGATATAAAGTATTATTTTCTTGCAGGAGCTTATAATATCGAAGGATTCGGAGTACTGGGGTTCAGTTTAACAAGCTCTGATATTGGCGATATGAAAGTTACCACGATTGATGAGCCAAATGGTACCGGAGAAATTTTTACTGCCACTGATGTAGCCTTCTCAGTTGCCTACGCTCTTCAGTTAACCGATCGTTTTTCTATCGGCTTTAATCCCAAATTTATTTTTCAGTCAATCTGGCGTATGAATGCCTCCGCATTTGCGATAGATATGGGAGTAAAATATATCACGCCATTTGACAATGCAGTACTTGCAATGTCGGTTTCGAACTTCGGTACGAAAATGCAGCTTGTTGGAAATTCAAACCTTGTTCTGCACGATCTCGATCCGCGTTCTACCGGCAATAATGGAAAGATTCCGGCGTATCTGGAAACCGATGAATGGGCTCTGCCTTTGTCTTTCAGAGTAGGTGTTGCCTATAACGCTTTCAAAGATGACTTTAACCAGCTAACAGTAGCCTTAGATGCCGTACATCCCAGCGATAACTATGAAAGTGTTGATGTTGGCGCCGAATATGCCTATGATAATTTTATTTTTGTACGCGGCGGGTATCGTTCGTTATTTCTTACCGATTCTGAAGAAGGACTAACCTTCGGTCTTGGTGTTCGGCAAAATCTGATGAATAATCTTTCTTTTGTTTTCGATTATGCTTATCAGGAATTTGGCAGATTAAAGAATGTTCAAAAAATCTCATTCGGAATTAACTTCTGATATCAATGAAGTTGTGATTCTAAGTGAAAGGTAAATACATATAATAGAAAATACAGTTATGAAAATATTTACATACTTATTATTTGTTTGCTTTGGCTCTCTTTTATTAGCGCAGGACGGGCAAATGTCAAAAGAGGAGATAGAAAAAAAGGTTGCCCAACTACTCTCCAAAATGACCATTGAGGAGAAAGTCGGACAGATGACCCAGATTACGCTCGAGCTTGTTTCAGCAAAACAGGGCCGTAAAGATCAGATGCATGTACTTAATGAGAAGGCATTAGAAGATGCAATTCTTAAATACCATGTCGGGAGTATTCTGAATGTTTACGATGTGGCTCATTCAGTTGAATATTGGCATGAAATAATTACAAAAATTCAGGACATTGCAACCAAAAAAACAAGGCTTTCAATACCGGTAATTTACGGTATTGATGCAATTCATGGCGCAACATATACAAAAAATGCTGTTTTGTTTCCTCAGGCTATTTCAATAGCGGCCTCTTTCAATAAAGAACTTGTTTATAAAGCAGGTGAAGTTACCTCCAAAGAAGTGCGCGCTTCCGGTATTCCCTGGAATTTCTACCCTGTTATGGATGTTGGCAGACAGCCCCTGTGGCCCAGATTCTGGGAAACATTTGGTGAGGATACCTATTTATCTTCAACCCTCGGTGTGGAGTATATAAAAGGTGCACAGGGAAAAGACCTTTCCTCTGCGGATAAAGTTGCAACATGTCTCAAACATTTTGTGGGGTATAGTTTTCCAATTACAGGAAAAGACCGTACACCTGCATGGATTTCTGAAAGAATGCTGCGTGAGTATTTTCTCCCGGGTTTTGAAGCGGGCATAAAAGCAGGAGCGCTTTCAATAATGGTAAATTCCGGCGAAGTTGATGGTATCCCGACGCACTCCGATTATCATCTGCTTACAGAAGTGTTGCGGGGTGAATTAAAATTTGAAGGTTTTGTAGTATCGGACTGGGAAGATATTAAACGCCTTTATACCCGCGATAAAGTCGCTTCTTCACCTGAAGAAGCTGTAAAAATGGCAGTAATGGCCGGTGTTGATATGAGTATGGTGCCGAATGATTTCAGCTTCTATACAATCCTTCTTGACCTTGTAAAGAAGAATGAAGTTCCGATGAAGCGAATTGATGAAGCCGTCACAAGAATTCTTCGTGTAAAATACATCCTTGGTTTATTTGACAATCCATACCCTGAGCCAAACAGGAAATCATTAATCGGTCTGAAAGAGAATGAAGAAATTAATCTTACCGCGGCAGGTGAATCAATTGTATTGACACGAAATGAAAATAATCTGTTGCCTCTGAAGGCTCCCAAAAAGATTCTTGTAACAGGACCTACAGCTAATATGTTATCACCTCTTAATGGAGGTTGGACTATAACTTGGCAGGGAAATGAGGAAACACTCTATCCAAAGGATGCAAACACGGTTCTTGAAGCACTTCAGATGAAGTATGGAAAAGAAAATGTTTTATACTCGGATGGGGTAAGTTTTGATAAAGATATTAATATTGCAAAAACCGTTGAACTTGCCGGTACAGTAGATGCAGTAGTCGTTTGTCTGGGTGAGCCTGCTTATTGTGAAACACCGGGAAATATTGATAATCTGGAGCTAGATGAAAATCAATTGAAATTAGTTGAAGAATTGAATAAAGTAAATAAAGCAGTTATTGCTGTTATGATTCAGGGAAGGCCGAGAATCATCAGAAAAATAGTTGATAAGACTCCCGCGATTCTTGTTGCAATGCTACCCGGAATGCGGGGCGGTGATGCAATAGCTTCAATTATTTCAGGCGAAATAGTTCCAAGTGGCAAACTTCCTTTTACATATCCAAAACACCCGAATTCGCTGTATGTTTATAATTATAAGCCTCTTGAAGAAGCAAATGAAAATAAATATGACCCGCAATGGGGTTTCGGATATGGACTTAGTT
>CAYTLQ010000320.1:0-2789 GCA_964438715.1 uncultured Ignavibacteriaceae bacterium
ATATTTACACAGGAGATGCTGAGCCGGTTGTTCTATCACTTATTGTAAATAACTTTACGGTTCCTCTCGTATTGGCAGAAAACTTACACGATCTTGTTTGTATAAGATTAGCAAATTATAAAAGAAAATAGAGGCAAGAATGTCAGAAAATCAGCATAACGAAGATATTAATGTACTTATTCAGCGCCGTTATGAAGAATTAAAAGAGCTACAACAGAAAGGTATACAACCTTTTGCATATTCGTTTGATGTTACATCCGATTCAGCGACGATTAAAGAAAATTTTGTTGAATCTGTTGAACAAAATGTTAAAGTGGCCGGAAGAATTATGGCGATAAGAAGGATGGGGAAAGCCTCATTTGCACATGTGGAAGATCATACCGGCAGAATACAAATTTATCTGAAAAAAGATGAATTAGGCGATATGTATGACGCCTTTCGGTTATTCGACATCGGCGACATAATCGGGGTTTCGGGATTTGTATTTAAAACAAAAACAGGAGAAATCTCCATTCATGTTAAAGAACTTACATTATTGACGAAGTCACTTCGTCCACTTCCAATAGTAAAAGAAGTAATAGATGAACAGGGTAATAAAATTGTTTATGATCAGTTTGCTGATATCGAACTTCGTTATAGACAACGGTATCTTGATTTAATTGTTAACCCGGCTGTAAAGGATGTTTTTATAAAGAGAAGTAGAATAATTAGTGCAATGCGAAGTTATTTGGATAAAAATGGTATTCTTGAAGTAGAAACACCGGTTCTTCAGCCTATGTATGGTGGCGCCTCGGCGCGTCCGTTTGTTACTCATCATAATACTCTGGATATGACGCTCTATTTGAGAATTGCAGACGAGTTGTACCTTAAACGATTAATTGTTGGCGGATTTAATGGAGTTTATGAAATATCGAAGGACTTCCGTAATGAGGGTATGGATAAGACTCATAACCCTGAATTTACGATGATGGAAGTCTATGTACCTTATAAAGATTATCTGTGGATGATGGAATTTGTTGAAAAAATGTTTGCAGAAATCTGTGACACTGTCTTTGGTACACGAAAATTTAATTTTGATGGTCATGAAATTGATTTTACTCCTCCATGGAACAGGCTTTCTATGGTCGAAGGAATCAAGGAAAAAACCGGCAAGAATGTCCTGGATTTAAATGATGCTGAACTAATACAATTGTGTAAAGTACACGGTGTTGAAGTACTTTCCTCAAAGAGCAGAGGTAAATTAATTGATGAATTGTTTGAAATTACCGTACAAAATTCCATCATTCAACCAACATTTATTTATGAATATCCTTTGGAAACTTCACCTTTAGCTAAAAAACACAGAGAAAAACCGGGATTAGTGGAACGATTTGAGGGATTTGTAGCGGGTAGAGAAATTTGTAATGCTTTCTCAGAATTAAACGATCCAATTGATCAACTAGAGAGATTTCAGGAACAGAAAAAAGCGCTTGAAAAGGGTGATGATGAGGCACAGAGAATTGATGAAGATTTTATAAGAGCGCTTGAATATGGTATGCCGCCGACGGCTGGACTTGGAGTAGGAATTGATAGACTCGTAATGCTTCTTACTTCACAAACCTCTATCAGGGATGTTATCTTTTTCCCTCAAATGAAACCACAGAAGTAAGTGTTTAATGCCATTACTTATAAAGGCTCTGCTTATCAGCTGTATTTATATCAATCTTTCATTTGCTCAGATATCGGGAAATGATACAATTCTTACCTCTTTGAGTACCGGCAGAATCATTAAGTTGAGTAGTCTTCCCGTTTCATTTAAACCTGAAATTAATATTGATCCGCTAAAAAGGGAAATTAACTATTGGGTATTGGGTGGAGTGAGTACGGCTCTGGTATCGACTGCTATTGCTGTGCACATGTACCAGGCAAATGCCTGGTGGTCAAAAAACAGAGTAAATTTTCATTTTGTTAATGACTGGGCTTATGCCCGTTGGATAGATAAAGTGGGGCATTTTTATGGCACTACCGTTATTCAACATCTTTTCTCTTCCGGGTTAGCCGCGGCTGAATTTTCTGAATCTGACAGAGTATATTATTCATCTGCTCTGGCTCTTGGATTTCAGACTTTCGTCGAAATTGAGGATGGTTACGGACCCGATTGGGGATTTTCTCCCGGAGATTTTCTTTTTGATGTACTCGGCGCTGCGCTTCCGGTTGCGAGTTATTATTATCCTGAACTAAAAAACTATCGATTCAAATTCAGTTATTATCCTGCAGATCTCAATAAGAAAGATCCCCGTACAGGGCAGGAACATATTATAATTGATGATTACGCAGGCCAAAAATTCTGGCTCACATTTGATATGGCACGGCTTTACCCGGAAGTTTTCGATAAATCTTGGCTTCGTTATATTAATTTTGCATTAGGTTATGGGGTTAGAGATCTGGATGGTGCCGGCGGAGGAAAATCGGATTTTTATTTAGCTCTCGACTTTAATACCAACGAGTTACCACTTAGCGGAAGGTTTGGTGCATTTATTAAAAATTGTTTAAATTTTCTGCACCTTCCAATGCCGGGAATCAGGATAAATAATAATGTTCAATTTTTCGTTTTATGCTACTGAGTATAGATGCTTCTTTCAATAATAATTCCGGTTCTTAATGAAGAGAAACTGCTTCCTCAACTACTTCGACAGTTAAATTTACCTGAGTTAAGAAAATTATTCGATTATGAAATAATTATTTCTGATGGCGGGTCTGTTGATAAAAGTATCGAAATAGCTCTTCAATACGCTGATAAGGTTATTGTT
>CAYTLQ010000321.1:0-8056 GCA_964438715.1 uncultured Ignavibacteriaceae bacterium
TTTGTGATAAATGCGAAAAACCCTTTAAGAGGGAATAAATAAACGGGGATTGGAAAATGAGATGATGAAAAGAGGTGTGACCCAATACGATATAAAAATCTTTTGGTTATTTTCAGGAGCAAGACTTATATATTGTATTTGTCCAGTCCGCTTATCACAACGGATAATTGTACCATACTACGAGGCAGAATGAATGATATGATGATACTTCAGGTGAATTGACTGAAAAAAACGATCGCCACCGAGAGTCATAAACCAGTCACTATTAACAATACCATCGGCGCTTAGTGTGCGTGAAGGACCTCCCATACTCTGATTATCTTGTGTTCCGCCAAAAACATTATAAAATGGAAATTCGTTATCAACATTTACACGGTAGAACTGAGTGATAGGAAGGTTGGCTTTAAAGTGCCATGCCTGTCCGCCATCAAATGACTCATAAATACCGCCATCACCCCCAATGAGAAAATGCTGTGTGTCACTTGGATCAATCCAAAAAGCATGATCATCAACATGTCTGTCGTTAATACCCAACGGACGCCAGGTTTTTCCGCCATCAATAGTAACTTTGGATACAACATCCATCAGATAAACTTTATTGACATCTTTCGGATCTGCATATATCTCATTGAAATACTGTCCGCTGGAGTATGTGTCGCTCATTTTTACCCAGGATGCACCACGATTAGTGGAGCGGAAAAAACCACCCTGTTTTTCGGCAGCCTCTAATGAAAGATAAATAACATCGGGATTAACCGGCGATACTGCCAATCCCGAGCCTCCAAGATGAACGCCCGGCAATCCCTTCATAATTTTTTCCCATGTAGCGCCTGCATCAGTTGAACGGTACACAGCTGTTTCAGGACCACCGCCGATTTTTGTAAAAATATGGCGGCGGCGCTGTTCTGAAGTAGCATATAATATATCCGGATTTCGAAAATCATAAGCAATATTGTTTACGCCTGTATGCTCACTAATGTGAAGAACTTTATTCCAGGTTTTACCTCCGTCGGTAGTTTTATATAAACCGCGATCTCCTCCCGGTCCCCAAACAGAGCCTTCAGCGGCAACATAAACGACATTAGAATTCCGAGGGTCAATCATAATTCCCCCTATTTGTCGGGATTCCGTTAACCCCATATTATACCACGAAGAACCGCCATCTGTGGATTTATAAACTCCATTTCCATACCCAAGGGCTCTCTGGTGATTATTCTCCCCGGTACCAAGCCATACTGTGTGAGGATTATTTGGATCAATTACAACAACTCCCATTGAATATGCTCTAATGGTATCGGCTATTGCTTGCCATGTAGTGCCTGCATTTGTGGTTTTCCATAAGCCGCCACTGGCAGTAGCTACATAATATTCACTATGATTTTGTGGATTAACGGCAAAATCTGCTATTCTGCCTGAGTTCCAGGCAGGTCCAATGCCTCTGAACTTTAATCCGCTGAAGGTGGATGAAACTAATTTATCTTTTTTTTCTTTATCGTCCTGAGCAAGATTGAAGCCGGACATAATTAAAAGAAGAGCGAGCAATTGCAATATGCTCCTGTGTACGAGTGTCATAAAGTCTCCGGTTTGGTGATTTTACAGAAGTTAGTTGTAAAATATAATAAGTAAGCCGTTTCATTCAGTAAAAAATTATGCAAGAAATTACTGATACAGTTTTACTATCTCAAAATAAATATGACAGGCGGACGGTGCTAATGAAGAAAATTAAGCAACTGTTTCATCCTTAAAGAGAAGAAAACCGGTTTTTTCTTTCAGGTCAAAAAAGAATAATATTGTAGTATAAGTTTTTCATATTCACCCGAAAGGCACACAAATGAGTAAAGCGCTCGTTAAAGAAAAAATTGAACAGGCAGTAAAAATATTAAATGAAAAAAACATCGATCTCTGGCTTATTTTCGTTCGCGAAAGCTCTGTGACACGGGATCCGAGCATGGAAATGGTTGTTGGGACAAACGCCACATGGCAGTCAGCATTTTGCATCAATGCAAATGGCGATACTACTGCAATTGTCGGTTCCCTTGAAGTGCCAAATATGAATGTAACGGGTACTTATAAAAATGTTATAGGCTACCTTAAATCGGTGTCGGAACCTCTGAGGGAATATCTTGTGAAACACGATCCGAAAAAGATAGCAATTAATTACTCCGTGAATTCAAATCTTGCTGACGGTCTTACTCATGGAATGTATATTATCCTTAACAAAATCCTTGAGGGAACCCCGTACGCCGACCGCTTAATATCATCCGAAGATATTATCGCTTCGCTTCGTGGAAGAAAGTCAACTGCTGAAATCAATAACATGAAAGAAGCTATTAAAGAAACTCTGAAAATATATGATGAAACTACTCCTTTCATTAAGGCCGGAAAAACGGAAAAAGAAATTGCAGAGTTTATTCTGAGCAAAGTAAAAGCTTTAGGAAGAGAATTAGCATGGGATGAAGAGCATTGTCCCTCTGTTTTCACAGGTCCGGAAACAGCAGGAGCTCATTCAGGTCCGACTGATAGAAAAATAGAGAAGGGACATATTCTTAATATGGACTTCGGAATTAAATATAATGGCTATTGTTCCGATTTACAGCGAACATGGTACATTCTTAAGGATGATGAAGACGATGCTCCTGAAGATGTAAAAAAAGGTTTTCGGGTTATTCAGGAATCAATAAAAAAGGCGGCCGATTTTCTCCGACCCGGCGTTATGGGTTGCGAGGTAGATGATCAGGCCAGAAACCACATTATTGCAAACGGATATGCTGAGTATCAGCACGGATTGGGGCATCAGGTTGGCAGGGCGGCTCATGATGGAGGCGCAGGACTTTTCCCTCGCTGGGAAAGATACGGTAACCTACCTTACCTCCCTATTGAGGAAGGTCAGGTTTTTACCATTGAGCCACGACTACTTGTAGAAGGAAAGGGCATTGTTACAATTGAGGAAATGGTTCAGGTTACTAAAGATGGATGCGAATATCTCTCTGAGCCGCAAAAAGAGTTATATCTCGTTCGTTCGTAAAAAATTCATTTTTCACGGGAACAAAACATGATAAAATTTTTACTTGTACTTTTAATGTTTATAGGTTTTCCAGCAATGCATGCACAGAATACTCTTAATCTTATGCCTGTCCCAAAAAAAATGGAAGTGGGAACAGGTAAATTCCGGCTCGATACAGCCTTTACGATTAGTGTTCGGGCGCCGGAAGATGGGAGGGCATGGAAAGCTGCGAACCGCTTTCTGAGAAGGCTTTCCGATCGCACGGGATTGTTTTTTAAACAGGATATTATTACCCCAAAATCTTCTGCGTTAGGAGCACACTGTGAATTCGTTTGCAATCAAACTGCAGAGCTGAAACCGGGAAGTAATGAAAGTTATACTCTCAGAATTGTTAAATCAGGAATTACATTACACGCTCCTACCGATTTTGGCATTCTTCGTGGTATGGAAACAATCCTTCAGCTAATAAGTGCTGATGACCAGGGGTTTTATCTTCCCGAAATAACCATAGAAGATGAACCGCGTTTTACCTGGCGTGGATTAATGATGGATGTCAGCAGACATTTTATGCCCGTTGATGTAATTAAAAGGAACCTCGATGGAATGGCCGCAGTGAAAATGAATGTATTCCATTGGCACTTAAGCGATGACCAGGGTTTTAGGGTAGAGTGTAAAACATTTCCTAAATTGCATCTATTGGCTTCTGATGGTTTCTATTATACTCAAGAACAAATTCGTGATGTTATTCAATATGCTGATGAGAGAGGAATTCGGGTTGTACCGGAGTTCGACATTCCCGGTCATTCAACCAGTTGGTTAACTGCCTACCCCGAACTTGCGAGCGCACCGGGTCCCTACTCAATAGAGCGTAACTGGGGTGTGTTTGACCCTACCTTTGATCCTACTAAAGAAGAAACATATAATTTTTTCAATGATTTCTTTAAAGAAATATGCTCACTGTTTCCCGATGCGTATGTTCATATCGGCGGAGATGAAAATAATGGTAAACAATGGAATGAAAATTCTCAAATTCAGAGATTCATGAAGGAAAACAACATTGCCGATAATCATGCACTACAGGCATATTTTAACAAGCGCATTCTGCAGATATTAACCCGATATAATAAACAAATGCTGGGATGGGATGAAATATTACACGAAGACATGCCAAAAAGTATTATGATTCAATCGTGGCGAGGCGTAGGATACCTTGAAAAATCTGCAAAGCTTGGATTTTCAGGAATACTTTCTAATGGGTATTACATCGATTTGATTCATCCGGCTTCAGATCATTATCTTGTTGATCCTCTGCCTGATACATTGAATCTCAATGAAGAACAGAAGGCGCGTATTTTGGGAGGAGAGGCAACAATGTGGGCGGAATTAGTAACCAGCGAAACTGTTGATTCCCGAATCTGGCCAAGAACAGCGGCTATTGCTGAGCGGTTCTGGTCACCTTCAACCGTTCGGGATGTTGACGATATGTATCGCCGACTTTCGATTATAGAACAACAACTCGAAGAACATGGTCTTCTACATTGTAAAAATTACGAGATGATGTTGCGTCGCTTAACTCTCAATAATGATATCACTCCGTTAAAAATTCTTGTTGATGTGCTTGAACCGGTAAAAGGGTACACCAGACATAATCAAGGAGTTAAATACACTTCATTTTCTCCTTATACACGAATTGTTGATGCGGCAAGACCAGATGCAAATGCAAAAAGAGTTTTCTCATCTCTTATAGAGAAATATATCAGTGGCGATGCATCTGCGAAATCCGAATTGACTGCATATCTGATAGCATTGAAGGAAAATTATAACGCGCTACAGCCATTGTTCAGGCTTGCACCTGCAATCAGAGAAATTGAACCGATGGCGCAAAACCTCAAGGGAATCAGCGATGTGAGCCTCCGTCTGATGGCAATGAAGGAGAACAAAATCAGACCTGATTCGGAAGTTATTAAAGATGCTGAAAAATATTTTTCGGAATTGAAAAAGCCTTATGGACAAGTTGAATGCGCCCTCATTAAGGGATTTGATAAATTACTCAAATACACATTGAAATGAATTCGTTATGCCGGACAGCACTCTTTATGAAGCAAAGTGGTGGGAATACGACAGTACAGGAAAAATACTTTGTACATTGTGTCCCCGCTATTGTACCATTGGAGAAGGTCAGCAGGGGTTTTGTTATATCAGGCAAAATATAAATGGCAAATTGTATTCCCTTGGATACGGCAGACCGACGGGCTTTGCTATCGATCCGATTGAAAAAAAGCCTTTAAATCACTTTTTGCCCGGAACTCAAATACTGAGTTTTGGAACAGCCGGCTGTAATCTTGGTTGTAAATTTTGTCAAAACTGGTCGATGAGTAAAGCCCGTATAGACGACCTAAATGCTTTAAACTTTTCTCCGTCCGATGTAGTGGCTCTTGCTCTTAAATATAATGTGCCATCAATAGCCTATACATATAATGATCCGGTAATATTTGGTGAATATGTTATCGATATTTCCCGATTGGCACGGGAAAGAAACATTAAAAATGTTCTTGTAACAGCAGGGTACATTGATAAAAACGCAAGGGCTGAAGTCTTCCGTTATGCTGATGCTGCGAATGTTGATTTAAAGGCATTTACCGAGAGGTTTTACCATAAGATAACATTTTCACATATTCAGGATGTATTAGATACTCTGTTATGGCTTAAGAATGAAACTGATATTTGGTTTGAGATAACTACTCTTCTTATACCGGGAGAAAATGACAACCCCGACGAGATCGGCCAACTCTCACGGTGGGTGAAAGAGAACTTAGGTCATCTGGTACCATTACATTTTACTGCATTTCATCCGGACTTTAAAATGACCAACAAGCCCCGAACTCCACTTTCTACACTTCTGCAGGCAAAAAAAATTGCAGAGGCAGAAGGAATTGCTCACTGCTATGTAGGTAATGTTCACCATGAAACTGCACAGAATACATATTGCGCCTCATGCCGTAAACTGCTTATTCAGAGGGACTGGCACCATGTGAAGCTCAATAAAATTGTGAATGGTTACTGCTATTCCTGTGGAGAAAAAGTAGCGGGGGTATTCTGATTTTCAGTTAGGGAATTTTTCGGAAGACAAATGGTAAACTCGGTGCCTTTTCCTAATTCACTTTCTACATGAATAGTACCATTTAATTTTTCAATAAGCGTCTTCACTATAGTTAATCCTAATCCGGTTGAACTCTCATTTGCAGTAGGCCTCGCGCTTAGTTTCTGAAACTTTAAAAACATTTTTTTCTTATCTTCTTCTGAAAATCCCTGTCCCTGATCAATTACTGCAAAGCAAACCGATATTCCGCAATCTGTAACCTTAAGTTTCACCTCTTTGTTCAAGTATGAAAATTTTATAGCATTTGAAAGAAGATTATCAAAAATTCGTTGCAGAATTATCGGGTCGGCTTCCATAATAATTTCTTCCTGCGGAGGCTCAAAGGTAATTGTGATATTTTTCTTCTGGCCAATTTTTATATACGAAGGAAGGAATGCTTCAAAAAATTCAGTAATATTTATTAATTCCTTTTTGGGCTGAAATTTTCCTGCTTCTATCTGATTGATTTCAGCAATGTCCTGAATAATGCGAAGGGAATTATTTGCAATATTTTTCAGAAACCCTAAGAATTTTTGTTGATCTTTATTTAATTCGCCATCCATCTCAATAATTTCTGCCAAACTGAGAATTGAACCCAGAGGATTTCTTAAATCATGAGCAAGTATCCCCATAAGATTATCTTTCTCTGTAATCATAGCAGAGAGTTGAATGTTCTTTGTATTGAGTAAAGTATTTTTTTCTTCCAGATGAGAGTTGCTCTCCTTTAATCGCTCGTTTACTTCTGTAACCTCCCTGCTTTTCTCTCTCAGTAACCTGTTGATATATTCTTTTTCCTTGTTGTCCTCCCTTAGTTTGATAAGCACCAATCCCAATACAACAATCAGGATACTTGCCAAAACAATAAACAAATTTTGTTGCTCAAGTTTCTCTTTTGTCTGTTGCTGATCACGAAGCACTCGTTGAAAGCGTTCTTCTTCCGATTCAATTCTGCTTTTAAAGGCTATCCGTAATAATTCGCGTGATTTCGATTCGTTCAAAAATGAGTTCAATGCTGAGGAATGTATCTTAAGATGCCTGAATGCTTCTGATAAATTCCCTTCCAGCTCATATGCTTCTGAAAGCAATAAAGCAATTTTATGGGTCAATTCCAGCGCTCGTATTTTCTGCGCAAATTTCAATCCTTCAGTTAATTCGGTCTTTGCCGGAGTTATCTGCCGCTGTGTAAAATATATCTTTCCTTTATTATATTTTACAATGGCAATTCCTTAGATGTCAGATAATTTTCTGAAAACAACCTCGGCTGAATCTAAATATTTCAAAGCCTTGGTATATTCCTGCGTCATAATAAACAACTCGCCAAGGTTGTTCCATGCGTTACCAAAATATGTTGTATCGCCTAAACTATCTGCTGTTTGTAATGTACGCTGGTAATATTCAATTGCTTTGGGGAAATCATGTTTTACTTCTGAGTGAATAATTCCCAGACAGTTGATTGCATCGAGATACTGATGATTAAGCGGAGCGCCCTCTAATTTCTTTAAAACACGATTATACAGATCCTCTGCTTCGGTATAATTAGCCGTATAAAAATATGTCCAGGCAAGGTTCAGATATAAAGAAATTACCTGAGATTCAAGTTTATAGGTCTCAATAATTCTTTTTGCGCGCAAAAGCAGAGTAAGGGCTTCCAGATAATCGTTTCGTATCTCTGAATAGACATTTGCTTTAAGAATTAAACCTCGGGCAAGTCCGTTATAATAATTTATTTTTGCTGATGACTCAATTATTCCTTCTGCCAAACGAAATGTGCTATCGGGATTACTGAAGAGTAAATCGTGTGCTATTTTTTCAAGAGAATCGATTTGCTTGCCGATTTTGGCTATTTGTAGTTGTGTAAATGACCGCAGTAAGACTTTTTCTTCCTGCGCCTGCACGATAATTGAATAAAACAC
>CAYTLQ010000322.1:0-12758 GCA_964438715.1 uncultured Ignavibacteriaceae bacterium
TTAGCGTTAAACAATGACGGCGAATGATTCTTTGGAAGAACGAATAAAAAAATCTCTCGAAGCAATAAGACCATACCTCAAAGCTGATGGCGGTGATGTGGAGTTTGTTCAGGTTAGTAGTGATGGTATAGTTAAAGTGAAACTTGCGGGAGCGTGCAGTAATTGTCCGATGTCACAAATGACTCTGCGGGCTGGTGTGGAAAGAGCGCTTATACGCGACATTCCCGGAATTCGTCGTGTAGAAGCAGTGTAATTGCTTATGGAAAACTGATGATTTCGGAATTACTTGTAAAGAATTATAGAAAAATACTCTTCTGGTCAGTTTTCATTCTCATCTTCTTCCTCTCTCTTTACCTGTTTTTTATTCTCTATTTTATCCTAGCGTTATCAGTACTCATTAGTCTTGTCTTAGATCCCGCTGTTTCTTACTTAGAAACCAGACGCTTCAACCGGCAAACGGCTACATTTATTGTTTTTACTACGCTTGGTGTTTTATTTTATGTGGTATTTTCTTTCTTCATTCCAAAAATTGCCGATCAGATGAGCGCACTTGGCGAGAGATTGCGTGCTTTTTCAATTCAGGAGCAAATTCTGGTCGCAGAAACGAATATTCTCAAATATTTTCCATTTCTGAGCAAAGGGGTAATTTCTCATAGAATAGAATTAGGAATAACACACACTATTGATTTCATTCTCAATGAATTTGCGGGCATACTTACAAATCTTTTCAGTATTATAGCAATAATGGTAATTCTGCCATTTACAACTTTTTTCATAGTTAAAGACCGACAACGAATTCTCAAAGGGTTACTCAATATTCTTCCAAACCGCTACTTTGAAATGTCCTACTGGATAATGAAAAAAGTTTCTTATCAACTAGGCAGATATGTAAGAGGCTGGATTATTGACGCCATATTTGTCGGAGCGGCGTGCGGTATAGGTTTCTGGCTGTTAGGAATTGAAAATTCATTTGCCTTGGGTGTTATTGCAGGAGTTGGTCACCTCGTACCTTACTTTGGTCCAATTATTGGCGGCATACCGGCTATTTTTATCTCGCTTCTGCAATTTGGAAATCTTTCTGCTTTACCGCTCATTCTGCTTTTAATGGGTTGTATCTATGCTTTTGATAACGGAGTATTGCAACCGTATGTCTTTTCGAAGAGCGTTGGTATGCACCCGTTAGTAATAATTTTGCTGATTATCGCAGGCAGTCAGGCGGCGGGACTGCCGGGAATGTTGTTCGCAGTGCCTTTCGCAACTGTAATTAAAACAGCTTCAAGTGAGATTTATTTTGCCTTAAAAAATTATAAAATTGCCCGACTATGATAAGATTACATAGTCGCTGTCCGGATAGTTCGGAATCTTTAAACTTTTTGAAAAATTCTTCGATAAATCAATTATTGATTTTAGCAATAAACTTACTAAGGAGAATTGTACCTTATTATTTTCCTATACTGTACATACTTGTGAAATAAATTTTTATTAATTATTATGGATTATTAAATATTAAGGTTAAAGGAAAATGCTAAATCTGGCGTTCATAGTTCTGCTTTCATATCTTGTGGGTTCAATACCAAATGGTATTATCATCAGCAGGCTTTTTGGTGGTATAGATATAAGAGAACACGGTAGTGGAAATATGGGGGGCACTAATGTGCTCAGGATAATGGGCTGGAAACTCGGATTGCTGGTTCTGCTTCTTGATGCATTTAAAGGCGCTGTGGCAGTGGTATTTATTGCCCGACTTTATTTGGGTTCCTTCCCTTTCCCTAATTCAACACCTTTTGATGATTTCACCCTCGTACAGATTATTGCAGGTCTCTCCGCGGTCATCGGACATATCTGGACTGTCTTTGCTGATTTTAAAGGCGGCAAGGGAATTGCTACCGGACTGGGATTTTTATTATTCATAACAACTATTGACTTACTTATTGCTATCGGCGTTTTCATCATTGTAGTAACAATTTCCCGATATGTATCACTTGGTTCTATAATAGCTGCTGCATCTATTCCTTTGACTATGATAGTCCGTGAAAACATCTTTGGAGCACACATCGTCGGTTATGGTACCATACTCCCCTTTCTCATTGCATTAGCCTTACTTGTTATTTATACTCACAGAAAAAATATTTCCCGGTTACTTAACGGAAGTGAAAACAAAATAAGTTTCGGCAAGAAGAAATAATTTTCTGAAATGAAAATAGCTGTTTTGGGAGCAGGCGCATGGGGTACAACTTTAGCAATTCTGCTACATTACAATGGACATAAAGTCTCTCTTTGGGAGTATAAGGCAGCGTATGCCCGGCAGTTAATAAAAAAGAGAGAAAACGAGACCTACCTTCCCGGTATAAAAATACCGGATGAACTTACTATTACCCATAACCTCGAAGAATGTGTTGAGGTTGCAAATATGATAGTACTTGCTGTACCGTCACAATTTCTTCGCGGCGTGTTGAAAAATATAAAATTCAGCTCAATCCGAAATGCAATTCTTGTAAGTGTATCGAAGGGTATTGAAAACGGAACATTGCTTACCGTGTCACAGATTTGTCAGGATATTTACCCCGAAATCTCCCCAGCTCAATTGGGTGTATTGTCCGGTCCTTCTCATGCGGAAGAAGTAAGCAGGAGAATACCTACTGCTGTTGTTGCCGCATCTCATTCTGAGGAGACCTCAAAAACTATACAGGCAGCATTTATAACTTCTTATTTCAGGGTATATTCCTCTTTAGATGTATTAGGTGTTGAGTTAGGCGGCGCATTTAAGAATGTAATTGCAATCGGCGCCGGGATAATTGATGGTGTTGGATACGGCGATAATACCAAAGCAGCAATAATGACGCGTGGTATTGCTGAAATTTCCCGGTTGGGTGTTGCGCTCGGCGCAAATCCCGAAACTTTCGCAGGACTTTCAGGTATGGGCGATCTAATTGTAACATGTATGAGCAAACACAGCCGAAATCGTTATGTAGGCGAACGAATTGGTTCCGGTTTGAAGCTCAAAGAAGTATTAAAGAATATGTACGCGGTTGCTGAAGGAGTTCAGACGAGTAAATCTGCCTCCGAGTTAGCAAGGAAACATTCTGTTGAAACTCCCATCACAACAGAAGTTTATAAGGTACTTTTTGAAGATAAAGACCCGGTTAAGGCTACTTCTGATCTAATGACACGCGACATGCGTGCAGAATAATCCTCACGAAGAAAAATTCCCTGTCAGCAGTTCCACAACTGTCATATCATCCTCTATAACCGTTTTACCCGTAAATTGATAAATACTTCCGGAAATGTAGTCTTTTAAGTGTTTGATTTCACGATGATGTTTTTCAGCAATGAGTTTTTTTAATTGTTCAATTCCGAACAATTCACCTTGAGAATTTTTGGCTTCAATAATACCATCTGTGTATAAATAAAATCCATCGCCATCTGAGTAATGAACTATTATCTCACTATAAACAGAACTTTTATTTATTCCCAAAGCAATTGAGGGAGTTCGATACTCGACTAATCTGTCTTCACTTTTGATATAGTGTAGTACGGGATGATGCCCGGCAGTACAAATTTGCGCGGTTTTATCAATGCGGTGTAATTTCACTAAAGCAAGTGATGTGAACATATTCTTTTCGGTGATTCGATAGAGCGAGAGATTTAAATTTTCAAGCAGTGATTTGGGTGAAGCTCCTGACAGCAACTGACTACGAATTATACTTTTCGTCATTGCCGCATAAATTCCGGCGCCTACTCCATGACCGGAAGCATCTGACACAATAACATAAAGTTCATTTTCTGAAACAGGGAAATAATCAAAATAATCGCCCGCTATATCGGTTGCCGGCAATGTAAAGCCCTCAGCAACATACCAATTGGTTTGTAATGCTGAACCGGGAAGCAATGTTTCCTGAATTCGGCGAGCTATCTGTACTTCCGCTTCGAAGTGAATACGCCGGGAACCCTCACCCATTATAACATTTAGAAATAATATATATCCAAGCACAATTAATCCAATACAATATATTCCCAGATTCGAGCGCTGTCTTCGTATCTCATCCAGTCTCTCCTGAGTTAGTACTATATCAGCATTTTTTGAAGAAATTGTGGTATGCTGTGGATATAATATTTTTTCAGCTTTTGCAGAAAATGTAATACCGATAATACAAATTGCTATAGCGATGATAAGATAAATTGGTTTTCTTCCAAATAATATTACAGCAGCGGAAATTCCTCCGGAAAAAATTGTCTGGGTTACAATAATAAAAACAGAAATATCACCCAATATCCTATTCATAAAAATGGTAATTGGACCAATGATAGAAAAAATGAAAAAGACCGCAATTGCAAGACGAAGCCTGGCTTTAGGACTTAATTGAGTAATCTGGTATTATAAGATGATGAAGAGTTTATCGATGTTCTTTTTCTAAAAATAAGTAATAAGGCAATCAGTCCATTCTGAATACCAAGCAATAATAACACACTTCCTGCATCAAATTTACCGGTAAATGGAAATGATAATTGCTCTTTGATGTACATTAGAGAAAAGCCAAACACAATAAGTAAAACACCCGAATACAAAAATCCCTTACTAAGTAACGCGCGTGTAGAGGAACGGTTATTGTTTTGTTGCGGTTTCAATTGAATATTCTATCATTTTTGGGTAATCAGTAAAATTAGAATTTTTATCTAAAAATACCGTAATAATTTGTTTTGTAAAACACATTTACATAAAAGGTTATAACTTAAAATAGAGAGCAAGCTGAAAATTATCGACTTTAGGTGAATATTTTTGAGTTGAATGAGAAGAGTGGAAGAAGTAATTTGAAAGTTTATTATTTAGGATTATTATGGCAGAAAAAATACGATCGACAACTATTGTGGGCGTGGTAGCAAATGGTAAGGCCGCAATAGGCGGTGATGGGCAGGTAACCCTGGGAAACACCGTAATGAAGCATAATGCAATGAAAATACGAAGAATAGCAAACGGAAAAGTTCTTTGCGGTTTTGCCGGTGCAAGCGCCGATGCTTTTACCCTTATGGAACGATTTGAAGATAAGCTGGAACAGTACAGAGGCAATATGAATCGTGCGGCCGTAGAGCTTGCAAAAGAATGGCGTACAGATAAATATCTTCGCCGGCTCGAAGCTATGTTGGCGGTCATTTCAGCTGAAAGCGCGTTGATAATTTCCGGTAATGGTGATGTGATTGAGCCTGATGATAAGATTGTTGCAATCGGGTCAGGTGGAATGTATGCTCTTGCTGCTGCAAAAATGCTGAAAAAGCATTCATCATTAAGTGCAAAGGAAATTGTTAGCGAAGCGTTGAATACTGCAGCGGAAATTTGCATCTATACAAATAATAAAATTCACATTGAAGAAATCAGTTAATTAGTTTTCGGTAAACAAATGTCAATATCCAAAAATGAACTCACCCCTCGTCAGATCGTTGATGAACTAAACAGATACATTATTGGTCAATACGAGGCAAAGCGTGCAGTAGCTATTGCTCTAAGAAACAGATGGCGTCGTCAGCAAGTAGAAGGCAAACTAAAAGATGAAATTATGCCCAACAACATTATACTTATCGGACCTACGGGAGTTGGGAAAACAGAAATTGCACGAAGACTTGCACGACTCGCCAATGCGCCGTTTATAAAAGTCGAGGCTTCAAAATATACTGAAGTTGGTTATGTAGGCAGAGATGTAGAATCGATGATCAGGGATCTTACTGAAATTGCGATGAACATGGTACGAGCTGAAAAAACCGCGGCAGTAAAAGTAAAAGCAGAAGAAGCCGCTGATGAAAGAATTCTTGATATTCTGATTCCTCCGGTAAGAAAACCTGCAGGTACCGCACCTGCCGATAATGATGAGGATAATCCGGATGAAGCCACACAAAATATGCGCACCAGAGAGTGGATGAGAGCAAAGCTGAAAAGTGGCGAACTGAATCAGCGTACAATAGAATTTGATACAATACAGCCTGCGGTAGGAATGCAGATTCTTGGCCCGTTCGGGGGTGATGACATGGGGTTAAATATTCAGGAATTGATGAGCAACATGCTCCCCAAAAAGAAGAAAAAAAGAAAAACCACCATTGCTGAAGCCCGACAGATTATGGCAGAAGAAGAGGCACAAAAGTTAATTGATATGGATGCCGCTCAAAAAGAAGCAATCGAAAGAGTAGAGAATTCCGGTATTGTTTTTATCGATGAAATTGATAAGGTCGCCGGTTCTTCAAAGGGGCATGGACCTGATGTTTCAAGAGAAGGCGTACAGCGTGATTTGTTGCCGATAGTTGAAGGTTCTGCTGTAAATACAAAATATGGGACAGTTAAAACCGATCATATTTTGTTCATTGCCTCGGGTGCTTTTCATGTTGCAAAGCCTTCCGACCTCATACCCGAATTACAGGGAAGATTCCCTATTCGTGTTGAATTAAAGAGCCTGACAGAGGATGATTTTATAAAAATACTTACCCTTCCTCAAAATGCGCTTATTAAACAATACTCTGCTTTACTTGAAACTGAAAATGTTCATATAAAATTTACTGACGATGCAATTAAGGAAGTCGCCCGAATTGCCTATCAGGTGAATGAAGAGGTAGAGAATATTGGAGCGCGAAGACTGCATACAATTTTAACAACTCTTCTGGAAGATATTCTTTTCGATGTACCCGACAATACGCCAGAGGGAGTCATTACTATCGAAGCAACCACAGTAAAAGAAAAATTAGAAAAAATTGTCACTAACCGTGACCTCTCAAAGTATATCCTTTAGTTTCATAACAGAACGAATGGTTTTTTTTAATAAAAAGTTTTTCAGATTTGCACTTATACTTTTTATACTGTTTTACAGTAATTTACTGGTTGCTCAAGTTGAAAATGATTGTGGACCGGAGGGTTCCGCTAAATCAAAACGACTTAAGGAGCTAAATCAAAAAAAGAACAGGACCACTTTCCCCGACAGTACTGATTTTGACAGAAGGGTTACTCTGCAAACGCTTCTTGAACCCGGTGATGATAGTATGCGCTGGAGCGATACATGTTCAGCAGAAATTATTGGTTATGTCATTGAAGTTCGAATGAGCGCTCCTGAATCCTGCAACTGCTTTTCAAAAGACCCTTACTATCGCGATACCCACATCGAGATTGTAGCAGATCCTATGACCGATTCGAAAAGGAAGCGGGTTGTTATTGAAGTAACCCCGCGAATACGCGAAATTATGAAAGCGAAGGGCATAGACTGGACTACAAAAACACTTCGGAATAACTTTCTCGGCAGATGGGTAAAAGTTCAGGGGTGGCTGTTCTTCGATTCAGAACATAAAGATGAAGCTGAAAATACGAAACCGGGCCGTGCACGCAACTGGAGAGCTACCGCATGGGAAATACATCCGGTAACCTCTATTGAAATTGTAGATAGGCCACGATGAGAAAATTAAAATTATGAAAAATTGTATCCTTATAACAGGAGCCACAGATGGAATTGGAAAACAAACAGCTCTGGAACTTGCCGGTTTCGGGCTTGATGTTATCGTTCATGGACGCTCCGAAATTAAATGTAGAAATACTGTGGATGAAATTATTTCGCTTTCAGGTAATAAAAATGTTTTTTCAGCTGTTTGCGATCTATCATCATTAAAAAATATCCCGCCTTTCGCTCAGCAAATCCGAAACAATTTTCCCGGGTTAAATATTCTCATCAACAATGCGGGGGTTTACATGAATGACTACAGGATAACTGATGATGGTTATGAAATGACTTTTGCAGTCAATCATCTTTCAGTTTTTGCGCTCACATTGTTATTACTCCCGACCTTAAAAGAGAATGCACCATCCAGAATAATTACTGTCAGTTCAGTAGCCCACTCCAGGGGTAAGATCGATTTTGATGATTTTAATCTTACAAATGGTTTTAATGGATATACGGCATACTCACAGTCGAAACTTGCGAATGTGCTCTTTACTTTTGCACTTGCAAAGAGAATAGAAAAGTATGGAATAACCGCTAACTGTCTTCATCCCGGAGTAATTACAACAAAACTCTTAAAAGAAGGATTTGGTATGAGTGGAGATTCACTCACGACCGGAGCCGCAACTTCTGTCTATCTTGCTACATCTGAAGAAGGAGGAAAGGTTACCGGAAAATATTTTGCAAAAAGTAAAATCACAGAATCTTCTCCTCTATCGCGGAATGAGGAAATCGCAGAACAACTGTGGAAACTGAGCGAGAATCTTACAGGTAGTACTTTTCCGGCAACTCTTTAACTGTTACAGAACTTTAAAACGCAACCTCATTACCCCATTCTCAAATGAACTGCTGATTATTTTGAACTGCCCTATTTCCGAAGTATTTTTTACATGCTGACCTATACACGGGCAGGCATCATAATCTCCCACACGAATAATTCGTAAAGTATCGCCAGCTTCTTCAGGCAACCTTTCAAGATTATACAATTTCTCTGCTTCCGATCGGGGAATAAATTCTTCAGTCACATCAACCGAAGAAGCTATGACCAGATTTACCCGCTTTTCAATCTCACTTCTTTCTTCCTGTGTAAGATCCCGGTCAAAGTAATAATCACACTTCGATTTTTTTCTCTCTATATGAGCAGAGAACGATCTCCCTTTATTAAACATGCGCACCATCGTTTGATTAAGTATATGTTCCGCCGTGTGCATCCGCGGATCGTAGTCTTTGTTCATCATTTATCCTGCTAAATTATTAACTGATATACTTCGTCGGAATTGTGTGGGTGTTATTCCGGTATATTTTTTAAATGAATTATTGAATACTGATTTTGAATTAAATCCGGCTTCATAAAGTATTTCCAGAATTGTTTTGTTCATACCATCGCTACTTTCCATAATTCTTCGTGCTTCATCAATTCTGTATCGATTAATTAAATCGTAAAAATTTACGCCAAAATATTCATTAATTACTCTCGATAACTCCTTGACCGGAAGTCCGACTTTCTCCGCTAAACGATTTATCGATAAATCAGGGTCCAAATATATTTTCTCTTCCTGAAGTATTTTTTTTAATCGTTCTCCTGAATTGTGAACATCCTCTGATGATAAAACTGATTTTTGGTATCGTGGTTTATTATTTTGTTTTTCAGTTGTTAGTATCAAATGATACTCTTTAAGTCCGCGAATAATGAGAATATTGGCAAATATCAGGTTTATTAATACAGAAAGCAGTATCAGAAAAGTGTAATATTCTCCGCTTGCAATGTGCAGGATAAAGTTAATTAAATCAATTACCCACATCGCAAAAAAACCAAAAACCACCAATAATAAAAAAGAATAAGCCGTTCTTTGAAAGGATGAAATATAGTTTTTCGCTTCCTCTCTGGAGGTATAAATTCGGGCAAGAATAAAGATCAGATAAACAAGAATCTGGATGAAAAAGGCGACCTGAATTATGGTTTGAACTATTTTAGGTAACGAACCATTATGAGGAACTCCGGCTGTAATAGAATTTATTATAAATACCAATTTAACTGAAAGAATAACCAGCCATGGTAAAAAATGAAGATTATTCAGCTTTTCGGAGTTCGTGTCTCCATTTAATACTGTTTCCGTATAAAACAACAGAGTAGGCCCGAAAAACCATCCTGAACTCATTAAGACAACATAAGCGATATAAAAAAATTCGGGCAATGATAAAACGAAATAAGATAACAGAAAACCCGCCAGGTACAGGAAATTACAAGTTAGAAAAACCGCAAGTCTGATATTTATTAATCGTTTTCTTTGTTCTCCTGCAAGTAAATACACAACAAATACCCCGAGTTGAAACATCGTAATGATAGCAATAAGCTGAATTAATTCATCCATACTATGAGTGCTGAATCTCGTTTCTTATAAAACAATTATCATATTTATCTTGAAAAACGCGCCGCCTCATATGCAGACCAAATATGCATTATCCAGCCAAGCATTATGAACCAAAGTACAATACTAAAAACAAAATGAAGAAGTGCTTTGAACAGCCTCCCCTGAACTAATTGGCCTAAACCCGGCATCAAAAAACTGGCTATACCGGCAATAACATTTCCGGCCGATCCTCTTTCAGACATATTTTCTCTATAGTTTTTTTAAAGTATATATCATAGAAATTGCTAACCTTATGTGACTGATTTGCTTTAAGTCATATTCTTCGGTTATGATATTCGAGCTAATTTTTCAGATCTTCCAAAATTTATATAAAAATTATAGAGTTAAAATTAAACCGATGAATTGGAAATAAAAGATTAACTATTCGGAAAAATTCAGAATGATTGCCGTTAATCATGGACTGATATTCAAACTTTTAGGACTGTCATCGGTTCTTAGCAATATTATATGAGCAAAATGTACTTTAAAAATATCAAAATCCCTTCAACGATATCCCATTCTTTAAATTAATTCCGACCGTTCATCATTTTTTTATTGCCCTTCAATCTAAGACCTGTTATGTTTTTCTTTAAATTTAACTACCAATAAAAAAAAGGATTTATCAATGGATAATGTTCAAATCAATTTCCTTGCAGTATTTGTTGCCTCTGTTGCCGGCTTTTTATTAGGCGCTATTTGGTATTCGCCACTTCTCTTTTACAATGCCTGGTTGAAGGAATGTGGATTTACAGAGGAAGAATTAAGAAAAAATAATTTGGCCCTGATTTATGGTTCAGCATTTGTCTTACAACTAATAATGGCTCTTTGTCTGGCTCCCTTTCTGGGAGCGAAATTGGATACTGCTACAAGTGTGTTCTATTCTGCGCTTACTGTTCTGGGCTGGATTGCACCCGCAATTGGAATATTATATTTATTTGAGCGTCGATCGATGAAATTATTTTTTATTAATACAGGTTATCTGTTTTTTAACTTTGTATTGATGGGACTTATTCTGGGAATCTGGAAGTGATCTACCATGATGAGGGCAGTTGAGTCTGACTGCCCTTTCACCTAAACTTTAAAGAATTTATTTGGCCAACTGAGCTTTAAGATAGTGTATATTATCAATCTCAGCGGGGTCTTTTCCTCTTACAATTGCAAGATAATAAGTCACCCAATCAGCAAAATAAATCATATCGAGAAGCCGTTCTCCGAATATGGTTTCTTCACTTTTTATACGATAAACCGGACTGTTCATTTTCTGAATTATTCCTTCAACAAGATCTAATCGTTTTTTCACCTGCGGATGATATGAAGGATCATCAATAATAATAGTTGCCGCATTCAACTGATCTTCGCGATACGATTCCCACCCGATTATTTCGTTATGATTATGCTCGGGTAACGGAGTATGGAAGGAATGAATTTTTGAATTTTCATTAAACTGCGTCTTCATTCGCATACCTATAGAATCCGTATAATCGGATACAGAAATTATCAAAGGTATATATCCCGAAATTTTCTCAGCAAGAACGAGCGCATCATTGTTCTCAGATGCCAGCTCTTCTCCCCTGAGTTTCCACATTTTTATAATCCTTTGAGTAAAATCATCATAATTTCTGCAGAGGCGAAGAGTTTGAAATACCTTTAAAACTGAAAAAAAGCTCAGTCCGAAGGAATACCGAGGTTGATAACCGCTCTTTAATGTAATGAGTGGTAATCGGTTCGCTTTAGCAATTTCCCCGATTTTCCCTCCGGTGGTAATACAAATAATCCGGCATTCTCTTTTAATTGCATCCTCAAGCACAGAAATTGTCTCTTCCGTATTTCCGGAATAGGAAGAAACAATCACAAGGGTTTCTTTGTCGGCATATACGGGTAGTGAATAATTTCTGTTTACTTGCAATGGATACCGAAGCTCATCTTTCAAAAAATTTCTTAGAAAATCAGCGCTGATTGCTGAGCCGCCGAGTCCTGAAATAATTATATTTTTTATGCCTGCCATATCAATTGCCGACACATCAATATGGTTGTTCCATGCATAAAGCACCTGATCCCAGAAGTTTAGCAGTACATCAAATAAATTATCCGGATCATATTTTGCAACAAGAGATTGTAGAGTCATCATACTTTCAATAAAATTAAATAATAGTTCGTGTTCTTGGAATATTGAATTCTTCAAAAAATTTCTGAACCTTTGCAATCGCTTCCTCTTCCATTGAAGATTGCAAACATTCATCGACCAGTTTTTGTGCTTTTTCGTAATTTAGTGCTCGAATTGTTCTTTTAATTGAGGGAATTGCTGTTGCGGCAACACTTAACGAATCAAGTCCCATGCCTACCAGTAGCGGTAATGCCAGATTGTCCGCTGCCATCTCACCACACATACTTATTTCAGCGTTACCAAGTTTTCCCTGAGTAATAATATGTGCAATCGTGCGTAACACAGCCGGATGAAATTCCTGATATAATGATGACACTGAATCGTTTCCTCTGTCAACTGCCATCAGATACTGGATAAGGTCGTTAGTACCAATAGAAAGAAAATCCACCTCACAGGCAAATTCTTTAGCCATAACTGCGGCGGAGGGAACTTCAATCATGATCCCAATCCTGATATTTTTATCGAAGGGAATGTTCTCCTGCGAAAGTTCCTGCATACACTCCTGAATGATCTTTTTGGAATTTCTCACCTCTTTAATTGTTGAGACCATTGGAAGCATGATATGCAAATTATTATGTACCGAGGCTTTAAGAATAGCCCGTATCTGAGATTTAAAAATCGTTAGATTTTCACGAAGGAAACGAATGCCCCGTAAGCCAAGAAACGGATTAGCTTCGTTAAATTCCCATACCTTTAATTTGTCACACCCAATATCAAATAGAA
>CAYTLQ010000323.1:0-27892 GCA_964438715.1 uncultured Ignavibacteriaceae bacterium
ATATTAAAACTAAATTCTCTCTTCCAGCTTTTCTGTATCACTTTATAAACACAAGTAATGCTATAGATAGAACTTTCAGAGAGGTAAGAAGACGTACTAATGCAATAGGATGTTTTGAAAGTGTAAGAAGCCTTGATAAAAACTTCTTCTTAATCAGTAATTTTATTAATCAGACTATGGGCAATGCCTCTTTTGTTAATAATCTTGCTTTTACACAATTTTAGGAACTTTATCGCTGTTGTGTGTAGAACAAAAACCGGAGTTGTATCAGTCAAATTCGGACAGGTACTAATACCGGAAAATAGAGGCTTATATGAAAAAGCAAATTTCTCTCCTGAAAACGCTGGTATTTTTACTATCAGCAGTCTCAGGCATTTATGCAGGTCAGGATAGTGTCTCGCAAAATACAAAGCTTAGAGATCTTCAATCAAAATTTTTATCTCGTCTCTTTAGTATTCAGACAAGTGAAATTATGCATTCTATGGACATTGCGCTGTATCTTGGCGGCTCTTTCGGTTTTGAAGGTGATGCAGGGTTATTGGGTACTGTTGCGCTTGGGCTTGGAGGGTATGGTAATTTGGAGGTAGGTACCGCCGCTCTCATGGGGTCTATTTTTAATAACGATCAGGGATTCGGCAATGTTTTATTAAAAATATCTGTTTTCGGTTCTGATGAAAATTTTTCATTAGCTCTCGGACTTCGTACCAATAACAATTGGGATGATGTTACTACTGGTAGTGAAGAGATCCGTTTGGCTTCCGAACAATTATATTACGATGGACTCCGGAATGTTGATTATGAATATCGGATAACTTCGCTTTTTCTTGTAGCCGGCACACAAATTAATAACTTTAAGCTTTACGGAAATATCTCTGTCTCGGACCTGCGCTATCGGAATGTGAATGTGATGTATAATTACGGTATGAATGTTTTTTATGCAGCCAAAAAACAAAAGAAAACGATTTGGAATGTAAGCGCCGGATTGGAAAAACCGCTGAATTCGCAAACCTCACTCATTGCGGAGTTGCAAACTATACCATTTATGGATGTAAATCCTTTAAATGGCGAACTCTCACCATCGTCAATTACTGCCGGTTCACTTGGACTTCGTTTCCTGATACTCAGTTGGTTAATTATCGATTCCGGCATAGTTTACCAGAGTAATTATACCGGACTTTCCGACGCTCAGATAAAAATCGGGCTTAATGGAATCTGGTCAGTTGGAGGCAAGTGAAATATCGTAAAAAACATCAGCTTACCTTATTATGAAATTACCGGAAGTAATTGAAGGCATAATTACAGATATAGCATATACCATTATCTGTATGTTTTGCTTACTAATTATTTCAGGATGTATCGGAAAGCCTGAGTCGGGCGAAGAAAAAGAACACATTCAAAAACTATCACAAATATGGTATAAGCAAGCAACTGTTGATATTGGATGTAAAATACGAATGTTCTCTCCGGATTCGGGTTATGCCGTTTCGAATGGCAGAGGAGATACCGAAGGGAAAATCTATCGTTTCTCCAATGGCAGTTGGCAGGCGTTTTATTCCTATCCTTATTCAGATTTCCCTTTTTTTGCATTTCCCGAACCCAATAAAATCTGGCTTATCCATCACCTTGTGCATAAAGGATTTTATCGCCCCATATTAGTAGAATTTTCAAAGGATGGAAAAAAGGAACTACCCCTGCCTCCTCTAATGTGGGATAAGACAGATTATGCAATGCTGAAGACTATGGCATTTGATAAAAACGGTAAAGCGTGGATGGGTGGTCAGCAAGGCTATCTTCTTTATTATGATGGAAGAGAATGGCGACAGGCAGAAAGCCCAATAATAAGAGATACATTGCAAAACCTGTTAGATGGAGATATTAATGATATAGAAATTGCATCAGATGGAACCGGCTGGGCAGTTGGTAAAAAGGGGATTATTCTTCGCTTGAGGGAAAATAAGTGGGAGAGAGTGGAGTCCCCCACACGCGCTACACTATTCAGTATATCACTTGATGATTATGGCGGTGGCTGGATATCGGGAGACAGAGGAACTTTACTGAGGTTACAACAGGGGAGGTGGGAGCGGGTGGCTCTTCCTGTTGTTAATGCACTTCATTCGGTTCGTTCGCTCGGCAGGGACTCTGCGGTTATTGTGGGGATGAATTCTACCATTCTCTATTATCTGGCTGGTGCTATTTATGAGGATGAGGGACTTAAACAATATGAGGATAATTTCTACGATATTGATTTTTTGAAGACTTCGGACAATACCATTAGCTACTGGATAATAGGATCGGAAGGAATTTATACTACTTCGCAGTCAGCAGGTTTTTCATTTACTAATGTATCAGTAAAAACAACACTGCCGGGTGAAGGGAAGAGTGGTTTGTTTTTCAGGAACAATATTGGTTCACCTTTACAACTACTTATTTTCAGGGAAGGCACTCCGCCTCAATTACATCAGATGGAAAATGGCAGATTTGTGCGTATGCCGGGTAATGGGGGAATTAATACATTCATGACAGAAATAAGCGGCTCAGCTTTTTCTGATATAAATAATGATGGAAGTGGAGATGTGTTTCTCTCTTTCGATCAGGAAAGGTTCGGTTGCTTTACTGGTTCAGGTAGTGGAGTATTTGATGAGTTTACCAACAAGTCTGGCATTCGTTTTAATAGTTCGTCTCCCTTTACAATTATGACTTCGCGTTTTTGTGACTTTGACGCTGATGGTAATGTTGATCTCTATGTTTCATCGCTCGAAGGTGAGGATTATCTGTTTCGGAACAATGGTGCAGGAAACTTCAGCAATATTTTCCCCTCAACAGGCATTACGAAGTTTGAAAGTATAAAAACATTTGGCGTTTGTATTGCCGATTTTGATACTAATGGTCTTGCAGATATATTTTTCCCATATCAGGTCCCCGCAGATGGATATAACGGTGAGCTGTATCTTAATGAAGGGAAAATGAAATTCAGAAAAGTTACCAATACCTCATTTTTAAGTTCCGACGGTGAATCGGCATCATCACTCGGTGCAATAACAGGGGATTTCACGAATGACGGCCTACCGGATATTATAATGCATAATCAGAAGCAAGTGCCATGGCTTTTTGTTAATGAAGGTGATGGGAGGTTTCGAAAGACAACTATCGGTAATGATATTTTATTCCATCCCGATTATACTCCCGCTGTACTCTCTTCTGCCGATGTCAATAATGACGGTCGGTTAGATGTATTTATCAGTTCGAAGTTGTTTCTTAATGATTTTCATCATACAGGTGGTTTCAGGGAAGTAACTCAGCAAACGGGCATACTTTCGACGGGGAATCCGGTCTTTGTGGATTTTGATGATGATGGAGATAACGACTTATTTCTTGGAATGTCCCGTTACGCAATCGGGAGGGATGCAAAAACAGTTTTATACCAAAATAATAATTCATCAGTAAACAGCTCGAAAGTGCGTATTTTTGCCGACCAAAGCAACAGAGCCGGAACAGGCGCCGTAGTGCGGGTTGTTGCTGAGGGTGCTGAACCGGAATTTCCCCGTGTTCAGTATTTACTCATGGGCCTTAGTGGTTCTGCAGTAGTACCACAAAATTTAAGTGAAGCAATTTTTGCAATTCCGAAAAAAGGATCGGTAACACTTTCTGTTACTTTCCCTAGCGGAATACGACATATTATTAAAGACATTCGTGCCGGGCAGAGTATCGAAGTGTTTGAATCAGCATTTCCGGTACGGCAGGCGGTTTTGCTATCAAAACATCTGCATCGCCGGATACTAACAGTTAATTTGGTAACCGAACAAATACGCCTTCTACTTCTTCTCTTGCTGTGTGCAGGAATTTTTCTGTTGAATAATCGATTCAAATGGTTTACGAAATCGGAAATTGCAGGAACCGCCCTTCTATTTGTTCTTTTATATATTGTTCATTGCTATTTTATTGATCCTGAATCAGTATCAGAGTGGATGTTATATTTTCTTTTGCCTCAGTTTTCAATATTCATTCTTATTGCAATAACCGGCGTTGTGCTTAAAAAGGAAAGAGAAGCTCATTACCTTTCACACTTCCGAATTAAAGATGAAATTGGCAGGGGTGGTATGGGTGTAGTGTATGATGCAATAGATGTACTTAATAAAAGACCGGTAGCAGTAAAAGTTCTCCATACTGCAATGATGAATGACCCTGAAAACAGAAAACGATTCAGACAGGAAGGTGAGATACTAGCTTCTTTAACACATAAAAATATTGTTCGAATATTTGAAACAGGAGAATATAACGGTAAGTCATTTATTGCAATGGAAAAACTTACCGGCGGCTCACTTAGTGATTATATTCGCCGCACAGGCATGATTGAAATTTCGGAAGCAATTAAGTTAATGCAGGAAATTACGCAGGGACTGATTGAGGTGCACCGTAATAACATTGTACACAGGGACCTTAAATCGGCAAATATACTTCTTGATGCTAACGGTGAACCGAAAATAATGGACTTCGGACTATCAAAATCGCCTTTAGTTACATCAATGACCTCTCTTGGTACAGTTATCGGCACACTTGGTTATTGTGCACCCGAACAGGTTACCAATGCTTTTTCAGATACCCGCAGTGATATATTTTCACTTGGTGTAATTTTTTACGAGATGGTAACGGGAGTTATTCCATTTACGGGAGAGAACGAAATTGCTCTTATACACTCAATTTTCAGCTTTACGCCGGAAGTACCATCGAAACTTAATCCCTTTATACCCGCCACATTAGACTCTGTTATTATGAAGTGCATAGCAAAATTACCTGATGACCGATTTACATCAGCTACAGAGGTTTATAAAGCTCTTTCCGAATTATCAATAACCGGAAAATTATAATAACCGTCGCAACTTTGCGACAAGCACGCCGCATAAGTGTATCATAATTGCAACATAAATAGAGATATCCTTTAATTTCACTCCGTTTTCGCAATCCAATTAATTGGAGCAGGAATTGTTTAATATTCTTAAAATTAAACAGACTCATGAGCAGACAAATTTTAATTGTGGATGATGATACAATTGAGCTAAAAAAACTCCGCGAAATACTTTCGAAATATGGTTATGGTATTATTACGGCTACAGATATTTCGATTGCAAAAGAGTTAGTATCGAAACTTCACATAGATTTTTTGTTAATGAGGACATCACTTTCAGCACCTGTTCTCAATTCGGAAAACGATAATCAAAAATAGTTCACTTATAATAACCAAATCGGAGATACAATGAAAAGAGCACTCTCTGCAATTGTTGTCCTTTTTCTTTTTGTATATACAGCTATTGCCGGAAATACCGGACGAGGTAGTTCAAAAGAGATAAAAGCAGAAACGAAATCCGCACTACTCGTGCAGGCTAAAGAGCTTGTAGCAGTTGGGCAATACAAAAAAGCGGCAGATGTATATAAAAAATATATAGCACAGGATCCCAATGCTGACATCGATTACTATAATGGTGTAATTGATTTACTGTTACGGGATGATAAGCCGGTAGAAATGAAAAATATCGGAAGAGCTATTAACTCATCAGTCGATGAATACTCTCCGAGAATTACCCCCGATGGACAAACACTGTATTTTACCTCCTTCGACAGGCCCGGCGGATTTGGCGGTGAGGATGTTTGGGTTTCACGCAAAGGACCTGATGGGAACTGGGGCAACGCTGTAAATTTCGGTGATAAATTTAATACTTCAACCCATGAAGATATTCTGGCGATTTCGAACGACGGTAGTTTTGCAATCGCATTTGGGAACTATCTTGGATCATTTGGCGGTGGCGATCTCTTCTATATATATAATCGCGGCGATCGCTGGACAATTCCCTGTAATCTCGGTGGTTCCATTAACACAAAAAAATGGGAAGCTCAGGCCGCATTAGGTCCTGATGGGAAAACATTGTTATTTGTTTCTGATAGAGCAGGTGGACAGGGTGGGTCTGATATCTGGGTTTCCACCTTAACGGAGAATGGCTGGACAACTCCGAAAAATCTTGGTTCAGTTATTAATACATCAAACAGCGAATATTATCCGTTCCTAGCTGCTGACGGAAAAACTTTATACTTCTCATCTATGGGGCATCCTGGTCTGGGCGGAAGCGACATTTTTGTCTCCCGCCGCCTTGACGATAGTTGGACAAACTGGAGTAAACCGGTAAACCTTGGAAAGTATATTAATACGGTGAATGATGATTATGATTTAGCTATTCCTGCCTCGGGTGATATTGCTGTGATAGTAAAAAATAATATGGCTGATGGTTTGGGTGGCACAGATATTTATTACTTCTCACTTCCAGAAGATATGCGTCCCGAACAGGTATTCAGTATCAGTGGTAAGGTTACCGATGAAGACGGCAAACCAGTAGCGGCAATTATCCACTATTATGATAAAAAGACCGGTGAGGAAATTGCAAAAGCCGTCAGTAACAGTCAGGACGGAATGTACAGTACAACATTACCTTATGGCATTGAGTATTTTATAAGTATTGACATGCGAGGGTATTTATATGTCAGCGATCAGCTTGATTTGCGTCCGAAAAAAGAAACAAGTGCACGGAGAGATTATACTCTGCAGAAAATTAAAGTAGGATTAAAGTTCGAACTAAAAAACATCTACTTTGATTCAGGCAAATCAACTCTGAAATATGAGTCGAAAGAAGAATTAGATAAGCTGTTCGATATAATGAGTCGAAGTGCAATTGTAATAGAACTTGGCGGCCATACTGATAATGTGGGAAGTGAAGAGTCGAATTTGAAACTTTCTCAGGATCGTGTTGATGCTGTTAAGAACTACTTAGTACAAAAAGGCATACCCAAAGATCGTATTAAAGCAGTTGGCTATGGCGAAACTGTTCCGATAGCCGATAATAATACGGATGAGGGTAAAGCAAAGAACAGGCGGGTTGAAGTTAAAGTAACCGAAATTATCCCTGAAAAAGAAGGCGGCGAAGTAGTAACAGAAGAGCCGGAAAAGAAAAAAGAAGCAGCGAAGTTTGATATTCTTGCTATGCTTCGTCTTGCGGCTGAAATAGGAGGGCTACCTGATGACAGTCCGTGTTCTAACGAAGCATATTTCTATAGCGACAGACCTGAGATTGTAAAGAAAACAACACCAAGGCCTGAAACAACTCCGGTAATCTATAATGAATATATCTGGAAAGGCATGAATGTACATTTGCTTAATTACGGTTTTAATAATCTTGATGGCGGCTTTTTGGGCGTGGGGCTCAATCTTGTCGGGGATAGGGATGAATATTATGCTGAGTACTTCTTCAGTTCTCCGGAAGGAATAAAATGGCTTGCCGGTGCCGGACTTCTGTATAATATGAGTCTTGAATGGCTTGCAAATCTTGACCTTAACTTTATGTACGGCGCTGATATAAGAGCGTACAATATTGAAGTTTTTTCCGACAGTAAAACATATTTCTACGGAAATGTTCCTCTTGGATTACGGTATGTACATAATATCTCGGGTATTGCTCTGGCGGCAGATGTTATTTATAATCTCGGGGTATTCAAATCGGAAGAGATTACGAGCAATGTTTCATTTATGAAAATTGGTGTAGGCGCACGCTGGAATATGCTGCAGGCCGGGCTCTATGTTAACTCGGGCGATGTAGTGGATTATTTCGGATTCCGCCTGGGCGTAGGGTTCTAATCTTTTTTTCCCGCTTCACTCCGGAAGCTGTCTGTCTTAGATGGACAGCTTCCTTTTTTTAAACTAAAATCTGCACATAACACCTACCAATATTCCGTTTTATTTAAAAATTGTTTAGTTTTCTGCAACTTTTTTAGATTGCATCGGGTAAAACACTTGAAATACATCAAATATGGACAAAAAAAATCAGGTTAGAATTTCACCCGTTTCGGAGTCCGCCGAAATGTTCTCGAAGATTACTGCGTGCTGTTCGGAGATATCCGGTTATTTAAAGTCAGGCAGTTTCACCGAGGCATCAGCAAAGTTTGACGAGCTTTTCAGGATTTTACTGCAATTTCAGCAGAGAACCAATACAGCACTTACGCGTTTGCAGGATGAAAATGAAAAAAAAGCTATTTCCATAGAGGCTCTGAAAATAGAAAACGCCAGACTTTCCACTCTGGTTTCATCAGGTATAACATTTTCGACAAAATTAGAGCGAAACGAATTAATTGAGACAGCCCTTGATGTTGTTGTAAAAGAATTACGGGCTGATGCGGGATTTGTAACACTGATAGATGAAAGGGGAGGAATAGATTCTGTTTATTCACGGAATGATACTGTTTCCTCGAATCCTGAAGTTTTAGAAGTAAGTACATCGGTAATCCGTGCAACACTTTCATCGCTGAAACCACAAAAAATAGAAGACACAAAAACGATAAAACAGTATGCGAAACAACAAAGTATTTTCCGTTTAGGTATATCTTCTGTTTTGTGTGTGCCGCTGGCAGATGCCAGAAAAGTCTATGGAGCTGTCTATCTTGATCGACGGGATAAAGACTTTCCGTTTGAAGAAAGTGATTTGAATTATCTGCTTAGTTTTGCATCCCAGATAGTAAAAGGTCTTGAGGTAAGCAAACAGTTCGACTCTCTTGAAAAAAAACTTATCTCGGAATCGCCAAAGGGTTTTGATGATTTACGCTCATCATTTTCCAGCAGTAATATTATTGGCAAGAGTAAAGTATTGTTCGATGTATTAAGAATTGCTTCCCATGTATCGGAATCGGATGCATCTCTGTTGATAACAGGCGAAAGTGGTACAGGAAAAAATCGTCTTGCTCAGGCAATTCATTCTAACAGCAGACGGCGGGATAAGCCCTTTTTTATTGTTGATTGCAGTTCTATACCCCACGATTTACTTGAATCAGAGTTATTTGGTTATGAGTCGGGTGCATTCACAGGAGCAAATAAGTCGAAAGCAGGTAAAATAGAACTTGCCAACGGTGGTACTTTGTTCCTTGATGAAATAGGCGAAATGAATATAAATATACAGCCTAAACTGCTTCGTGTAATCCAGACAAAAGAATTTGAACGCCTTGGTGGAGTAAAATCGATTAAAGTTGATGTCCGTATTATTGCTGCAACAAATAAAAACCTTGCAGAGCAAATAACAGCAGGTAATTTCAGGGAAGATTTGTATTACCGTCTAAAGGTGATTGAACTTAATATGCCTCCTCTCCGGGAGCGTAAGGAGGACATCGAGCTCTTAGTGGAGTATTTCATGAAAAAGCATACACCGCAAGGAGCAACATTAACGCTTTCTGATTCAGCGCTTCAGATGCTGGAGGAATATAACTGGCCGGGTAATATACGAGAACTTGAAAATGTAATACTTCGATGTTGTGTACTCGCAAAAGGTCCGGTAATTGATATTCAGGATCTGCCACCGGAACTCATCAGTGAGGAAATTACATCGGATCCGATAATGAATGAAGGAACTACTCTTGAACAAGCGGAAAATAATTTCCGTCGGGCTTATATATTAAAGGTTTTGAGAAAAACTAAAAGTAAATCGGAAGCGGCAAAAGTACTTGGTGTTAACAGGACACACTTGTATAAAATAATGGCACAATTGGGTATAGAGGAAAACTAAGGAATTTTATTTCAGCGCTGAAACTGCCTTCCAGATTTTTCGGCGTAATCCTATTTCCTTTGCCGAATCGGTCTTAACTTCAAAAACCTGAGGTCTTTTACTTTTATTGAGTTCTTTAATCGCTTTTTCAAAGGCTTTTCGGGATTTCAACCTAGTAAATTTCACTCCAAATGAGGCAGTAATTTCCTTAAAGTTCAGGTCGTGCGGAGTGGTAAAATATTCATCAAAATATTTTCGCTCCTTTACAACAGGTAAATGTCCGAAAATACCACCTCCTTTGTTATTAATAAGTATAACGGTAAGTGGTATCTTCATTTTTCTGATAAAATATAATGCATTGATGTCATAGTAAAATGAGAGGTCACCGGTTATTAAAGTAAGAGGTTTGCCCAGACCAATGCAGAGTCCGGCGGCTGTTGAGAGAATACCATCTATTCCACTTGCACCACGATTCTGAAATACAGTGAGAAAGTTTCCCGGCGCACAGGCAAAGTAGTCAAAATCCCTTATAGGCATACTATTACCGGGCATAATACAGCTACCGACAGGTAATTTTTTCGAAGCAAGGAATGCACATAAGGGTCCTGTGAGAGTCTTTTCGTTATCAAATATTTGTTCGGTTACCGAAACAGATTTATTATGAAAAGACTTGATATGTTCTATAAATGTGCTATCGTTGGCTCTTTGTGCTGAGGCGGATTGAAGCAGAGGGAGTACATCATTGATGTTTACAGGGAGTACAGTGCACTTTTTTCTGAGCGGGTCAAAATTATCTCCGAAGCTGTTAATGATGTACCGGGAAGCGGTGCACTCTTCAAGAAAATCCTCAAGACTCCGGGAAGTAGGAAATCTTCCAAACTGAAGAATTATATCGGGTTGAAATTTCGATACAAATTGTTTATTCTTGAGTAATGCATCATAGTAAGAAATGATAAACGGAGCATCATAAAAGCGGAGGCCGCTTGCCGCATCAGGAAAAATAACTGCATTGAACAATTTTGCGATTGTAAGAATCGCATTTGAGTTCTGAGAGAAAGGAAGCGAAGGTCCGCACAGTATGAGAATATTTTTCGCAGTAATTACATCGGAAATGAAATTTTCAATTTCCATGTTCTTTGTAGAAACAGTCGGGGGAGTTGGTGAAAATTTACTCTCTTCCGTCTCCTGAAGTAATGAATGCAAATCAGCCTTATCGGTATAAGCAAAACTCTCAAAAGGTTTTTTAAACGGGAAGTTAAAATGTACAGGTCCCGGATTAAGATTAGTGGCGATAGTAATTAATCGTCTGGTATGTAACCGTAATGCTCCGATATGGATCCTGTCAGGTTCAGGCAAACCGGTATCATAAAATGCGCGTATGTGATTAGCGTATAAATTATCCTGATTAATGGTTTGATTAGCGCCTGTATTTCGTAACTCAGCGGGTCTATCGGCAGTGCATACAATAAGGGGCACTCTTTGCTGGTAAGCTTCTACAATTGCAGGGTATAACTCAACTGCCGCCGTGCCGCTTGTTGTAACAACAACAACAGGATGTCCGGTGGCTGCAGCTATTCCAAATGCAACAAAACCTGCGGAGCGCTCATCAACAACACTAAAGCTGGTAATGGTTTTTTCGGATGCAAAGGCTAAGGTTAAGGGGGTGTTTCGGGAACCCGGGCAGAGTATGGCAAATTTTACATTAAACTCTTTAAGTGTTTCGACAAAAACCTTTGCCCAGATATAATTACGGTTGAACTCAGTCATTAAATAAGGATAGTACAGATTTTGCTTTCAGTTCAGTTTCATTAAGCTCTTTTTCAGGGTCGGAGTCCTTTACAATTCCGCAACCGGCATAAATATAAATTGCATTTTCCTTTAGCAAAGCAGAGCGCAAAGGAACAATAAATTCACCAAATCCTTCATCATTCCAGAAACCAAGAACACCGGCATATAGTCCGCGCTTATGGGGTTCTACATCAGAAATAATATCGAGAGATTGCTGTTTCGGAAAACCACCGGTAGCCGGCGTGGGCGCAAGACGAAGAACTAATTTTATTAATGGAATTTGATTAACAATTTTGGCATTTATGGGAGTCCAAAGATGCTGAATTGAACCTAATTTTTTAATAATTGGTTGATTAGGATTACTAATATCTTTAGCATAATCATGAATATTTTCCCTGAGATACTGTACAACGATATTATGTTCTTCCCGCTCTTTTACCGATTCTGATAGGTATTGAGCCAAAATTTTATCTTCAGCATCACTTTTTCCCCGGCGTACAGTTCCTGCAACAGCTTCGGTATAAAGCATGGTTCCATCAGCCTTAAATAACAATTCGGGAGTTGCCCCCAGAAAAACTGATTCCTTACTTTTATAGAGATATTTATACGCCGCAGATTTTGCCCTGAGCGATGAAAAAAGATGATCGAAATTAATCGGGCTTTCGAGACGGTAATCGAAACGCGCTGAAAGCACTGCCTTTGTAATTATACCAGCCTGAATTTTCTCTTTTACCTTGCGAACAGCGTCGAACCAATAAAGCCCGGTATCATTGCCTGTTCTCTCAAGATGATAAATACCCTGGGGCACCGAATGTTTGTCATTTTGCCCATAAATCATGTTCAGCAATCCGGTAATCCGTGCCACAACTGATTCGGGATTAACTAAGTGTTCCTTCATTAAGTTTACTACAAGCCGGGTACGATTTTCCCGCGTAATGATAACAAATTCCGGAAGAATTATCTCAATACAGGGAAAATCCTGCCATACATCATCATTCTTTTCGTCATCAAAACGGAAGGCGCCGTAAAAGAGAGGAAGAGACCTTTCCCGATCTCCATATTTCAATATTCTGGCGGAAAGTCCGCTTAGAAAGGAGTCTATGCGTTCTTCAGCATTGGCATGAGAGAATGATACCGCTTCGTGGTAGCCAATGCTTAATACTTCCATGCCTTCTTCCGGTTCAGCACAAAAATAAACTTTACTGTAATGGTGTAAAAGAGCCTGAATAGCCGGAATCCGGTGACAATCCATAAATTCAACGGCTATTGATATATAACGATAATTACTGTCTATAGGGGAAGAGGCTAACAGAAGTTTTCTGAATCTGCCACATACTTCCTGAATAAAAGTTTTTGTTTCCGGATACATTAACAATACAAAAATAAACTGTAAATATACCTTGTACCTTCACTTTAACCAACAACTCAGCTTGTAAATAAGTTCAGTCGAAAGAAAGGTAAAAGGAGTTCACTGTTAGCTATAAAGAAAGGCGGCAAAAGAAAAACCCAATCCAATGGTGTTTTGGAAAACTTTAACGCAATGATGAGGGCAATTTTCAAACGCAACAGAGCTGTTAAATAAAGTATGTTCTTCATTCGCTTCTTTAATCTAAATACCTTACTGTAACAATTATTGTAGGTGAGCCTGCTACCTACTTTTCAAGTGAGCAGGGAAAAGTTTTGGCCAAAAAAAAGCCGCCCGAAGGCGGCTTTTAATTTTATTGGATATGTTTATTTTAACAAAGTCATCTTTCTTACCGAAGTAAAATTCGGCGTTTCTATTCTTACTAAATAAATACCACTCGGAAGTGATGACGCTTCAAAAACAACATCATAAACCCCGGCAGGTTGTATTTCATTTTCAACCAGAGTTTGTACTACTTGTCCGATCATATTATATACCTTAAGGGTTACTGCAGATGTCTGCGGCAAGGCATACGAAATCGTGGTTGAGGGGTTAAAAGGATTTGGGTAATTCTGTTTCAGCTCGAAAGCAACAGGAATTTCAGCATCTGCTTTGACAGATGTCGGTGAATTCGGAATAAAGCGTTCTACTTCTGAATATTCTGAATAAGCACCGGATGAGGTTTTTGAACGGACTCTCCAATAAACAGGCGCACCTGAGGGCAAACTTACTACAGAATGATGTGTACCAGTGAGGTTACCGATAGTAACAGCACCTGAAAAATCGGGATTCAGTGAATATTGCAATTCATAAATTAATCCGCTTGCTCCTGTAGGAACAAACCATGAAAGATCAACATTATTGGTATTCAGAATAACATTATCTATCGGACTACCACCAATTGGTCGTACCGGAGCTGATCCGGCACTTGTTACGAATGTTTCTGTTGCTGAATAAGCTGAGTATGTCGAACCATTATATGTTCTAACACGCCAGTAATATAAAACACCGGGTACCAATCCGGTGAGGGATGTAGTTGTTGATGATGTGGTAACAGTAACAGCATTGCTGAAATCCGATTCACTTGCATATTCAACGGAATAAGTCATGGTTGGGGCATAGCCATTTACATACCAGTAAAGGTCGGTGCTTGTAGAAGTTATTGCGCCTCCAACAGGCCAGGTAAGATTTGGTACAAGAGTTCCGGCATTACCGGTAACATAAAACGAATCGATATCAGTGTAATCAGAATATGCACTGCCATTGAATGAGCGAACTCTCCAATAATATGTTGTACCTGCCAGAAGAGTTCCGGTCGTATAGCTGTTAGAATCAACCGAAATGGAAGTTGTAAAGAGTGTATCGCCCGCTTTGAGCTGAAGCTCGTAACTAATAGTATCGCTGGAACCAACGACATACCAATAGAGTGTTGCGGTGTTTGTATAGATTACTGCGCCGGAAATCGGATAGGAGAGTACAGGCACTAATGTACCGGTGACACCAAATGTTGTAAACGCTTCGAAATCTGACCATGCAGACTGTGTACTGCCATTATCGGAACGAACGCGTGCAAAGTATGTGGTGCCCGGAGTTAATGTAGGAACCTGATAGAACAGATCGGTAATTCCGGTAGCTGATACTACTGCTGAGGCTGTTGTATCGGTATAGAGTTCGAGATCGAAAGTTAAACCTATAGTAGAAGCGCCGAGGCTCCAGTAAATTGTAGGTACTAATGAATAAACTGTAACTTCATTCGTGGGATAAGTGATTGACGGAGTGACCGGGACACCTGAAGAAATTGAAGAAGTAACAAAAACCTGTGTTGCACTCCAGTCGGAAGTATCCACACCATTCAAAGAGCGTACCTGCCAGTCATAAGAAGTACCAGCGGAAAGTCCGGAGAGCGCATAATTTAAGGACGATCCCGCACTGAAAGGACCGTTCCATGTACCGGATGAGGTTTCCTTGTAGCGAACATCGAATGTATAACCATACGAGGCAACCGGTAAATACCAATACAATGAAGGAGACAATGTATAAACTGTGGTACCGCCTGTGGGATAGCTCGGTACAGGTAGTGTATTTACTTCACCATATGTGGTAAAATCTTCGATTGATGAATATGTAATGATTGCTGAAGAGTTCTTTGTTCGTACTCTCCAATAATAGTGAGTTGCCGGAAGCAGACCGGTGAGAGTATCCTGAATTGAAGAGCCTGCATCAAGAACTGTTGTAAGCGCCGGAGAGAACAAGCTATCGGTGGAGTATAAGACATCATAGCTAATACCTGTAGAAGCGACACTTATGTTCCAATAAACAACAGGATCAAGAGAATAAACAAGAGCATTATTTATCGGGTGGTTCAGGGTTGGAACAACTTCAAGAATTGTACGGAAAGACCTTGAAGTATAATTTGTTGTGTCATCATCATTCATTGCAAGCACACGCCAATAGTAAAGTGTGTTATTTGCAAGAATGCTGTCAACGGTGAAAGTAGTATCAGTAAGAATGCTGTCATACATCAAAGAACTAAATCCGGCATCAGCAGAGAACTGAAGTCGGTAGTCTTGTGCACCATCTTCCACTCTCCAGATAAGTACAGGATGAATTGAATTACCGGGAGAAAGATTAGCAGGAGAGACAAGTGTTGGGTCAGCCATTCTGGTAGTGAATGAAAGAACAGTACTCCAGTCGCTCAATCCACCGGAGACATTTAAGCCTCTAACTCTCCAGAAATAGCGGGTATAAGTATCAAGACCGCTGAAAGTTGAAGAAGTATCAGTAATACCGCTGGCAGAAACATTAACTGTGGCAAAGGTTGAGTCGGTTGAGAATTCTGCCGCATAGGAGATAGCTCCGACTGAGCTTGTCCAAACAAATGTACCATTCGGATTAACTCTGACGGCTAAATCTGCTGGAGTGTCAAGAGTAACGGGACCAAGTTTAACAGTAAAATTTCTCGATACGGTATCGGTAATCATTCTCCCATTATCACTGCCGAAAATTCTCCAGTAGTAATTCTGAGCATAGGAAAGACCGGACTGAAGAAATGAAGTATCGGTGGTTGTGGTATTTGTAACAATAGAAGTGAAGAGATTATCTGTTGCCACCTGTACATAATAAGTATCAACAGATGCTGAAGAGAACCATAAAAGACTAACGGATGTATCTGTATTTAAAGCTCCGTTTGCAGGCGAACTTAGAGTTACGGTGGAAAGTTCTGTTGTAAACGAATAGAAATCAGTAAAAGAACTCCACTCGCCATTTCCTGCACGCACTCTCCAATAGTAGGTTTTGTAATAATCCAATCCGCTGAGGTTTGAGGAAGTGTCAGTAATAGTACTGTCATCAACAACCAGTGAGGCGAAAGAAGAATCGGTGCTAACCTGTAAGTGATAAACACTGGCTGAAACGGAAGAACCCCAGGTGAGCGTTGGATTAACCGATACATTTGTCGATAGATCTGAGGGAGAAAGTAGTGAAGGAATATCCGGTGGAAGTGCCATACTGAACAATGTACCACTAGAGGTAATGAATGTAATTTCATCACTCATGGCCTTCATTCCGGAATTACCGACAGCAGAATGAAATTCGGATATTGTCGATAAAGTTACAAAAGTTCTCAAAGACGAAATCGGATTTGACTTTGGATTATTTGATCGACCAACTAATTCCAATGTTGCGAATGAAAACAACAGCAAGAAAAATATTGCGGGCCGAATAAAAGCTGAAGAGAAAACAGAATCTTTCGATGTCATATTAATCCTTAAAAAGTGAATTAAAAAACCTGGAAAACCTCCTGAAAGCCCGAAGATTACAATGAACACACAAATTCTGAAGTAAAAAAGTGGAATATATTTTATACAGCTAAATTGATTTTCGGGCCAATAACATATTAATTTAATGAATTTAGATTCAGAAACAAACTCTCTGCCGACAAAATAAGCCAAATTTCGGATAAGTTTTACTATTTCGTTCACCGGAAAAACAGGTGGCAAAAATCATATGGAATTTGCACCCTTTTAGGAAAGGTGATTCTCATTTAGTGAAATCCTTTATATACTTTTAAACTGACCCCATCTTTCGTCTATTCATCTTACTCTATGTCTTTATAGTTTTACAGTCCCGGAGTGAGAAAATGTTTCTATCAGTCATTTTACCGCAGGAGAGTTCCCACCACCAAAATTTCAAGTTAAGCTGAACCCCGAAACTAAATCACACGAAAAAGCCAATAATTTCATTGATTATTGATAGTAAAAGAGATAAATTCATCATCTTAATTTTTTTTATGATTGCAGAAAATATAAAATATGTCAGGGACCGTATTGCCGAAAGATGTGTTAAGGCAGGTCGGGATCCGCAGGACATAACATTAATTGCTGTTTCCAAAACGGTTGGCGCTGAAGCAATTAAAGAGGCAATTGAGTCCGGGATTAAGGATTTTGGAGAAAACAGAGCCCAGGATCTTCGCGATAAGGCGCCACTCCTTCCACCGGAAATTCACTGGCATTTTATAGGCCATTTGCAAAGTAATAAAATTAAGTATGTTGTGGGTACAGCAAAACTTATTCATTCTATCGATACATTGGAATTGGCAGTAGAAGTGAACGAGGCGGCACAAAAAAGAAATATTGTTCAAAAAATACTTCTTGAAGTAAAAACATCCGGGGAAGAGTCGAAATTTGGTATTACCTCTGCAGAAAAACTTTTTGCTATTGCGGAGGCGGTGAAAAATTTGAAAAACCTGGATTTCTGCGGACTCATGACAATGGCTCCGTTTGTTGATGATGAGGCAGTTATCCGGAATTCATTCAGAACATTGCGCAAATTAAAGGATGAACTTGAATCTGCCGGATTTATATTACCGGATCTTTCAATGGGGATGACAGGTGATTTTGAATTTGCTATTGATGAAGGCGCAACCTTAGTGAGAATTGGTACAGCTATATTCGGTGAAAGAAATTACAAGGATTAGGAAAACACTATGAGGCTTTCTCCAATAATAATTAAACAGCAGGAATTTGCTAAAGCATTTCGTGGCTATCAGACCGAAGAGGTCGATTCCTTTTTGGAAAAAGTAGCAGATGATTTTGGCGATCTGCAGAAAGAAAACGAAGATCTGAAGAGAGAACTGCAGATTGCTAATGAGCAACTGGCAGAATTCAGAAAAATAGAGAAGAACCTGCAGGATACACTTTTGAAAGCTCAGGAAAGTTCATCGAAAGCGGTTGAATCTACCAGAAAACAAACTGCTCTTATGATTAAAGAAGCAGAGATAAAGGCACAACAAATTATCGATAAAGCAAAAGAAAGTGCGAACGAAATACGAAGCTCGATTATTCATCTTCGTGAAGAAAGAGATTTGATTATTGCCAAACTGAAAGCAATTGTTGTTTCCCAGTCAAATCTTCTTGAACTGAAAGTTGAACGAGCCGGTGAGGAGCCTCAACCGGAAAAGAAGATCGAGACTCCGAAAAAAATGCAGATAAATATTGATCAGGTGATTGATAAACTGTTATGAGCACATTACTGGAAAAAATAAACGAAACAATTTCGGTGATCCGACAACATACTCAGGAGCAATATCCTGTTGGTATTATACTTGGTACAGGACTTGGCGGATTGGTGAAAGAAATTGCGGTGCATCACGAGATTGATTATGCTGAATTGCCGCATTTTCCCTTATCTACGGTAGAGTCTCATCATGGGAAATTAATTTTTGGAACGATAGGAAATAAGAATGTGGTAACAATGCAGGGAAGGTTTCATTACTACGAGGGGTACACAATGCAGCAGATTACTTACCCTGTACGGGTGATGAAATTTCTCGGAGTAAACACACTTCTTGTTTCTAATGCGTGCGGAGGAATGAATCCGGTTTACCGTAAAGGCGATATTATGCTGATGGTAGATCATATCAATCTTATCGGTGATAATCCGCTCATCGGACCAAACGAAGATTCACTCGGGCCACGCTTTCCCGATATGAGTGAACCCTATGATAAAAAGCTTATTGCACTAGCAGAACAAATTGCAATCGAAAACAAAATTTACCTTCAAAAAGGTGTCTATATTGCAGTAGCTGGTCCGAATCTTGAAACCAAAGCAGAATACCGATTTCTTCGTGCAACCGGCGCTGATGTAGTAGGTATGTCAACTGTTCCGGAAAACATCGTGGCAAACCATATGGGTATAAAGGTTCTTGGAATGAGTATTATTACCGACGAATGTTTCCCTGATTCATTACAACCGGTAAAATTAGAGGAAGTAATAGCTGCTGCCAGTCAGGCAGAACCCAAAATGACGCTGATTATGAAAGAAGTAATCCGGAGGATGGAATGAGCGAAGAAAACAAAAGCGCTTTTTCTTATCTTGCACCCCTTTTTCTGGTGGTGCTTGTTTATTTATCGAATTTTCTTGATACAAAGCTTTTCAGTTTTGGCGAATACAATTTTGCGGTATGGTTTGTCATTTCAGTGTTCTGTTTTGCCTGCGGTTGGTTTATCAATAAATCACTTGGCTGGCAGTTTGGTGGAAAAATTGTCTTTGCGCTTATTATCGCCTCTTCAATTCTTAGTATTGCTACAGTTATTTTCTTTAACGAGTACTTTATGGCGGCGGAGTTGGTTGTCGAGAATGTTGTGTTGTTTGCACTTAGGAATGTGTACCTTGGCTCTATGGGATTTTTTGGAATGGCTATTGCCGAAAATTTTGCACTTCAGGCAGAGATGGTGACGCTTCGTGAGAAAATGAAACTTGTGGAAGAAACAATACGAGATGCAAAAAAAGAAGCTGACCTGACATTGCGCGATGCACAAATCAGGGCAACAAAAATTCTGAACGATGCGGAAGCGCAGGCGAAAAACATCTTCCTGAAAAAAGAGCGTATAGAAAAAGAATTACGAGAATTTATACAAATTGAAAAAGAACTAATAAAAAAATACGAGAATAATCAATAATAAAGGTTTTAATAATTAGTTATCGTTATGTTTAAACAGCTCCCCGATCAGATAGTTTATCCGGAAATTGAAAAACAAATCCTTGCTTACTGGCAGGAAAATAATATTTTTGAAAAAAGTATTACCTCGCGCGACGAAAAGAATTCGTTTACTTTTTATGAAGGTCCGCCAACCGCAAACGGTAAACCCGGTATTCACCATGTTATGGCAAGAACTCTTAAAGATCTTGTTTGCCGATATAAAACACTGAAAGGTTTTCAGGTACACAGAAAAGCAGGTTGGGATACACATGGCCTGCCGGTAGAGATTGAAGTTGAAAAAACTTTGGGTATTAAAAAGAAAAGTGAAATTCCACAGTTCGGTATTGATAAATATAATGCCGCTTGCAGAGAGTCTGTTTTTACTTATAAAGATCTCTGGGAACAGATGACAAACAGGATGGGCTATTGGCTTAATCTGAATGATGCTTACATAACCTGTACTAATGAATATATTGAATCGGTTTGGTGGTCTTTGAAAACACTTTTTGATAAAGGGTTGATTTATAAAGACTACAAAATCGTTCCTCAGTGCCCCCGTTCCGAAACAGTTCTTTCACAGCACGAGTTAGCCTTAGGGTATAAAATGACCAAAGATCCCTCGGTGTATGTACTCTTTAAATTGAAGGGACTGGACGAATATATTCTCGTCTGGACTACTACCCCGTGGACTTTAATTTCCAATGTGGCTCTTGCAGTAGGTCCTAAAGTTGATTATGTTAAAGTCCTGCACAAAGAGAAAAAAATAATCCTTGCGAAAGAGCGCCTGAGTGTCCTGGAAGGCGAGTATGAACTACTCGAAGAATTTAAAGGCTCCTCTCTTGAAGGTAAGGATTACGAACAACTTTTCAACTATCTTACCCCATCGAAAAAAGCATTTTATGTTATTTGTGGCGACTTCGTCAGTACCGAGGATGGGTCGGGAATAGTCCACATAGCCCCTGCATTCGGGCAGGATGACTATGAGATTTCCAAAAAATACGGTCTGCCTATGCTACAACCTGTAACACGTGGCGGATTGTTCACCGCAGAAATAACTGATTTCGCAGGTCAGTTTGTAAAAGACGCTGATCAGGGAATTATGCGTAAATTGAAGGAAGAGGGGAAGCTCTATAAAAAGGGAGTCATCGAACACTCGTATCCTTTCAGCTGGAGATTTGATAATGTTCCGGTTATTTATTACGCCCGTGAATCGTGGTTTATTAAAACCACAGCTATTGCAGATAAAATGGTTGAATTAAACAAAAAGATAAACTGGGCGCCTCCTGAGGTTGGTTCCGGCAGATTTGGGAACTGGCTTGAAGAAAATAAAGACTGGGCGCTCTCCCGCGACAGATATTGGGCTACACCCCTGCCGATATGGGTGAGTGATGATGGCGATATGTTTGCTGTTGGTTCAATAGAGGAACTAAAGCAAGGGTTTATTGAACAAAACGGTGCCCGCATCCCCGTATCTGAAGTAGAAAATATTGATCTTCATAAACCCTTCATTGACACTGTACTCTTTGAAAAAAATGGAAAGATTTATAAACGGACACCTGAACTTATCGATGTTTGGTACGATTCAGGGGCGATGCCGTTTGCACAATTTCATTATCCGTTTGAAAATAAAGAATGGTTCGAGAAAAATTTCCCCGGCGATTTTATTTCTGAGGGTATTGACCAGACCAGAGGATGGTTCTACACGCTCCATGCTATTGCAGTGATGCTATTTGAAAATGTGGCATATAAAAATGTACTTGTTAATGACTTAATTTTAGATAAGAACGGACAAAAAATGTCTAAGTCAAAAGGTAATACGGTTAATCCTTTTGAACTTTTTGACAAATACGGTGCTGATGCGACACGCTGGTATCTGATTATCAACTCACCTCCTTGGAGGCCCACACTGTTTAATGAGGAAGATCTGGCGGATTATCAGCGGAAATTTTTCGGAACGCTCTTTAATACCTATGCATTTCTGGTAATGTATGCAAACATTGATGGTTTTGAGTACAAGGAAGAAGATATTCCGTATGATTCAAGACCGGAAATAGACCGATGGATTATTTCCAAACTTAATTCTGTTATTGCCGAGTATGATCAATTAATGTCTGAGTATGACCCAACAAGAGCGGCGAGGCTTCTGGCATCATTTACTATTGATCATCTTTCGAACTGGTATGTTCGCCGATGCAGAAGGCGTTTCTGGAAATCGGAAATGAATGAAAACAAACTTTCCGCATATCAGACATTATATGAATGTCTGATAAAGGTTACACAGTTAGCCGCTCCGTTTATTCCATTTACCGCTGAGGAAATCTACCGCAATCTTAATACTGTAACCGGAAGAAATACGGCAGAGTCAGTTCACCTTACTTTCTTTCCTGAGCCGAATTACCGTGATGAAGCTCTTGAAACAAAAATGGATATTGCTCAAAGAGTTGTTTCCCTTGGCCGATCGTTGAGGGCGAAACACAATCTTAAAGTACGCCAGCCGCTCCGTAAAGTTATGGCTGCGGTTGACCCATCGCTTGGGGAAGCACTTTCTAAGATGAAAGATGTTATTCTTGATGAATTAAACATCAAAGAACTTATTGTTTTGGGTGATGACTCGGGTATTGTGGAGAAAAGTGCAAAACCAAACTTCAAGACTCTTGGACCGAGGTTTGGGAAAAAAGTTAATCCGGTTGCAAATGCAATACGCGCCCTTTCCGGTCAACAGATTGCATCACTCGAAAAAGCCGGTTCTATAACACTGGATGTTGACGGTGAAGCAATAACGGTTTCTCTTGACGATATGGAAATAATCCGTACAGAAATTAAGGGTTGGGTAGTACAGTCGGAGGAGGGAGTTACCGTTGCGCTTGATCTTGAACTGAATGATGAATTAATTGATGAGGGAATAGCCAGGGAGTTTGTTAACAGGGTTCAAAACCTTAGAAAAGATTCCGGGTTTGAGGTTACTGACAGGATAATGATTACATTTGAAGCTCCCGAAAAAATACGAAATGCAGTGAATCGTTTCAAAGGTTATATATCCAGTGAAACTCTTTCGGCAGAGATTTCAGAAAATGGAATAGCCGGGGGGCAGGACTTTGAAATTGATGGAATAAAGTTTAAAATAAGTATAGTGAAATATTCATCCTAAGGAGGATAAATTTTATGGCAAAGACAAAACAAAAAGCAGTATCGGCCGCTAAAAAGACCGTCGTGAAAAAGACTGCCGCAAAAAAAGTATCAGAATCAAAAGTAAAAAAAGCAGTCAAAGCAAGTGCGCCCAAGTCTAAAGCGGCAAAACCAAAAACAGCCAAAGAGCAGGCTTCTGCTATAAAAAAGAAAACGGAAAAATCTGTAAATGTAAAGTCTGCCGCTACAAAATCTGTAGCTCCTCCGAAAAAAACTTCGAATAGTACTATGAACTCTTCAGTAAATACTACTGTTGGTGAAAAAAAAGAAACTTCCTCAGTAAAGCCTACTGCGAGATTACCCTATTCCCCGGCAACCTCAAACAATTATATTGAGCCCGCGCCTAAACCAAATCGACCAATAAAGTATAAATACACACCGGAGGAATTGGAGAGATTTAAAAAAATAATATTGGATAAACAGCGGGAGATAGTTGAACAGTTACAAAACCTTCGTGATCAGATGCTTGACCCAACAACGGGCGAATATATAAATGAAAATTCTCCTTACTCTCTTCACATGGCTGAGCAGGGTACTGATGCAATGGAGCGGGAAAAAACATTTCTCTATGCTCAGAGGGAAAACAAATTTCTCGGTTACCTCGAAGATGCACTTAAACGCATCGAGGCTGGAACATATGGACAGTGCATTGAATGTGTGGATGAACCAAAATTCCTCTGTGAAACCTGTCCGCTTATACCTGCGGAAAGATTAGAGGCAGTCCCTCATTCTCAACTTTGTGTTCAAATTAAAAAAAGACAGGAGAAACCGAGGAGAATTTAGTCCTCAATTCCGGAAGGTAATTTTTGCGAATTTTATTTGTAACTCTTTTTGTTGTTGTAATAGACCAGTTAACAAAAGTGCTGGTAAAAGGTTTTGCGGTTCCTTTTCTCAATATCCGCTATGAGGGGATGTATCACGGTCAGAGAATACCAATTCTTGGTCAGTTTTTTCAATTGACATTTGTTGAAAATCCGGGAATGGCATTTGGTATAGACCTTACTATTACCGGTAAATTACTGATCTCGGTGTTTTCAATTATCGCTAGTGTCGGACTTTTTTATTACCTCTACACTGTGAGAGATAAGAGCCTAAGTCTGCGACTCTCTCTTGCTCTGATTCTTGGCGGAGCGATAGGTAATTTGATTGACCGTGTATTCTATGGTGTTTTTTATCAGTATGCTCCATTATTCTATGGCAAAGTTGTTGACTTTTTAGATTTTGATTTCTTCAACATTAATCTCTTCGGGCGTGTTTACGACAGGTTTCCGATATTTAATATTGCTGATACTGCCGTGTCTCTCGGTGTGTTCATTATGCTTTTATTTTATAAAAAACATCAGGATGAGACAGAAAGCTTGAATGAACCGCAAACAGTTGCGGGAGAAAGTATTGATGAGGTGAAATCAAATTTGCCTGAAAATGAATTATCCGATGTTGATGGGGATAAATCGGTACTTACTGAGTCATCGAAAGCGATGGCTGATAACAGAGACAATATTCCGCCTGTCTTCGATGGTAATACAGACTCCTCAGACGGTAAGAATGGGAGTGTGGATGGCAGAACTGATAACTCAGAGAAATTATAGGTTCGATCTTCCCGAAGGGAAAAAAAAGGAACGGATTGATGTTTTTCTTGTACACTCAATGGAGAACGCAACAAGAAACAGAATCCAGAAACTCATTGAAGCAGGGTATGTTACCATTAACGGAAAAACTGCTAAATCCAATACCATAATCAAAGCGGGTGATACTATTCATGTTACAATTCCGGTATCTCCACGCCCCGATAAAACTGAGCCGGAAAATATTCCCCTCGATATAGTATATGAGGATGATTATCTTTTGATAATCAATAAACCTCCCGGAATGGTTGCCCATCCATCGCTTGGGCATTTTACGGGTACACTTGTTAATGCACTGCTTTATTATACAAAAGATCTTAGTCCGAATAATGGCGATGTGTTTCGTCCAGGCATAGTTCATAGAATTGATAAAGATACCAGCGGATTGCTTGTTATTGCCAAAGAGGAGCATGCTCATTCACATTTAGCCGCACAGTTCAGCAGGCATAGCATCGAACGGGAATACTGGACCGTAGTGTGGGGGAGAATGAAATCGGAAGAAGGAATTATTGAAGGGAACATTGCACGAAGTAAGAAGGACAGGAAAAAGTTTACTGTATCCGAAAATGAGGGTAAACCGGCTGTAACAATGTATAAAGTTCTTGAGGAATTTGAGTTTGCTTCTCTGCTTTCCGTTCGGTTAAAAACAGGGAGAACGCATCAGATTCGTGTACATTTCTCTTACAACGGTCATCCGGTTTTTGGCGATGAAACTTATGGTGGCAGGGCAATAATGGCGGGTTCACAATTACCTAAAATACGCGCCCGTGTTGAGAATCTTTTGGAAATTATGCCACGGCAGGCGCTTCATGCAAGAACTTTAGGATTTATTCATCCGGCAACGAAAGAACAAATACGGTTCGAGTCTAAGCTCCCACCCGATTTCGAGGAACTGCTTTCACGGCTTCGTGTATAAAAGATGAGTGTTTAGTTCTCCTGATACACTCATTAGAAACTTCAATGAATTATGTATTTTAGAAAGATAATTTAATTATAATACTATGCTTAAACTTTATAACACACTTACAAAAACAGAAGAAGAATTCAAACCCCTTAATGAGGGGAAAGTTACAATGTATGTCTGTGGACCAACGGTGTATGACTTTTTTCATATAGGAAATGCACGGTCATTTATTAATGCAGATTTTATCCGCCGATATTTAGAATTTCTTGGTTACGATGTTAAGTTTGTAATGAACATAACAGATATTGATGATAAAATCATTAATCGTTCACTCGGGGAAAACAGGCCTGCAAGTGAAGTTGCAGGAGAATATGCCGCTGCATTTTTGGAAGATTTGCACAGACTAAATATTAAACCGGCTACCGTTTATCCGAAAGCAACAGAGCATATTACCGAAATTATTGAACTGATACAGAAATTGGAGAAGAACGGCGTGGCGTATGCGCGCAATGGCGATGTTTATTTTGAGATTGAGAAGTTTGCAGAATATGGAAAATTAAGCGGAAAGAAACTCGATGAACTTGATCCCGGTTCTCGTGTAGAGGTTGATGAAATGAAAAAAGCGCCTCTCGATTTTGCACTGTGGAAACACGCGAAACCGGGCGAGCCATATTGGGAGAGTCCTTGGGGAAAAGGTCGGCCGGGATGGCATATTGAATGCTCTGCGATGAGTTGCAAACATCTTGGTGAAACATTTGATATTCACGCCGGAGGAAATGACCTTATTTTTCCTCATCACGAGAATGAAATAGCGCAAAGTGAAGCCGCAACAGGTAAACCATTTGTTCGCTACTGGTTGCACTTCGGATTTCTGAATATTGATAATGAGAAAATGTCGAAATCGTTAGGTAACTTTAAGACTGCGAGAGATATTTTAAAGCATTACTCAGCAGAAACGATTCGTTATTTCTTTGCTCAGTCACATTATCGTGCACCTCTTAATTTTACCGATGAGGCTCTCAATTCAGCAAAAGCGGGACTTGAAAAATTACAGTCATTGTACGATAGGGTAACTACGCTAAGTGCTTCCGCCGGCGGAACAGCTGTGGTGGAATTCCCATTTGATAAATATTATGACAATTTTCGTGACGCAATGGATGCCGATATAAATACATCAAGAGGATTAGCTGTGGTGTTTGAATTTGTTAAGGAAGCAAACCGAATCCTTTCAACCGGTGAAAAATACCAACAGAGTTTTTACGCCGGATTAAAAGAGTTTCTGGACCGTACTGCGGCGGGTGTTTTTGGAATTATTTCTGATAAGAAAGTTTCTTCTGCCGGTATTGAAGAAAAACTAATCGGACTTCTTATTGATGTACGAAATGAGGCGAGAAAAACAAAGAATTTTGCTCTCTCAGATATGATACGAGACGGATTAAAAAATCTCGGTGTAACTTTACAGGATAGTAAAGATGGCACTACATATAAAATCGGGTAATAACTAAGTGTCGTCAACACCTTTAGTAAGAGGTAAAATTACAATTCTTGACTTTGATGCGGAGTATGTTATTAAAAAGACTTCGCGAACCCGAAGCCTTGCATTAAAAATTAAACATGACCGAATAATCGAGATAGCTGTCCCCAAATTTGTTAGCTATCCTGAAGCGATAAAGTTCATGCATTCAAAAATTCAATGGCTTGAAAAAAAGGCGGATTTCCTGAGGCCGCAAGCAAAGAAGTATTTTTTGAATGGTAAGGAAATACAGATTGTACACATAAAAATGGAAAATATCAGGAAGATTTCCTGGGAGAGAACAACAGATGGATTCCTGTTTATGAGTCCCACAGAAAGTGAAATTAGTACCGAACAAATTTACGAGTATATACTGCTGAAAATGGGAAAGAACTTTCTTCCTTACCGATGTTATCAGATTGCAGAACAATTTAATTTTGAACCCAAAACGGTAAAGGTGAGAAGGCAGAAGTCGCGTTGGGGAAGTTGTAGTACGAAAGGAACAATTTCACTAAATTCTCGGCTGATGATCTTGCCGGCGGAACTACTGGACTATATTATTATTCATGAATTGTGTCATTTACGGCATCCGAACCATTCTGCCGCTTTCTGGAATGAGGTAAAAAAAATTCTCCCCGATTACAAAGAACTCGATAAGAGGGTGAACACCTTCAGCAGATACTGAAGGTGTTCATTAAACCCGAATCATGCATTAGAAATCCGAATTGAGGGATCACAATCAAGAAGCTTTTGAAATAAACCATCAATCCACCCCCGTTTCTTTACTGGTACCGACAATCTTAATACTTTTCTCCTTTGCTTTTTAACTACCCAACTTCCTATTGCAATGCATTTGAAATATAATGTAGCCATTCGCCGTGCTTTCTTATCTTTCAACGCCACTAACCTGAATAATGCCATTATAT
>CAYTLQ010000324.1:0-54993 GCA_964438715.1 uncultured Ignavibacteriaceae bacterium
ACCCAATCCATCGGCAGAGATTTTTGCATTAGCGGCGAACGGGAAATAAAATTATGTTCAAACGATATGGAAAACATAAGCAGAGAAAAAAACGGCGGCCGGTATGTCAGCGAAACAAATAATGCGGGATTTATAGTATTGTGAGTTAACGACTCTCTTAAATAAGAAGTTCCTCTATAAAAGCCATTAAAATATGTATCTCTTTCAAAATCAGAATGCTCCCCAATGGTATTAAATGTTGCCAATGCGCCCGCGCCAATGCCGAATTCCGCTCCGGAAAATGTTTGTTTCCGGTAAAAATAGCCCATCCCGAATTTCACAGTTGTGAAATACAATTCTGCATTGTTTATATAATCAAAATATTCTGTTATATCGCCATTTGCTGACTCTATGGTGGTGGTATAATCCGATGCAAAATTTGTAGATGCACCACTGCGTTGTACTCCTGCAATAAATGCAAAGTTATCGTAAAGAATCAAAGCAGAAAGTCCAAGACCCGATCCGGCATGTGTGTAATCTGTTCCTCCTCCGGGAATTGACTGAAAATTAATATCCAGAGAAAGATATGCCGAAAACCCGGTATTAATGCTGGAAAAATCATTGTTTTCTTTCTGACCAGAAGTCTTATGTTCTGAGTACCCGTTCACAACATCGGAAAAACTGCTTCCTGAGCTTTTATTTTCACTGCTATCAACTAAAGATTTACTTTCAATTTCTGCAATAGCCTCTGCGGCAGAGCTGAGTACTGTTGTTGTAAAATCGCTGAAACAGCAGGAGAGAATTGTTGACCAATCAGTATCGTTAATAACTGTGCCGCTTTCATACCACCCACTACCCGATGAGGAGTCTTTTGGTCTCTTTTCTTTTGTTATCTTGTCTCTTGTTCTTTCTCTGGTTGAGTCGGCAGGCGCCTGATTAGTTGCAGAAATAGCAGAGGAACAAAAAATACATATCAAAATAATAGTGGTAAAAAACTTCCGAACCGGCATATATTTTACTGCATAAATTATCGCGTATTTCATAAAGAGTCGTACTTTTTCCGTTATACTCTTTAGAATCATAATTAGTGCCAAAAAGATGAAAACAAAAGAGAGAAAAAAGCTCAAAATCTTTTCAGATTTCGCAATGAGAAATTTTCAGAAAAGCTGGGAGGGATTGGTTGTATAGTTTATTCTACACAATGTACAGAAAAGATTGCCGGACTTCCGTCGGGAAATCCGGCAATCAAAAAAGTAATTATTTTATCAGCATTAATTTTCGAACTTTGGAAAATCCGTTTGCTGTAAGTTTATAATAATACACCCCTCCGGCAAAACCTGAGCCATTAAAATCAACGGAATAACTGCCTGCTTTTTTATATCCTTTTTCCAGCACCGCAACTTCATTACCCAGTGCATCATATACCATCAGAGAAATATCTGCATCGGCAGAGAGTTCGTAAGTAATTGTTGTCTGTGGATTGAAAGGATTAGGATAATTCTGCATCAGCCTGAAGTTTACCGGTGATTTTTCCGATTCGCGTTCTATTGCAGTCACTACTTCGGTGTAAGGTCTTTTCAAAACACCCTCTAAACCTGTTCCTGCAAAAATATACTGGCTATTGGCAGTAATAGCATAGACAAATAGTGAAGTAAGTCCATCATTTACAGCACTCCATGTATTTCCTGCGTCAGTTGACCGGAAAATTCCACTACCGAATGTACCCGCAAAAATATTAGAACCAAAAGCAGAGAGTTCTTCTACATAAAGATTTTCCAGTCCGGTATTTACCGCTACCCACGATGCTCCATCGTTTGTAGATTTATATACACCATAACCAAAGAGTGAGGCAAAGATAGCATTTCCCGATGACGACAATTCCATTGCATAAGTTTGCGGTAGTCCATTATTTACGCCCACCCATGACTGTCCATCGTTAGTAGATTTAAACACTCCATACTGTGTCCCTGCATACAATACATCCCCAACCGAAAGTAGAGCTCGAACATCACCATCGCTTAAACCTGTTGCAACTTGCTGCCAGTTTTCACCATTGTTTGTAGATTTGAAAACTCCTCCTCCATAAGTTCCGGCAAAAATCACTCCGTTTTTGTTCAACAATACCTTAACATCAATAACACTCAACCCATTACTTACGCTTTGCCACTCAATTATGTTTTTACCGGAACGCGCAACACCATCAGATGTAGCAACAAAATAATAATTTTCTGTAACTATCATATCGGATACCGCTACAGAATTGAGTCCGTTGTTCGCCTGTAACCAATCTGCTCCATTATTTTGAGAAACATATAAACCCGCTCCGCCATCAACGCCGGCAAACACTCTGTTACCGTCAGTTTGAATGAACTGCACCGATGAATAACCGAGCCCTTCATTACGGGACTGCCAACTGTTTCCATTATCAGGAGAAACAAAGATACCTCCATCCCTTGTACCGGCATAAATTAACCCTCCATTAACAAAAACATCATTTACTTCTTTATAGGGTACAACTGAGCTAATACCTGACCAGGTTTGTCCATCATCGGATGAGCGGAACAATCCCTTGCCGGTGGTACCCGCATAAAGTGAATTTCCATCCGAAGTTATTGAAACAACAAATGTTGATGTTATTCCATTACCCGCAAAAAACCAACTAGCTCCGGAGTTTGTACTGCGATAGATACCGGAGAATGTTCCAAGGAATATATCCTGTTCCCTGACATATATTTCTTCAATGTACAATGTTGCCAATCCGCTATTAGAAGCATACCAGGTTGCCCCGTGATTATCGGATATATATAAACCATTAGTAGTTCCGGCAAATATCTGGCTATCCTTAATAGCCAATGCCTGAATATATTGCCCTGAAACCTCAGCTTCAACACTATCCCAGGTAGTGCCCTGATCTGTTGAGATGTACATTGCTCCACCCGTTGCCAATACAATTTTCTCATCATCTGCCGCAAGCGCTGTTACAAAATCATTCCCAAAACCGGAGGTAACAGAAACCCATTCGGCACCTCCATTTGTGGTGCGAAAAACACCTGCTGTTGTTCCTGCAAACACTGAGTTTTGTGAAGTTACTATTGCTTCGATATATAAGGATAATAGACCGGCGCTTGCCCGATACCAGGTAAGTCCATTATCCTCTGTGCGAAAAACCCCTCCACCAGTTGTGCCGGCAAAAACAACGCCACCACTTTTTGTTAATGATGTAATTGTACTTCCTAGAGGACCTCCCGTTTCCTGCCACTGCGCTGTGAGTAGTGAGCTTAAGAAAATAAAGAGAAATATTGATTGTTTGATTTTCGATAGTATTTTACCTGCCATGGTTGATCTTTCTGTTGTGTAATATTTAACTGTTATGCAAAATTCAATAAATACAGAAGTATTTTTTTCATAATCAAGTTAGGGGTATTTGCCCTGTTAAACCACAATTTGTACCTTCAAGGTTTTATTACCTGATAAACGGCACTGTAAGAGGATGAGAATGGGATAGATTATAAAAATACAATTATCGAATAGTGTATTTTGTATGTTTTGCGCTGATTACTCAGCATTTTTAATCTTTTACAGAGATTGTCTTGTTTGAGTAAAAGAACAGGAAATACCCTCGGGGTTATGGGGAAATCGAAGATCCTCTGGATTGCAAATCCTCTGGATTTTAAATCCGTTCCATAACGGATCGGAGATCCTCTGGATAATATTATCACAGCACAAACAAAAGAAACCCTGACGGAGTGGAATTATAATTTCTCTTCACTCCGTCAGGGGATCCGTTGGCTAATCCGTTAGCTAACGGACAATGCCACTATTATATCACCCTTTCAGGGTTTTATTTGGGTATTTAACGAATATTCTATAATACTTTCAACCCCTCGGGTTTAATGACACAGAAACATTTGTTCGTTCTAAAAAAATCAATCCTGAGATAAGACAAATTATATAGCAGGTGTATGCCAAATATCAAATAACAATCCTGAAGGGATGTTTTATTTATAGCGCAGATATACGCAACACCAAATAAAAATCCGAAGGGATGACATAATTAAATAATTGACTTGCTATCATAGTTCAATTTCGTCATAAGATCCGTTGGCTAATCCGTTAGCTAACGGACGATGCCACAATTATATCACCCTTTCAGGGTTTTCAGGATAAGTAAGGATAGCTGTTGTTATAAAAATATCACCCTTTCAGGGTTGGGTGTATGATAAAACTTTAAATCCTCTGGATTTTAAATCCGTTCCATAACGGATCGAAGATCCTCCAGATTGTTAAATCCGTTCCCTAACGGATGGACTTAGCTTTTGTAATCTATCCGGAGGATTTACAATTCTCAAAATGTCGTACACCCGAAATAATTTAACAACGCAAAAACTTAATTTTTATATTATCGTATCAGAGTCATCTTTTTTGTTTCCGTAAAATTACCCGCTTGCAATTTGTAAATATATACTCCACTTGGCAGATTTTCTGCATCAAACTCTACTGAATAACTGCCGGCTTCTTTGATTTCACTTACTAATGTCTTCACTTCCGTTCCTAAAACATCATAAACTTTTAATGTTACATATTGTCTGCCGGCTATTGAATATTGTATCCTGGTTATCGGATTAAATGGATTCGGATGGTTTTGATATAAAACGAATGAAGTAATTTTTGCAACATCTTTATCATCAATGCTTGTCAATTCTGATAGTGGTCTTTTCCATACCGACACAGGTACCTGTGCATAATCACCATTTCCTGCATAGATGTTATTGTTATACACCATGGTTGCCGTTATACTGCTTTTACCAAGATTATCATTTTTGCTAATAAATGTTTCACCATAATCAGAAGAAAAATAAAATCCCGAGTCTGTACCGGCAAAAACATATTGATTGTAGAGTAAAAGACTGTGTACATAAGCGCCGGATTTCTGAAATTTATTTTCCCAACTCTGTCCATAATTTGTTGAGCGGTATATTATACCATCCTGCGTACCAAAAAATATTACAGAGTCTTTTGCAGTAACTGACCAACCGGCAGAATTATTTATGACATTCCAACTATTTCCCATATCAGTAGTAACGGATAACCCTGAACCTGCTAAATAAATTCTGTTTGAAGAAACAAACAGATTACCAAATGCCGGATCTTTAATTATCGACCAGGACTGTCCACCATCTGAGGATAAATAAATTTTGTTAAACGCTATTGCAACAAGAAAACTTTCACCCGCGGCCATTGATATAATAGCTGAATTCGATAACGATGTTAAACTCCAGCTTGATCCATTATCGGTTGATTTATAAACTCCCGGGGTGGGTGATGAGGTATAAGCTAGACCGCAATAAAGAACATTGTTTAACTTGCTTAATGACCACGCATAAGCAGGCATTGTAAAAAATGCATTCCAGACTGCCCCCTGATTACTGCTTCTAAATAAATATGCAGTACCACCCGCATAAAGAACCCCATCATGCTCAAGTAATGCCATTATATCACCCCCTAGATTAACATCATCTACTTTTATCCATTGACTCCTGAAGTCTGTGTGAAATGCGAATAGCAAAATGAGGGTTAATACTATTTTTTTCATTCTTTTCTCCTCTGATTTTATAACTTTACTACTCTATCATTCATTAAAAAATATTAATGATACGATATGTGAGCATAATAAAAATTTACCCTTTCTCATTTGTATCCATACAAATAAAAAGAACATGAAGTTCTTCAAAGGGAACATTGAAAAGTTTAAGTGAAGGTGTAAGAAATGTAGATTCCCATCTTATTCTAAACTATAACTGAGCAAAATTTAGACGAAAAATCATCTATACAGATATAACCTAAGGTCTTATTTCAGCAGTAATAATTTTTTTGTAAGAGTATAATCTTTTGCCTGTAAAGTATAAAAATATACACCGCTTGCTATTCCGCTTCCATCAAATATTACACTATACCTGCCAGCTTTTCTAAATCCCTGAGACAATACCTGTACCTCTCTGCCAAGGATATCGTAAATTTTAATGGTTAAGTCACCGTCTTCAGGAACAGAGAAAGAAATTATTGTCGTTGGGTTAAAAGGGTTTGGATAATTCTGATATAATTCCGGTTTTACGGGTAATGTGGTTTCATCGCCGGTATGGAGCAGAATATTTTGCTGTTGAGTTGAAAAATAAAATGTATCCTGTGGCGTAATTTTTCTTTGAGTTAATACAAAATTCGTATCACCGAGACCGGGCAATATAATAGTGCCTGATGGAACTATGGATGTAAGTTGCGCGTGTGTATTAAATGGATTTACCTGATATGGAGGCGGTGTTATAAATACAATATCTTCTCCCGCATCCCAGCGGTTGTTTTTTGTGGCATTGTTCTCTTTTACGAGAAGAGAAATTTTTTCACCGCCATCGGGATTTCTGGCTATAAAAGGAGTAATTACATTTCGTATTCCTGTAACTCCAAGCGCAGTATCGAGCGGGGTAACATATCCACCACCGGGTAATGTATCGGTACTGCCCCAAATAAGTGCAACATCAATAGGAGCCAGAAGTTTAGAACCCGCAGTGGGTGGGGTTACATTGAAACGCAGATTAGAGCCGGAGTTATTCACAAAATAAGAACCCTCTGTATCCAGCGTCAGTTTGAATACCGGCAGAAATTCGACTGCAACTCCATCAAACTGGTTGGTAAAATAAAACACATTTGTGCCACGGTTAACAGGAAAACGATTAACAGCAATAACATTAGTATTCGTGTTCCGTATGGTTGCAAATACCGTATCGGCTGTTGAAGCGGTATCGAAACTTACTTTATAGGTGTGACCCGTAACTGCGGTTGAGTCGAGTATGTGAACCAGAATCTTTGCGGTTGACTTTCCTGTAGGATGCAGGTACGATCCGGGAGATACAACCCCCTGAGGTTTAAGTGGAACAAATTTTCTGGTAACTATATCATAATCGCTTCCAAACTGTTTCCAGCTCGACCAAACTGCGGTAATTTCCTCATTGGGCATTATGATAAAATCCGGTTCCCACTGGAATGAGTTTGTTGTGACATTAACTCTGGTTTCAAATGTATATTTATAATTCGTTTCATCAAATAACGCGGTAAATATTCCCTCCCTGTCACCATCCTGTTTCCAGCTTGACCACATAACAGCAAACTTGTTGCCGCTAATTATTTTCACTTTTGGCAACCATTGGTAATACCGGGTTGAATAATTCACCCTTTGTTCATTCATAAGTGGTGAGCCGCTTGAATCAAAACGGCGAAAATAAATACCACCATCATCGCCATCCTGTTCCCAACTGCACCACACTACCACAAATGTGTTATCTTGAAATATAGCCGCATCACCCATCCATTGATAGTCTGCTGTGACTGAGTTAATCCTGAATTCGGGAGTAAGTGCGTTTCCCGTTGCGTCAAATATTCTTCCATAAACACCATATCCGGAGGGACTTCCGGCATCTTGTTTAAACGATTCCCAGATAAATAAAATCTTACCATCGGAGAAATATCGTACTGTTGGCCTTGCCTGACTGTAAGCTGTTGTCTGATTTACCCGGAACTCGCTTCCTAATTTGTTACCGGATGCATCGAACCGTTGAGCAAAAACACCACGGTCACTGCCATCCTGGTACCAGGAATCCCAGGCAATTATAAACTCACCGCTTTCACTAATCGCAACAGAAGGATTACACTGAGACCATGCTGTTGTTGTATTTGCCGTTTCTTCTGTTGCTCCCGCTCCTCCTTGTGTCGTTGCCAAATAACTAATATCATACAAATTTGTGCTTCCCTTCATCGATGTCCAGGCAATTACGAATTTTCCCGACTTATTCATTGCGATAACAGGATATTCCTGATTTCCGGCTGTTACCTGGTTTACTACCTGAGGGCTTCCGTTTTTTGTGCCATTAGAAAAATATTTCTGTAAATAAATATCGTATCCCGATTGTGAGGAAACCTGATTAAGTGACTGCCATACAACAGCATAATTTCCAATTGAATCCTTTGCAATTACCGGTGCTCGTTGCGTTGTATCGGTGTATTCATTTACAAGAAACTCTGACTGTGCAAGTACACAAAAGGACAGAAAAAAAATAAAGAATACCTTTTTCATTTTCCCCTCACTTCATCTGAAAATCGACTAAAGGATATGATGAAGAGGGCGGAAATGTATAATGCCACCATTCGGCGCTGTAAAGCGAAAAACCAGCTACCTGAGTCATCATATTTTTTAACAATGTTCTGTTTGCGATAATATTCGGCGGTAGATTTGTATAATCGTGCGAAGCTTCAATCCCGAACCAGTCGAAGGGAGTAGGCATTGGTAATTCCTGTCCTGTTGCATAGTCAACTAGTGAAACATCCACAGCGCCTCCTCTGTTGTGCACCGAACCGGTTGTCGGATCGGCTACATAGATAGGGTTAGGAAATATCTCAAACATAAGATATTGTACTGCCCTTGGCCGATAACCATCAAATAACTTTAACCCTAACCCCTGCGGATAAGTAATTCCGTTATGCAGTGTAATTTTTCTCAGGCTATCCTGAACAAGCATAAGTTTTTGTATTGCGCCCAAAGCAAGATAGGGTTCATCAATAGTGTATAGTTTTTGGCCGCAAAAATTGTTCTCGCTGTTATAACGCAAATCAACAACTATGTCGGGTATGAATTGTTTTACGGGTACAATTTCATCGGGGGCTGTTTGAGCAAAAGCAACGGCGCTTAGAAAGAGGAAGAAAACCGGGATTTTCATTTTTGATCTGTTTTTGTTACTGAAAAATAAAAATTTCGCTTGTGAAAATCTACTTATCTCGCGTATGGTTTCAGAGTATTTATTCTGTTAAAAAAATCAAATTTTTCTCTTGAGGATTTTTATTGGAAACTTTTACCCGTTGCAAGGGGTTTTGTAAGATAAAAAGGTCAAAATGAAACTTTATACTTTACAAACCAAACAAACACTGCCGATGGATATTTCAACGGCATGGCGTTTTTTCTCAAATCCGGAAAATTTACGCACAATTACGCCAGAATATCTTTCGTTTGAAATTCTTACAAAAAACCTTCCGGAAAAAATATATCCCGGTTTAATTATTGAATACACCGTTAAGCCTTTACTCGGACTACCTGTTGGTTGGGTTACAGAAATTACACAGGTAGAGAACGAGCGTTTCTTTATTGACGAACAAAGATTTGGTCCATACAAATTCTGGCATCATAAGCACTTCTTTAAAGAAACTGAAGAAGGGGTAGAAATGACCGATATAGTGCATTATGCGTTACCTTTTGGCGCGCTTGGTCGTTTTGCACACTGGCTTTTTGTAAGAAACCAATTGCACGGAATCTTCCGTTACCGTTATGAAAAACTCGAAAAAATGTTTAACAATAAATCGGTACATTCTGAGAGAATTTCCACAGATGAAATAGCTCTTCAGCAGAAGTAATTTGCGCCTATTTACGGATCTCCGGTCATAATACTTTATTTTTTAGGGAAGGGGCATTTTCTTAAATTATAAGCAAAATTAATAAATATATACTATGACCGAAGACAATAAAGATCGGGGCGGTATAGAACCCGATGAAAACAATCAACCGGGTTTTGAGAGTAATTTCTCATCCCCCGGTCAATCAGGGTTACACCCAAAGCTCTCTCCTGTAAAAGCAGGAATACTTGGACTGGCAGGAGGATTCTTCTTTTTTCAGATTCTTGGCTCATTGCTCGGTTTAGCAATTTTTGGCAACAATAACAATATTGAAATAGAGAATTTAAACGCATTCCGACTGCTTCAAATAGCAACCCAGATTCTTTTTCTGCTTTTACCTGCACTTATTTTCTCGAAATTAATTTACGAGGATGTTAGTACAGTTATTCGCTTCCGATTACCGAAATTTGCAGAAATCGGGCTTTTCAGCCTTGGAATTTTTATTCTCACTATTTTCCTCAATTCGTTTGTTATTATTCAAAACTACTATGTAGATATTTGGGTACAATCCTCACCCTTTTTACAATCATTGAAATCTACATTCGATCAACTGTCTGAAATGGTAGAAAAAGCATATTCACAGTTGATGAGGATTGAAAATGGATTCGATGTAGTTATTGTAATTGTAGTAGTAGCTGTTACCCCGGCAATTTGCGAAGAGGTAATGTTTCGTGGTTATATACAGCGCAGTTTCGAACTTCGTTTCAAAAAGTTTGGCGGCGCGCTTATTACTGCTTTGTTTTTTGGACTTTATCACTTTAATCCTTTTGCACTTATTCCATTAATCACTCTAGGGCTTTATTTTGGGTATGCCGCATATAAAACCGACTCAATTTTTACCGCTATTATTCTTCATTTTATCAATAATTTTATGGCAATAATATTAATCATTATTTATGACGAAAGCCAACTCGACCAGAATTTTAGCGTTAACGCCGACTATCTTAAACCGGCGATTATGAATATGATTTATACCGGTATTATGTTCTTGGCACTGATAGCGATGATTAATCTTTATTATAAGATTCAGGATAATAATAAGCGCTCACAAAATATTTCAGAGTAGGAGGTCATTATGCCATTTTGCCCTATATGTAAAACGGAATATATAGTTGGAGCAGCTGTTTGTGATGAATGCGGTTCAGAACTTGCTCCTGAATTAATGGAGGAAATTCATTTTTCCTCGGATGATTTTTCAATGGTTTATACCTGTGATACCCTCATAGAAGCAGAAATGATAAAGGCAAATCTTGAAAGCGCCGGTATAGAAACTTTTGTACTAAATCAACAAGATAGAAATTACCCTGGAAGCGGAAATATTGCACTGATAAAAGTTTTTGTTCGAAAGGACAACGAGGAAGATGCTGTCGAATTTCTTCAAACACTTAACTCCTCTGACCAACAAAATTCCGACGACACCCCAAAGGAGATTTGATATTGCCTTTAAGTAATCGCTCCGTCAGGATTATTGTATCGGTTATATTTATTCCTCTCATCCTGACAATAGTTTACCAGGGGAGTTATGCATTTTTATTACTCGTCACCGCCATTGGTCTGACAGCATACTTTGAGTATGTTAGAATGGCGAAGCAAAAAGAGGCAAATGCTCATAGAGTTATTGGTTTTTCGGGTGTTCTGGCAATTATTACTAATGGCTATTTTCACTATACAGAGCTTGAAGTTATTATTATACTTACTGTATCGGCACTGATGCTTGTGGAATTGTTTCGTAATAAAGGGTCGGCAATTTATAACATCGGCAGTACAATGTTGGGTATTTTTTACATCGGTGTTTTTCTCAGTACCTTAGTAGAAATACGCGAAATGTTTTCAATTTATGAACAGGGCGCTTTTGTAATTTACTCCATTTTTGCTTCTATCTGGATTTGTGATTCAGCGGCATATTTCGGGGGACTCTCCTTTGGTAAACATCGACTTTTTGAAAGAGTAAGCCCGAAAAAGAGTTGGGAAGGCGCTATTTTCGGTTTTGTATTTGCTATTACTACAATGTTGCTAGCCCGGTATTTATTGCTCGATTTTCTGAGTTGGAGCGATGCTCTTTTTATTGGCGCTATTGTGGGAATTTTAGGTCAGACGGGTGATCTTGTTGAGTCGTTACTAAAGCGCGATGCAGGTGTCAAGGACTCCTCGCAGATTATTCCCGGTCACGGAGGTATCTTCGATCGTTTTGATTCGTTGATTGCCGTTTCGCCTGTAATCTATATTTATATTAAATACATTGCTTTGTAGTTTACCGATACGATATTTGTGTTGTGATAATTTATGAATGATAAAAGAAAAGTCAGTCTCATTACTCTTGGATGTTCGAAAAATACTGTTGACTCGGAGCGGCTCTTAAAACAGATTTCTCTTAATAAAATAAAAATTGAAAATAATCCGGAGAATGCCGATACAGTAATCATCAATACATGTGGATTTATTGAAGCCGCAAAGCAGGAGTCGATAAATACTATTCTTAATGCTGTACGCTTAAAGGAAAGTGGTGTTATTCGTAAAGTAATAGTTGCCGGATGCCTTTCTGAGCGCTACAAAGAAGAGTTAGAAAAAGAAATCCCCGAAGTAGATGTGTATTTTGGTACGGAAGCCTACGAAGGAATACTCCACGAGCTTGGGGGAGAGTTAAAATATGAATTACTTGGCGAGAGAATTCTTACCACTCCGTCGCATACGGCATATTTAAAAATATCAGAGGGTTGTGATCATCCTTGTTCATTCTGTGCAATACCCTTGATGCGCGGAGGACATAAATCAAAATCAATAGATGAACTTATCCGCGAAACAGAGTTCCTTGCCGCCAATAATACCAAGGAGCTGGTCCTAATTGCACAGGACACTACCGATTACGGCAAAGATATTTATGGTCAGCGTGTTCTGGCAAAGTTACTTCGGGAATTGAGTAAAGTGAATGGCATAGAGTGGATACGCCTGATGTACGCATACCCTTCGCATTTTCCGGATGATGTTATTGAGGAAATAGCGGTAAATCCGAAAATGTGTAAATATATTGATATTCCTCTTCAGCATATTTCCGATAACTGTCTGAAGTCAATGCGGCGTGGAGTAACAAAACAACGCCAGATTGAACTCATAGAGAAATTCCGCACCCGCATACCGGATATTGTTTTGCGAACAACATTTATTGTTGGCTATCCTGCAGAAACCGATGAGGATTTTCAGGAATTGTGTGATTTTGTTCGTGATACAAAATTCGACCGTGTGGGGGTTTTTGAATTTTCTGTCGAGGAAAACACTACAAGTTTCATTCTTGGCGACCCCGTTCCTGCAAAGGTTAAGAAGGCTCGTCGGCATAAGCTGATGAAAATTCAAGAAGAAATTTCAAGAGAGAAAAATGCTATGCTTGAAGGCAGTACTCTCGAAGTGCTTGTTGAGGCTCGTGAAGGAGATTTTTATGTAGCCAGAAGCTGGCGAGATGCTCCCGAAGTAGATGGAGAAGTACTTATCGATTCAAAGGATGCTAGGCTTATGCCGGGACAGTTTGCTAATGTGCGTGTGTATGATTATAATGAATATGACCTGTTCGCCAAATTAATTGAATGAGTGCATGATGAAAATGTTACTTTCCTTGTTATTGTTCTGTGCGGCTCTTGTGGTTTCAGTGAATGGACAGAAAGACCGTTCTGAAACAGAAATATTTTCATTACCTGCTTTTTACTTCGATGTGCTGAATTTTTCTGACGGTGATTCCGCAACTACCCGTGTCGATGTTTTTGTTCAGGTGCCGTTTAATAAAATACAATTCGTTAAGTCAGAAAACGGATTCAGGGGTGAATACTCTCTTACTGTTTCATTTTTGAGCGAAGATAAATCTGTTTTGTTAATGGAGAAGATGTGGAATGAAAAAGTAGAAGTCACAGACTTTAACCAAACAATGGCGAAATCGAATTTTAATCTCAGTCTTCGTTCATTTAAACTTAAACCTCAGTCAGCGGTTGTGCGCCTGGTTTTTGAAGATAAAGATTCCCGTAAAACTTATAGTTTTGAGTCGCCATTTACCATCAGAGATTTTAATACCCCAATTACCGCAAGCGATATTATTCTCATAACACCTTCTACCGGTGCCTCAAAGGGCGGTAAATTTATTCCGAATATTTCTCGTACTATTACAAACCACAAAATCGCAATGCCAATTTATTATGAGCTTTATTGTAAAGAAGCACGCGATGTTTCAATACGCTATTCGGTTATAAATCAGGAAAGTCAGGTAATACTTAGCAAAACGGAGGAGAAACATTTTAACGCCGGAAAAACACAGGCGTATTTTACTTTTGATAGTCTCGAATATACAACAGGAGAATATTATCTTCGTGTAACAGTTCTCGACGATAATCTTGATGAATTGGTTGTTTTACAGAAAAAGGTTACTTCCCGTCTTCCCGGTCTTTCGTTTATAATAAAGGACCTCGATAAGGCTATTGATCAGATGGTTTATATTGCTACATCTGCAGAGTTACAGGAAATTAAAGACGGTAAAACCTATGAAGAAAAACTTATTCGGTTTCTGAATTACTGGAAGAAAAAAGATCCAAGCGCCGCAACTGAGGAGAATGAAATATTTAATGAATACTACCGCCGAATAGAATTCTGCAATAAAAATTTTTCGCACTATATGGAAGGTTGGCGAACCGATATGGGAATGGTTTATGTCATTCTTGGCGCCCCGAATAATATCGACCGTCATCCATTCGATTACAACTCGAAGCCCTATGAAGTATGGGAATATTACGACCTTAATAAAAAATTTGTTTTTGTTGATGCTACCGGATTTGGAGACTACCGTCTTGTTACACCGCTTTACGGCGATACTTACCGCTTCCGTTGATAATTTATTGCCACCGAAAAAATGATTCTCACTGTTACACTTAATCCATTATTAGAGTTTAGATATTCCCGTAAATGTATTGAAGCGGGAAACACCTACCGCGATGCCGTCTATTCCGAGCAGGCAGGCGGTAAGGGAATCAATGTTTCGCGCCAATTACTGCATCTCGGCGTGCAAAGCTTTGTTTTCACATTTACGGGACCTCTCTACGGGAAAAAATTTAAAGAACTTATTGAAAATGAAGGAATAAAAAATACCGTTATTCGCACAAAAGCAGATACACGAACTGCATCCGTCTTTATTGATGAAGATAATTGTAAGGTTACCTCTTTTTTTTCTCCTGATCCGTTTATTCGTAGAGAAGAGGCTGATGAATTTCTGCAGAAGTTGTTAAAGATTATTCAAAATTGCGAAATAGTAGTACTCTCCGGCAGTTCTCCTTCGGAAGAGACCGATTTTATTTTCTGTGAAGCTATTAAGGCGGCCGGTTCATACGATAAAATTTCCGTTCTTGACACTTACGGAAGACATTTTTCCTCTGCCGTAAAAGCTGGTCCGACCATTCTGCATACCAATGTTTCCGAAGCAGAAAAATCTCTTGATATTTCACTCCAAACTGAAGAGGATATTAAAAAGTATCTTCTGACTATGTATGGGTATGGAATTAAACAGGTATATCTTACCAATGGCGGTAAGGATACCTATGCTTCTAATTTCGATTTTGTTTATAAAGTTTCTAATCCTGCAATACGCGTTTTCGATGAGACAGGCAGTGGCGATGCATTTACTGCAGGTATTGTATATGGTCTGTTTCACGATATGGTATTTGAAGACACACTGAAATTTGCTTCTGCGCTTGGAGCCGCAAATGCTGCTGTTTCGTCTGTCTGTGCAATTCAACCGGGTGTAGCTGAGCAATACTTTTCTGAAATTGGTATTACCACAATCGGCAAGAAGATGAAGCTTATCGATGTTTCGTCGAATCATTAGTATTCTGTTTTTTTTTACCTTCCCATTGTTTTCTCAAAACGGTTTATCTTTTTCTCTCCGGGGAAATACAATATTAAATGAAAACCAGATCAACACAATCATTCGGGTATTGCCTGAGTCCGCTACCTTCAACGATATAACGAAATTTTTAACTGACACATTACAATCATTTTTACGCGAGAGCGGTTTTTATTCTCCAACGATTGCAGTTAATCCTTCATCCGCAGAAGATAGTGCTTCCGGTAAGTACTATGTAACGGTGAATGATGGCGAGCCTTGCATTATTGATACGCTTGAAATCCTTGTTCCAGACTCGATTGTAAGAAATATTCCTCTCCCCGATTATTCGTTTATTCTCGGCCGTACTTTTACAAAAAGCCGAATAGAAACATATATTGCCGGTCTTCTTTCTGAAATGCAGGAATATGGGTATCCGTTTGCAGAGGTTCATGTCTCGTCCGTAGCATTTCGTGATTCATTCCTTATTGCAGATATCCGCCTTGAATTAAAGCCGGGGCTGTTCTGTCGGGTAAATCGCATTGAAATTGAAGGCAATACCTCAACTGATGAAGAGGTTATCCTTCGCCAGATTCCGGTTAAGGTTGGTGATGTTTATACTTTTTCTAAGGTTCAACTCATTCCTCAGCAGTTAAATAAATTACGCTTCTTTGAGCCTGTTTCTTCTCCTGATTTTTATATAAACTCAAAAAATGAGGGTATCCTAAAAATTACTGTACGGGAAAAAAACACCAATAACTTCGATGGAGTACTAGGGTTTATACCTTCACAAAAAAAAGGCGAATCCGGCTATCTGACAGGTTTAGTTACCATTTCAATGCGCAATCTTCTGGGCACCGGAAGAAGTGCAGGGTTCCGCTGGCAGAAAATTGATAAACTTTCTCAGGAACTAGAACTTCGATATCAGGAACCGTATGTTCTCGGCTATCCGGTAATTTTGGGAGGTGCATTTTTTCAAAAGCGGCAGGATAGCACCTACATACAGCTTAAATATGAGTTTTCTGCTGAATATATAGCTACTGATGACATCAGTTTTATTGCGTCAGCATCATTCGAATCGGTAATCCCTTCTCTCCGAGAGGTTCCAGTGTTTACTGTTTTTAGTTCCGACCTGATTACAACAGGGCTTTCATTTAAAACAGATACGCGTGACGATCCTTACTCCAGCAGAAGAGGTCTATTTTTTCTCACCTCATATTCATTTAGCACAAAAAAGATCAGCGGACCGGCGGAATATATCTCACCCGGGTTACAGGTAAAAAATGAAATTCAACGATATGGCTTGAGTTTTCGATATTTCATAGAAACTTTCAAAAATCAGGTGTTTACTGCTTCGCTGTATTTACGAGACACAAGGGGAGATTTAATAGAAATAAGCGATTTGTATTCACTTGGCGGAACGACAACACTACGCGGCTATAGAGAAAATCAGTTTCTCGGTCAGCGAATAGCATGGTCTAATCTTGAATACCGTTTCCTGCTTGATGTACGATCGTATGCTTTTCTGTTTTTCGATTCCGGGTATTTTCTGCAAAAAGAAGATGTTACACGAAAGATAAAAGAAAATAAAGGTTATCCGAATGGTTTCGGCTTCGGACTTACCTTACAAAGTGGTCTCGGCGTTATCTCGGTGAGTTATGCTCTTGCGCGGGGTGATGCTTTAAACGAGGGAAAAATCCATTTTGGATTAATTAATGAGTTTTAGTTTTATCGGTATTCGCCCTCTTCATATTTTTTATTACAAAAAATTATCTCGTTTGTGAGCAGAAAAATATTTTATATCTCACTTCCTAATAATATAACTCCTTATCTCCATCGTAGATAGAATCAATAATCCGTTAATTAGTTTACCGAAGTAATTACATTATTCTACAGCATTTTGTTCCGTACAATAAGTTACGGAAACCGAAATAGTCTGTTAGCAAATGTCTTTATGGAATTTGCTCCCTGCTCTAAGGAGAATTTTTTTCCGAAGCACCAAATAGATGAACTTCTGAAAGTTACTTACCCGGTAGGGTATTTAATGAATTGAAAAATTAATAGGGAATCCTGACACGGAAACTTAGAAAGTTTCCATGTCAGGAAATAATAGCAACTATTCCTCAAGAGTAGAAAGATTACCGGGATCCTGACCCAGCGCCCTTGCCTTTAAAACCCTCCGCATAATCTTTCCGCTTCGTGTTTTCGGTAATACATCAACTATTTCAATATGCTCGGGTTTTGCAATAGGTCCTACCTCATGCCCCACATGGTTTCGAAGTTCATCAACAAGTTTTTCAGATCGGTCAACGCCGGCTTTAAGAATAACAAAACAGTGAATGGCGTTACCTTTAATTTCATGAGGCAACCCAATTGCGGCGGCTTCTGCAACCGCCGGATGACTAACAAGCGCACTTTCAATTTCTGCTGTACCAAGTCGGTAACCCGAAACCTTAATTACATCATCAACTCTTCCGATAATCCAGAAATACCCGTCTTCATCTTTTCTGGCTGAATCACCGGTCATATAGTAATCTTTAAATTTGCTCCAGTATTGGTTAACATATCGTTGATCGTCTTTATAAATAGTTCGCATCATTGCGGGCCAAGGTGTTTTGATAACCAGATACCCCTCTTCATTGGCTTTTACGGGTTCACCCTCTTCATTTACTACTTCCATCTGAACACCAAGAAATGGTCGCGTACCGGAACCCGGTTTTAAGGGTACAGAAGGAACAGGAGTAATCATAAACATCCCCGTTTCCGTTTGCCACCAGGTATCCATAATCGGACATTTTTCCTTACCAATAACTTTATAATACCAGCGCCAAGCCTCAGGATTTATGGGCTCTCCCACACTACCCAGCAACCGCAAAGAGGAAAGATCATGCCGGTTCGGCCACGCTTCGCCAAAGCGCATTAGTCCACGAATTGCAGTTGGTGCAGTATAAAGAATATTTATTCCGTATTTTTCAATCATCTGCCACCATCGGTTCGGGTAGGGATGATTTGGCGCTCCCTCATACATAAATGATGTAGCTCCGTTGAGCAGTGGTCCATAAACAATGTAACTATGCCCTGTTATCCATCCCGGATCGGCAGCACACCAATACCGGTCTTCTTCGTGTATATCGAATACATATTTCAGAGTAGTGTAAGTGCCAACCATGTAGCCGCCATGAGTATGCAAAATAGCTTTCGGTTTACCTGTAGTGCCGGAAGTATAAAGAATGAATAATGGGTCTTCTGCATCAAGTTCTTCTGCTGGGCAATGACTGTTCGCAATTGGCAATGACATCAGCTCGTGATACCACATATCTCTGCCTGCTTCCATATTCACCGGTTCGCCCGTTCTTTTTACAACAAGAACACTTGAAACCGATGCGGCACGCTGTAATGCTTCATCAACAATAGCTTTTAACGGCACCACCTTGCCTCGCTGAAACGAGCCATCTGCTGTAATCAGAACTTTTGACTGACTGTCTTCAAGTCGCTCGTGCAAAGCCTCCACTGAGAAACCACCATAAACTACAGAGTGAATTGCTCCTATACGCGCACAGGCGAGCATTGCAATCATAAGCTCAGGTATCCTGCCCATGTAAATTGTAACGCGGTCACCTTTCCGGACACCAAGACTCTTCAGTACATTTGCTACTTTACTGGTTTCACGGTGCAAAGCAAAGTACGAGAATCCTCTGAATTCCCCTTTTTCTCCCTCCCAGATAAGAGCCAGTTTATTTCTCCGGAAGGTTGAAGTATGAACATCAAGACAGTTATAACATATATTTGTTTTTCCCCCGGTAAACCACTTAAAGAAAGGCTTTTTACTATCATCTAAAACTTTATCCCATTTTTTAAACCAGTGAAGATTCTTTGCTTCATTCGCCCAGAATCCTTGTAAATCTTCTGAAGCAAATTTTAACATTTCTTCATAGTTTTTTGCGTTACTGTGTTTAACCACTTCTTTAGAGGGGTAGTAAACTTCGCCTGAAAGCTGTTGGTGTTCCATTTTATGCTCTTTGAATTATTATGTAATAATAATGATTGATTAGTACAACGAAATGACTATTCTAAAACTATTTAGGGAAAACCTTTCCGATAAAAAAAATTACTAAAAATTACTCTAAAATACAATCAGTCTGACATGTACACTTCATTGTTAAGTTATAAGGTATCAGGTATCCTCACCGCAATTATTCTGATTACATATTTAACCATTAAAAGAAGATAAAAACCGTCCTGAGAATTTTCTCAGGTTCAAATTAAACCAATTTCGTAATTTCCGTAACTAATATTAATACCTTCATCATAGTCAGGCCAGAAATGAAATTTATTTTGTTGCTTGTAGTATTTTCCACCTCCGTTTTTTCTCAAAGTTTTACCTTAAAAGGTCAGGTTTTGGATTCGCTGGAGAAATCGCCGCTTCAGGGTGCAACTGTATTGATAACATCTCCTTCGGGTGGCATACCTACCGGCGCAACAACACGAAAAAACGGTTATTTCGAAATTACGGGCCTGGAGAGAAGAGGAAACTATACTCTAACAATTTCCTTTTTGGGATATAATAGTTATAGTTATCAATTTACTGCGCGGGGCAAGGAATTGGATCTCGGCAGAATTTATCTGGTACAAACAAATATAAAACTTAAAGATATTGAAGTAGTAGGCGAGCTTCCACCGGTTCAGCAAAAGGGTGATACTACCGAATATGCCGCCGACGCCTTTAAAACCCGACCTGATGCAAATGCTGAAGATCTTGTTGCAAAAATGCCGGGTGTTACTGTACAAAATGGTAAAGTACAGGCACAGGGTGAAGAAGTTAAGCAGGTACTTGTAGATGGTAAACCATTTTTTGGCGATGACCCGAACGCGGCATTAAAAAATTTACCCGCCGAAATGATAGATCGAATTCAGATCTTTGATCAGCAGAGTGAGCAGTCGCAATTTACCGGTTTTGATGATGGTAACACCCGAAAAACGCTTAACATAGTTACCCGTAACCGGGTGCGCAACGGAACATTTGGTAAATTCTTTTCGGGCATTGGTAATGAGGATAAATATAAAGTTAATGCGAATTTTAATTATTTTAAAGACGATACCCGTTTTACCTTGCTGGCACTAACAAATAATATAAATGAACAGAATTTTTCATTTGATGATATTCTGGGCGTAATGGGTAGTGCCCCGGGGCCTATGCGAAGTTTAATGTCGATGGGTCAACGACTTGGTATAGTTCGCGTTGGAGGTGGAGGAGGCGGCAGAGGGGGTAATGATGCTTCTGATTTTATGGTCGGACAGTCGAAAGGACTGAATAAAACCCACGCAACAGGAATTAATTATTCTGACAAATGGGGTGAAACTTTGGAACTTACGGGGAGTTATTTCTTTAATTATACCCAAAATAATGCTGACTCGAGGATTCTCAGAGAGTATTTTCTCTCCGGTCTTTCCGGGCAAACTTATGATGAAACCTCTGCTTCGTCATCAAAAAATATTAACCATCGTCTGAATTTCAAGATTGAATATACTATTGACTCTTCAACATCTATACTTTTCCGTCCACGACTTACCGCGCAGATAAATGATGGCAGTAGTTTTTTTTACGGCTTAACTAACTCTTTACAGACACAATTAAACTCTGTCAGGAATAATTTTCGATCTGACCTTTCTGCAATAAGAAGTTCTAATGAACTTCTCATCAGGCATAAATTTGAAACAAGAGGCAGAACGCTCTCGCTTAGTCTTAATGGCGGGGTGAACAACAGCGATGGAAACAATAATCTTTTCAGTGAAAATATCTACTTTAGCAGTATTATTAACAGCGATACAACTGACCAATATGCCAATCTCGATAAAACCGGCAACGATGCTTCGGCAAGTCTTAACTATACAGAACCCATCACCGAATCATCTTTGTTACAATTAACTACAGGGTTTTCTTATTCGGACGAAGACAGTGACAGGGAGACTTATACTTATCCCTATTATTCGGCATCGCAGGCATATCTTGATACCGTTCTTAGTAATGTTTATACTAAATACTATCGAAGCCGATATATTGGTACGGGATATGTGTGGAGAACGGAAGATCTCAATATAACTGCCGGCATTAACTATCGAATGGCTGATTTACAAAACACACAAACATTTCCCCTTTCCGGTGTTATCAACAGATCTTTTGTATCCTGGCAGCCGTCTTTTCAATTACGATGGAATATATCCCGTGATAAAAATCTTCGGTTTAATTACCGCACTGATAATAACGCACCCTCGGTTGATCAGTTACAAAATGTGCTGGATAATTCAAATCCCGTACAGCTTTCTATCGGGAATCCAAATTTAAAACAAGATTACCGACATACATTAACCACCCGATTTTCAATTGTGGACTTTTCTTCAATGCAATACTTCTTTGTTGTTCTTGGCGGAACTTTCACGAATGACTATATCGGTAATAAAAAAACCATAGCAACAACCGATTCGCAGTATGTTGATGGTATCTTATTGCGTCGTGGGGCACAAATCACAAAACCGGTGAATCTTGATGGTAATTTTAATATACGGTCGTTTATTACATACGGATTACCGGTAAGTTTTCTAAAATCCAATCTCAACTTCAATTTATCTCTAACCTATTCAAAGATTCCTACTATTATTAATGAACAATCTGGTTTTTCTAATTCTCTTAACTATAATATCGGAGTTGCACTTGTAAGCAATATTGGTAAAGAACTTGATTTCTCGGTTCTCTCAATAAATGGATTTAATAAAATTAAAAGCTCGTTGCAGGAAGATCTGAACTCAGATTATTTCACCCAAAATACCTCTGCAAGAATATATTGGCAGTTTTGGAAATCGTTTTTTATAAATGCTGATGTAGCCTATCAGTACTATAATGGTCTTTCTGATGAGTTTAACAGGAGTTATACACTTGCATCAGCAGCGATTGGATTAAAACTATTTGAGAAAGATCGCGGGGAAATACGCTTAACAATAAACGATATTTTTAATGAAAACACCAGCGTACAGCGTTCGGTAACAGATTCATATTATGAAGATTCCCGATCGAGTGTGCTGGGGCAATATTTTATTCTATCATTTATGTATAACCTAAGTAATTTTAATTAAGACCTGATATACATAAGAAAAACCCGACGATCGCATATTGTTGTCGTTGAATAAATGCGTAAATTTCAGGTTGAAATTCAGGGGATCCCGTAAGCAATACGGAGCTGCATAAAGCATTACATTAACAAACTATAATAGGAGAAAATATGAAAAAGTTTGTTTATCTTACTATTATTCTTTTCGGCGTTTGCTTCTACACTCGGGCACAGCATAAAGCCGGTGACGCAGCTTTTGGCACATATAAATATGAAGATTTTCAGACCCCGGAATTTTGCGGAGCTTCCTGCCACACCGATATTTACCAGCAATGGAAACAGTCAATGATGTCACAATCTTATACACACAAATGGGATGAAGTCGAATATTTCAAATTAGCTGTGCCCCACGCCGAAAAGGACCCTGTTGTTGCAGGGGTTAAAGCCGGATGCAATGGCTGTCATGCTCCTATATCATTTCTCGCCGGTGATGTTCCACCTCCACTTCCCGAGAAAATGTCGCGCGCAAACGAATCAGTTTCTTGTGAAGTATGTCATTCTATAAGCGGGTTTGAAGGAGATACCCCATATAATTATAATTATATAATAAAACCCGGATTTGCAAAATACGGTATTCGGGGGCAGAATGTTTCACCCGCTCACGAAATCGTGGTTTCTGATTTTCTTAAATCAGGAGACTTTTGCGGTACCTGCCATAATGAAAAAAGTCCTTATGGTGTATGGGTTAAATCTACCCATCTTGAGTGGAAGGAAGGACCTTATTCTAAACAAGGTGTACAATGTCAGGATTGCCACATGACAAGCGCCGAAGGTTACACTGCCTCAATGGGTAACAAATATTCCGATGCAAAACAACATCTGTTTCATGGAGCCCATGATGCAGGAAAAATACGCGGAACAATCGAACTGCGCATACATCCGGATATTCGTGAAGCTGAACCGGGAGAAGCAGTCAAGTTCACCATTGCGTTATTTAATCAAAAAACCGGACATAAATTTCCGACCGGTTCTGTTGAAGACAGAATAGTTTGGATGCATGTTGAAGCTACTGATGCCAAGGGTAATGTTTACCACCTCCCTGTTGACAAAAAAGGATTTGAAGGAGAAGAATATACTATTGGCGCTGATGTACTCGCATATTCAGATATGGGTATTGCTCTAAATGATCCCGGATTTAAGGGTGTACAACGAGACGGTATTCCTGTGGGCGATAGAATCTTCCGCATGGCATATTTCGATCCCAATGGTGTTATGACAATACAGCAGTGGAATACTAAATCACTTGGGGTGGACTATCGTATAGGACCTCGCGAAACGAAACTCGAAACCTGTACATTTCGGATACCCGATAATGTTCCACCGGGACCTCTTACGGTACGAGCCGTTTTGAATTATCAAAAGCTCGTAAAACCAGTTGCCGATTTTCTGGGAGTTCCTGAAGAAGCAGAAATCATTCAGGTTAACGAACATTCAACTACAATTACGATACTCAATTAAGGATTCTTGCTCTTATGAAACATTTTCTACTTATCGTATTATTTATGATTGTAAATGTTGCGGAAACTGCAGCAATTCCCGCTTTTGCGCGAAAATACAATATGACTTGTAAAACTTGTCATGCACCGTTTCCGAAGCTTAAGGCTTATGGTGAAGAATTTGCCGCTAACGGTTTTGCTCTTAGGGATAAAGATGCGCCCCGTTATTTTATGGATACCGGCGATGATAAGCTCTCTCTTATACGCGACTTTCCGCTTGCGGCCCGCATCGAGGGATATCTGACTTATAAAAACAAAAAATACGACCAGACAGGACCAAGTGCTTTGAAACTTCTCAGCGGGGGACTTATTTCCGATAATGTTTCTTATTATGTTTATTATATTTTGGAACAGGGAGAACCCGGTAAGATTGAGGATGCCTATATAATGTTTAACAATATTTTTAAGCAGGAACTCGATCTCTATGTCGGGCAGTTTCAGGTATCGGATCCTCTCTTCAAAAGAGAACTTCGTCTTACTTCTGAGGATTATCTCATTTATAAATACGCTCCGGGATATTCAAAGGCTAGTCTTACTTACGATCGTGGTATAATGCTTAATTATTCTTTACCTTCTAAAACTGATTTATTTTTTGAAGTACTTAACGGCGCAGGTATAGGAACTACCTTTTCCGGTAATGGATATGACAACGATAATAATAAAAATTTCTTAGCGCGTGTTAATCAGGATGTTGCTGAGTTTCTCTCAATTGGTGCTTTTGGTTATGCAGGCAGGGAAAACCTTGATCCGGATTCTTCTGCACTAAACAAAACTAGCATGTTCGGTATAGATGCTGTTGTTTCCGCAGGACCTATAGAGCTTAATCTACAGTATATTTCCCGCAATGATGATAACCCAACATTTCTTAACATCGGAGCCACAGAAATAAAGGCAAACGGCGGTTTTGCTGAGTTAATTTATCTGCCCGATGGTGATGACAGTAAATGGTATGGTGTAATGCTGTACAATATCATAGAATCAGACGATAATACTCTTGATAAAAAGTCAGTTGCAATGCATCTGGGACATATTATCAGAAGAAATCTTCGGTTTGTTGTTGAATATGGATACGATTTGAAAAATAAAGCGGGCAGATTCGGAGCAGGATTTGTAGCGGCATTTTAAGTCAAACCGCCACGGGGTGATAGTACTTGTATATTTAAACCGGGCAGTGTAGTGTTATACTTAATTGATTGAATATTTCACTACCTGTCCGGTTTTGTAAATACTCTTCTTATAAATTTCTTATTTTTATTTTCACAACAATCTGAAATTTCAGATTTTGAGAACCACTCTCTCTATCATTTCTCCTAATCTGTTAGTCCATAAGATTGTTTCAATTGCTGATAAAACCCAATAGCAAGTTTATTCTGGGGATTAATCTTAAGGCATCTTTTAATAGCAGTATATGCCTTGTTAATATTGCCGTCACGGAAATAAGCTCCTGAGAGATTGTACCAAACCTGTGGATCGGCAGAATTATAGGCAACACTTTTTTCAAGATATTCTATTGCCCTCTTCACATCCCCTAATTGAAGATAGACGGAGCCCAGCCACTTTGTTGAAAAATCGTTCGGAGTAATTTTATTCATCCTGTGAAGCACTACGATGGCTTTTTCAAGCTGTTTTGATTCTACCAGAAAATTGACTAAGTTTTTGTGGTTTTCCGGATTAATTGGTCTATCTTCGACCAGCACATTAATTTCTTTCACCGCCTCTTCGGTTAATCCAAGAGTCCAATATCTTTCAGCCATTTTATAATGTGCCGACTCCCATGTAATGATATTATCAATAACCTGCATTGCCAGAGTATCCTGCAGTGATGAAGGCTTGAAGTTTGCAACCAGCATATTGGGTGTTCCCCTTGGTACAAAAGGATATGCACCGAGTAATATATTAAGACGAAGTCGTGCTATTACGGAGTCGAGAGATGTAAACGGAAAAGAAGATTCCAAAAGACTATCTGCAAGAGTATCGGAAATCTCTTTTTTACCGGAAGGCAGTAATCCATATTTTTCCATTACGCTATAGAATGTTTTTCCAATTAGCGAATACCCCTGAGTGTTTGGGTGCAGATGATCGACCATCAGATTGCTGCCAACAATTCCCTGGGGGCTTACAGCATTCAAAGTTGAGTCGATATCAGCATAATATGCAGAATATTCGAGACAAAGTTTTTTTATAATATTATTGAGATCGGATGATGCGCGAAAACGCAATGCATCATAATCCTTTGCTTCGTAATACAGGCGTTTTGCGCTGATAGTATCTCCTTTTTCCAGTTTTTCTCCCGCCTGCCTGAACAACTCATCTGCTGACTTATCCGCACCCTGAACGGAAACAAAAGGTTTTTGATCTTTAAGATTAGAGACAACTGTTCCAAATATTATGGGTATATTATTTTCCCGAAATAATTCCAAAATATCGCGCATATTTCCTTCAAACTGTTCTAGACCTTTATGATAGGTTTCCGAACCATAAGGAATACTGCTTTCCCCGATTACCCGTGCCATTAAAGTTTCGTTTTGTTTCTCGGAATCTGCATCAGATGAACCAAAAGCACCCCAAACGGTTTTAATAATATCCTGAAGCAATTGTACTATGCGAATATTTTGTAAAGAAAGCAGAAGATTAATTAGTGTGCGGGATTGCCCCAAGGATTGAGTGGAGGCAACTCCCAATGCGCCGTAAAATTCATTATGACCTGTATAAATAATCACAAGGTCAGGGCTGTGTTTTACGAGCTCTTTGGCAAAGTCGCGGACTGTATATGAGCATATTGCAGCGACACCAAGGTTCACCACCTCTATTTCTTTTTCCGGGAAGAAAAGCTCAAGTCGTCGTTTTATATATCGCGGGAAAGATGCATTTGCAATGTAAGGCCAACCTGCTGTACTGCTTTCACCCAGAACAAATACTCTGTAACTACCCTCTTTTTTTCTGGCGCGAAAACCATCAGGAATTGTTGAGGGCGGGCTGGCAATACTTGTAAAATATTTCGGGAGTACATCTCTGTCAAGGAAGAGCATACCGGGATACGAAGAAGATATTTCGTTAAAAATTTTATACTCCTTTCCATAACCGGCAAAACGAAGTCCCGCCTCAAGCAAAACAAAGAATAAAACAGGTTGAATGATTAATATTCCATAAAACCACGCAGGATATATCTTCGGTATTGTTGAATTCTGTTTGTTTTCGGTTTCATTTTGTTTTTTAGGCATTATTCATCCAAAAGCTTAATATCGGAATGAGTGTAAATTGTACAATAACAATTTTAATAGTATTTCCATCTACAGAAAAGTTTTCGCAAATAAACTGCAGTCAACTTTATGCTCAAGAAATTTGCGATATGCTTTACTGATAATATACGATTTAAAACTTAGTCGGGAGTAAAAAAGCAAGGAAAGAAATTACTGAGAGGTTGCATGAATATATCACAATACAATATTCAGAACTTTAATTAATTATTTAACACTAAAACTCTTTTGGGATATACATTTCTATAGGAGTCGGTGGTTCAACTTCAGTATCATCAAAGGTAAAATCTATCTTTGTTTGTTTTAGTATAGGTTCAACTCTTTTTTGTGCAAGCTCAATGTACTCTTTGAGTGTATCATATCCAACAAATTTTCTGTCCGACTTTAAAGCTGAGACAGCAGTTGTCCCACTACCCATAAATGGGTCAAGAATTATATCACCTTTAAATGAATAGAGTTGAATTAATCGGTAAGGAAGCTCTTCAGGAAATGGCGCCGGATGACCAATTCTTTTTGCACTTTCTGCATTCATTGTCCAGATCGATTTGGTCCATTCCATAAACTGTTCTTTGGTAATAGTGCTTACTTTGTTTCCCTTTTCTCTTTTATAATCGCCTTTAGAAAAGATCAGAATGTACTCATGTATGTCCCGTAAAATTGGATTTGCCGCACTTAGCCAGCTCCCCCATGCAGTAGAGGGACTTGCACTAGCAGCTTTATTCCATATTATTTCACCGCGCATATTATATCCAATATCTATCATCATTTTTGAAATATAGTCAGAGAGAGGGATATAAGGTTTTCGTCCGAGATTAGCTACATTTATACAAGCACGCCCACCATTAATTAATACTCTATAGGTTTCCCTAAATACCTGTTCTAAAAGCTGAAGATATTCCTTTAGCGATAAATCTTCGTCATATTCTTTTGAAACATTATAAGGGGGAGAAGTAATCATCAGATGAACAGAATTGTCCGGTAATTCTTTCATTTCGGCTGAGGAGCCACAGATAAATTGATTTTCCATTTCTTTTGGAAACTCATTTTCTTTTTTTTCAACAATAATTTTGCCGTCAAGTTCTTTATACAGTTTGGAATTATAAAATTTTGAACTATCGTGATTAATTCTCCCGTTCGTTCCAAATGCACTTGTTTCTGTACCTTTAGATCTTTTCATATTAGCCTTGAATTAAGGTTAAAAATTTTTCAGCTTTGGCAATGCTTGTAGTTTCCTGACCCGCAATTCTAATGATCTCACCCAGCTTCTCTTTTGAGATCATGGATGAAAAATAATTCATATCATTATCTAATATTTCCTTACAAGTACTATACAACTGCTCTTCATTTTTTATTGTTTGAAACCCTAACTTTGGAGTATCCTTAATAAAGAAAGTATTTGTTGGCTTCGGATTTAACGACCAAAAACCTTGAATAACCCCGGAGGTTTTAAGAAAATCTACCTTTTTTATGTATGTATCAGTAATTGGACTGTTGCCTAAAATAATAATAGGAATTGTCGAAGAAGTAATGCTTGAAACACGAATGTTAATAGACTTACCTATCGCCTTGAGCATTGAATCGGAGCGAAGCAATGAGGGATTACCTTTATGCTGCTTATAATCGCCAATAACCTTTATTTTATTGGGTAGTGTAAATTCGTAATTCGATATTATGCTCATTTTTACTTCAAAAAGAAGTTTAATATTCTCTGCTTTTTGAGTTGTATTATTGGTAGTACAAATTGCCAGATCGGCGCTTGATTGCTTTGAAAGACCTATTTCTTCACATATAACACCGTTTATTGCATAGAGACCAAATTCATTTGCGATTGGTTCAAAAATGGTTTTACACCATCTTTCAGTATATTGTCCTATCAGCGAGTTTCTGCTTTGTAAAGTCTGACCATCTGCCTCGAACCCTTTTGGAACATAAGCATAAAAACCCCCTTGCAGATTATAAAACAATTGCTCAGGAGAAGCAAAATTTTTTAGCGCTTCTTTGAAAAATTTAACCTCAATATCGTTATTCCAAAGTTCCATTATTTTTCGTTTCAATGGAAATCAATTTATAGTGTTTTGCTTTTCTTTTATTACTTTAACAGATCTATATCAATCAGAATATAAGGTTGCGTATTTGATTTTTACTTTACGATTAATATACTGTAATATCTTGTAATTCGAAGATAGTAAGATTATTAAATAACGAAAAAAGCTGATTTTTTAAAAACTGAAAAATATAATAGTCCATATTCAATACCCCGACAAAATTTCTGTATCTATTTGTCAATTAGTTGTTGTATGTATAACTTTTCCTTCTGGGGCGATTTATAATTCTTTATTTTTTTTGCAACGAAATATTCAGCCAAGAGGAGGGTTTTAATTATGATTGCGCTCGTGAGAATAATCTGAGGACCAGCATAGAATCACTGGTCCCCATTACTTAAATTTCCACTATTCGACTTTTAACAACTCGACTTCAAATACAAGTGTAGCACCGGGAGGTATTGTTCCGCCAGCACCCTGATCACCATACGCGAGGTCTGAGGGAATCCATAAAATCCACTTGTCCCCTTCTTTCATTAACTGTAAAGCCTCCGTCCAGCCTTTGATTACTCCATTAACAGGAAATGTTGCAGGTTCACCTCTCTTATATGAGTTATCAAATTCAGTTCCATCGAGGAGAGTACCTTTATAATGTGTTGTTACATTACTTGTTGCTGTTGGTGTTTTACCTTTACCGGATGTAAGCACTTTATACTGCAATCCGCTTGGGAGAGTTTTTACACCTTCTTTTTTCGCATTCTCAGTAAGAAAGGCTCTGCCTTCAGCCTTAAATTTCTCGGCCTTTTCTCCCATTTCTTCCTGTTGTTTTGCCATCATATCCTGTTGAAACTGGGTCATCACCGCTGTAATTTCTGAATCGCTTAATACTGAAGCGCTATCCGACAATAAGCCGGCAACAATACCTTCTGCAAGCAGTTTTGTATCAACATCAATGCTGTTTTTCCGAAGGTTTTTTCCAATATCTACACCGATAATGTAACTAACTTTATCTTTCTGGGTTTTTAAATCATTTTTTTCCACTTTACTCTGACACGATACCAATCCGGCAGTAAGTCCTGCCATTATAATTAAATTAAAGATTTTCATTATTTCTCCGGTTAAGGGGTATTTTAAAAGCACAATTTTAAAGATAGCAAGAATTCAGCTGGAAAAAAAATTTTGGCTCTTAGCGGGTGTACGACAAAATGGTCGAAATTTAACAGATATAATCGCAAATCGAAGATCCTCTGGATTGAAAATCCTCTGGGTCGAAGATCCTCCGGATTGTTAATTCCGTTCCCTAACGGATGGGACATCCTCTGGATTACAAATCCTCCGAATTGTTAAATCCTCTGGATAATATTATCACAACACAAACAAAATAAACATCTACGAGGGGGACTAATATTTTCTCTTCACTCCGTAAGGGGATCCGTTGGCTAATCCGTTAGCTAACGGACTAACGGACAATGCCACTATTATGTCACCCTTTCAGGGTTTTCAGGATAAAAAGGATAGCTGTTGTTACAAAAATATCACCCTTTCAGGGTTGGGTGTATGATAAAATTTTTAAATCCTCTGGATTGTTAAATCCGTTACCTAACGGATCGAAGATCCTCTGGATCGAACATCCTCCGGATTGTTAAATCCTCCGGATAATATTATCACAACACAAACAAAATAAACACCGACGAGGTGGAATAATATTTTCTCTTCACTCCGTCAGGGGATCCGTTGGCTAATCCGTTAGCTAACGGACTAACGGACAATGCCACTATTGTGTCACCCTTTCAGGGTTTTCAGGATAAAAAGGATAGCTGTTGTTACAAAAGTATCACCCTTTCAGGCTTGGGTGTATGATAAAATTTTTAAATCCTATGGATTGCAAATCCTCCGGATCGAAGATCCTCTAGAATGATGAAAGTCATATACATTTACACGAGAAAGTGTTATTATTGTTACCGGGATTTGTCAAAGATAAAATTACTGTATCTCTCCGGGAAATACGCAGGAATTGAAATCATGTATAAGTTTTTGCGGATTACTTACATATCGCCCTGGTAACAAATATGATCGGAAATTGAAATATTTCAGATCCTTTGTTTTCATACATTATTAATTGTGAATAACTCCAAGTACAAAATAATAAAGCATATTTGTTTTTATTATGATAATTAATAAAAAAATTTTTGAGCTGACTTAAATGCTATTTTTCCCGGTTAATAATTATTTAGTCTCATTCAACACGCTTATGGGATTTCTCATTTTCTGACAAGTACAATATTTAAAAAATGTTCCGGAATGGAGTAATAAAAACAAGAATATTTTTTATTAATTAATAACTGCAGTTTTTGATGGCGTACTTTATGAAAGTGTTTTCTATAAAGAACTTTTTCAGGCAAATAAAAAACAGTTGTGTTTATTAGATATTCATATACTTTTTTTACTTATGCGGAAAATGCAATTGAACTTGTATTATGAACTTTAAACCAAAAACAATACAAATAACTGGAACATCAACACTGCCTTCCGAAGAGATATGTGAACTTATTCTTGATGTATCCCTTTGGAGTAGCTTTAAAGGGTGTGGTCCTCTTCCGGGAATTCGCAGTGCATTCTATGATGTTCGATTTCCTTCCATTGTACATTCCAAAATCAGTGTTCAGAATACCGATGGCTCCATGCATATAGAAGAAATTATCGAATGGGATCCACAGCGGCGAATTGTATTTTTACTAAAGGATTTTACTTCGGTACTGAAAAATTTTGCAACGCATTTTGTTGAAGTGTGGGAGTTTGAACGCAAGGCTGAAATAACTCATATTAAAAGAACAATAGCCATGTATCCTTCAGGTATATTAGGTAGTTTATTACTTATACCTATATCTGCTCTGATGAAAAAAGCTCTTGAAAAGAACATAAAGGAAATAACTGCACAGAAAACAAAGCTATAGAAGTTTTCCCAAAATATAAATATTTCATCTGCCTTAAGAACAGGCGATTTCTATTTTCTTTTTAATCGCGTGAACCGTTTCTTTGAAATTATTATCAGTCTCTATCATATTCTGCACAGAAGTACATGCATGTATTACTGTTGAATGGTCACGACCGCCAAAGTAAAGCCCAATATTTTTTAATGAAGTTGTCGTCATTTCCTTTGACAGATACATAGCAACCTGACGCGGAATTACAACTTCCTGTTTTCTTGTTTTATCACGCACTTTGTTTTCATCAATACGAAAATGCTCGCATGTAATTCGGGTAATACTATCCACAGAAATAACGATTTTTCTTGTTGTGGAAATATCGCGAACTGTATGTTTTACAAGATCAAGGTCAACTGGCTTATTTGCTAACGACATATTTGCAAGCAGTCGGAGCAGACAGCCTTCTAATTCACGGATGTTTGAGGTAATATGTGTAGCAATATATTCAAGCGCTTCCTGAGAAAGGGAGAGACCGAACTCATCCGTTTTCTTATTTAATATTGCAAGTCGTGTTTCATATTCCGGTGGTTCAATTTCAACACTAAGCCCCCAATGAAATCTGGAAATAAGTCTTTCGGTAATACCTTTAATATCTTTTGGCGGCTTATCGCTGGTTAATACGATCTGTTTACCTTTTTGATGTAGTGAGTTAAAAATATTAAAGAAAAGATCCTGCGTTTGTGTTTTTCCGGAAAGAAACTGGATATCGTCAAGTATGATGGTATCCATACTGAGATAAAAATTCTGAAACTCGTTAATTTTGTTGGAAAGAACATGCTCAACAAATTTAACAGTAAATTGATCGGTTGAAATATAAATAACCCTGTGGTCAGGGAAGTTTTCAAGAATTTTATTTCCAATAGCCTGAGCAAGGTGAGTTTTACCTAACCCAACTCCCCCATATACATACAAAGGGTTGAAGGCTGTTTTTCCGGGAGCATCACCAATGGCAAATGCCGCAGCCGAAGCAAGCTGATTACCACCACCTTTAACAAAATTCTGAAAGGTATATTTTTTATTTAAATTTGACTCAAAAGGTGGAGCTTCGTTTACCGGCGATTTTGAAATCAGAGGTATTTGAATAAGAGGAGGTGGCGGTTCTTTTTCTTCGTATTTTTCGTTTATGACATATTCCAATGAACCATCCTGACCAATAACCTGCTCAATACAATCTTTCATCAGTCCCGAATAGCGCTGAGCTATCCAATCGTAATGAAAACTCCCCGGTAATTCAATCCGAAGCTTATTGTTCTCCAATGAAAGGGGATTTATTGGTTCAAACCATGTGCTGAATGTCATTGGGGTAACATTTTTTTTAATTATTTCGAGGCATTTACCCCAAACCATCACAAAATTCATATCATTTGTATAATTCTCTGCTTCAATCTTCATCAGCAGTTATCCACACTTGAAAATTCCGGAACTTCTTAAATTTCAACTACTTAACAATTTATTAATATTACTCTAAAAAACTATCCACAAGTTATCCACAAATCGCGAGGGGCTCTTAACTTATTTAATTACAACATTTTACGGAAAATTTTATAAAGTAATTTCACTTTGATAATTGATAAAAATGTTTATTTTGTCAAAGTCAAGCCGTGAAACATTTCCACAAACAAAAGTTATCCACACTTTATCAACAATTCTGTATAAGTCAAATCCTACTCAAAATTAATCAGCACTGGTATTTATAGCAAACTTTTTTTGCACTCTTCCAAAGAATTAATAATAGCGTTGACTTAATCATTTGTTCAAAAGAAAAAAATGTTAAATCTGCTTTAGAAGTTCGCATTTTATTGAAATTACGATTAGTTTTGGTGTCGTTTATTTTAATAAAAACTGAGGTGTTTGATTGAAATCATTTCGTGAGAGGCTTGGTAATGAAGTTTTAGTGTTCGACGGTGGTACGGGTACTTATTTGTACGAAAAGGGAATTTATATAAACAGGTGTTTTGAAGAACTAAACCTCACAAATCCTGAACTTGTAACCGAGGTACACAGAGACTATATAAATGCGGGGGCGGATGTTATTGAAACTAACACCTACGGAGCGAATCGATTTAAATTACAGCCTCACGGACTTGATGGAAAGATTTACGAAATTAATTTGAAAGGCGCACAATTAGCAAAAGCCATTGCAAAAGATCAGGCGCTTGTAGCAGGTGCAGTTGGTCCTCTTGGTGTTCAGATTGAACCGTTAGGTAAAATTTCGTTTGATGAAGCACGGGATTACTTTAAGGAACAGATCAAGGGCCTTATTGACGGCGGTGTTGACCTTGTAATACTTGAAACTTTTGCTCTTGTGAAGGAAATGATTCAGGCAATACGCGCAACTCACGAGCTTAACCCTGATATGCCAATTATTGCGCAGGTCACTATTAACGATCAGGGTACCTTACTAAGCGGGGCGCCGCTTTCCAGGATATTCGAAAAGTTGAAAGACTATAATGTTGATGCAGTGGGGCTAAATTGCTCTGTCGGTCCAAAACTTATGCTCGATGCACTCGAAGAGCTCCGTACGCTTACCGATTTACCGATCTCTGTACAGCCAAATGCCGGACTTCCGCAGAATATTGGCGGAAGAAACATTTATCTTACATCTCCTGAGTATATGGCTGAATATGCAAAGCGGTTTATTCAGACAGGTGCATCAATTGTTGGTGGCTGTTGCGGAACGAATCCCACACACATTAAAGCAATTCGACGCGCTGTAAAAGCATTACAGCCGGTTAAGCGTATTGAACCCGGAGAAATAAAAACTATCGTCGAAACCCCGCCCGAAGTTACTCCCTATGCCCGTAATGAAAAGTCGAGGCTCTCAAACAAATTATTAAACAAAGAATTTGTTACGCTTGTTGAGCTTGTTTCTCCAAAGGGAGTTTCGCCGCAAAAAGAAATTGAGAAAGCTCGTCGCCTGCATTATTTTGGGATTGATGCAATCAATATTCCCGATGGACCCCGGGCATCTGCAAGAATGTCGGCTCTTGCATTAGCGGTTCTTATTCAGAAAGAAGTTGGCATTGAAACTGTTCTTCATTTTGCCTGCAGAGATAGAAATGTTATTGGACTGCAAAGCGACTTGCTGGGTGCCTGGGCATTAGGTTTGCGCAACATTCTCGCAATTACCGGCGATCCTCCAAAATTAGGTAATTATCCCGATGCTACTGCTGTTTTCGATGTTGATGCGATCGGTCTGACAAATCTCATAACCCGGCTAAATAACGGACTTGATCTTGCAGGTAACCCAATTGGCGCTCCGACAGGGTTCTGCTATGGCGTGGGTGTTAATCCCGGCGCAATTAATCTTGATGAGGAATTAGCCCGGCTTGATTGGAAAATTGATGCCGGCGCTGAGTTCATGATAACTCAACCGGTTTTTGATATACGGATATTGGAGAAGTTTTTACGAAGAATTGAGCATATAAAAATTCCTCTTATTTGCGGTATCTGGCCCTTAATTTCCTATCGTAATGCCGAGTTTATGAATAACGAAGTACCCGGAGCTTCAGTGCCGCCGGAAATAATGGAACGAATGAAAAATGCAAAAACAAAAGAAGAAGCTTTTGAAGAGGGTATGAAAATTGCTCACGAAACTTTCGTCTATATTAAACCACATGTCTCCGGTGTTCAGTTGGCGGCGCCACTCGGCAGAATTGAGGCAATTTTTTCTATTCTCGGTTAAGTAAATTCTATAAAGACTCAGCCTATCGACTCTTGCAGATTGTCTGCTTCGATATAAATTTCGTACACAAAATACTGTTGAATTAATTAGATTTAATGATTACTGACAATATTTCGTCACAATAATGCAAGAGGTAGAAGCGTACAGAATCCATCAGGGTAAGCGAAATGAGTGATGTAATTAAACAGAAATTACTGGTGGCATACCGACATCTGCTCGATTTCAATGATACGCCGGAAAAATTTGCTCTTGCAATTGCATCCGGACTTGTGGTTGGAATAGCTGTACCTGAAGGTTTTCAAACAGTAACTTCTGTACCATTGGCAATTTTTCTCCGGTGTAATATTATACTTTGTAATCTTGCCACATTTATTACAAACCCATTTACAGTTTTGCCACTCTACTTTGTTTCCTATCAAATTGGGAAATATGTCACAGGTCAGGCGCTTGAGTGGAATCAGTTGATAACTTTTTTTAACGGTCCCTCTTTATCTTCGGCTTATAACCTTCTTGTAAGTGGCTTTTATTCCTTTTTTATTGGTTCTGTTATTCACGCTTTGTTATGGGGTATCAGCGGTTATATTATCTCTTATTATTTAATACTATTTATAAGAAAAAGAAAATTATCAAAGTAAACTAGTTTATAACTATTAAATTTTTTGTAGTTGAGCATGCGTTATAAAAAATGATGAATATTCTGGAAATTAATAATGTAAAAAAACATTTCAAGGAAGTTCGTGCCGTTGATGGTATTTCATTTTCGGTAGCAAAAGGTGAGTTTCTTGCAGTTCTTGGGCCAAACGGAGCGGGTAAAACTACTCTTCTTGAAATGATTGAAGGCATACAGAATCCCGATTCGGGAAATATTACTATAAGCGGCCTCTCATGGAACAATAATGAAAAGCTGTTACGAAAAATTCTTGGTATCTGCCTGCAGGAGACTGATTTTATTGAGCGACTGAATGTAGAGGAAACTCTTGAATTGTTTGCTTCCTTTTATGACTTACCCAAAGAGCGCGCCCTTGAATCGATGGAGCTTGTTAACCTTGCGGAAAAAAGAAAAGCGCTTACAAAAAATCTGTCCGGAGGTCAAAAACAGCGTCTTGCGCTCGGTGTGGCATTAATAAATAAACCGGAACTACTGCTTCTTGATGAACCGACCACAGGACTTGATCCCGCAGCGCGCAGGGAAATATGGGAAATTCTTCGTCGGCTTAAAGAAGAGATAAACATGACTCTGATTCTCACAACACACTATATGGAAGAAGCTGAATATTTATGCGAGCGAATTATTATCCTCGACAAAGGGAAAATACTAGCCTCCGGCACTCTTGATGAGCTTCTTGCAAAATATAAAAAATATGAAATTATTGAATTCAGTATTTCTGCTTCCGATGAAGAGCGCTTTACTCTTCCCCGTAATAATGTTACTATTGAATTGACTGAATCAACTCGTCCCGGTAATATTGTCATCCGCGTGGATGATATTGTTGGGTATCTTCCTTTTTTTCTTGAACAAATTTCTCATCAAAATATCGAACTGACCTCACTTGAATGCCGGAAAATGACGCTTGACGACCTGTTCATTTCGTTAACCGGGAGAAGTCTTCATGCGTAATATCCTGAGACAAATTTTTCTTTTAACCGCGATACAATTCAAAGAATTTGTGCGGGAACCTGCTATATTATTTTGGACTCTTGGTTTCCCCGTTTTAATGGCATGGGGATTAGGAATTGCATTTACGAAGCAAAGTGAAGCGATACATCACGCCGGATATATTTCGGATAAGCCTCTCAATGCTTCTCCTTTCAGTAATTTTCCCAATGCTATTATAAACGGTAACACTCTACGATTTACTATTGGCGATTCGTTGAAAGGTGCTGATATTTTCACCATTCACAAAGTCACCGAAAAAGAATCTCTGCGAAAGCTTAAACGAGGTGAGATTTCACTAATTATTAAAGACTATAACAATACTCTTTACTACCATTTCGACCCCAAAAATCCGGAAGCCAAACTGACACACTTACTTCTTTCTACTGTCTCAGATTTAATAATTAATAAACGCAATATTGTTCCGTTGAAGCAGACCGGACTTCGTTACATTGATTTTCTTTTACCGGGTTTAATTACTCTTAATATTATGTCATCTGCAATGTGGGGAATAGGCTATTATCTTGTTGAGAGGCGTTCAAAAAAGCTGAATCGGAGAATGGCGGCAACTCCTATGAATCGTTTTGGTTACCTAAGTTCTTTTATTATTTCCCGCATCTTATTAAGCTCGGTTGAAACTTTTGTAATTTGGGCTTTTTCATATTTCGTTTTTGATGTAAGCTTTACCGGTAGTTTCTTTGCATTGGTTCTTTTGCTAATTGCCGGAAACATCTGTTTTTCCGGTATCGCTTTAGTAACTACAGCCCGCGTTGCAAATGTACAGATTGGTAACGGAGTAATTAATGCCGTAACTTTACCTATGATGGTATGTTCAGGTATATTTTTCAGTTATCATAATTTTCCTGACTGGGCCATAAGTATTATTAAGCTATTTCCCCTGACAATGTTGACTGATGGCACAAGGAGCCTCTTTATTGAATCTGCCGGAATTAGCGATGTTTTTTTCTCTATATTTTATCTTTTTATCGGTGGGGTATTGTGTCTCCTCGCCGGAGTAAAACTTTTCCGATGGTATTAAAAGGATACCCTTTTAATCAGAGTATCTGCCTGAAACATAACCTTATCAATTTCTGCCTCAGCTTTTCCTTTTATCAAAGGTTTTTTTATTTCTACTCTATGCTGATACGATTTATTCGCTGATGTAACAACTCTTTATATTCGGCTTTCTTTATCGGGGAAAGAAAACTTTTTTCTATACATTCAATCAGAAATTTTTCTTTCTCAAGAAACTTCTTGTGAATATTGCGAACACTTTTACTATTAATTTCAAGGGATTCTGCAAAAGCCGCAAAATCACTTTTCTTTAGGTTGCTCTTTTTTCCATTTAACGGCAAAGCCAATTCTTCATTATCCTGAGGAATTAACAGTTTGGTTGAAAGCAGATCGTACGCCGGGGCTAATATCACTTCATTCTCATTCGTAGTCAATAATGAGAAATTCTTTAAATGCATATCTGCATTACCGGTAATGAATGAGAATAATGTCAATTCATAAAAATTTATGAGATCAAACAGAGGATAGCTTGAGTATTGTTTGACTACCTTACCGATTTTTTCCATTGATCCGCGATATTTATTTTCAGTTAATGTTCCGGTCAGTTGTGCCATATCTTCACAAGCTAACTTTCCTGTCCCTATCCTGTCAAATCGTTTTGTGATATAAGAAATTTCACCCGACTTTAATCGTATAAGCGAGTGTTCAGCAGTTTTTATTTTTACTATTCGGGCAAGATGCATCGTCAGGTCTTCAATTTCAGGCATCTCGGGATATTCCTCCACAGGCGGTTTTAGTATAAAATTACCAAGCACCCCAATAATCGATAGTCTTTTTTTCTTTGTTTGAGCATATTGACTCTCAATTGATATTTTCGGCTGAACTCCGGTTACTGATACACTTTTTTCCAAACTAAGAATGGCAAATCTCTGAATTTCTTCTAAAGTTAAAGGGATTTTCGGGGGACTTTCTTTTCCGAAAAATTTTTTACTGCATTTGGGATGAAAATCTACTATTTCCCCCTCCAAAGGATTATAGCAGTATAGGCATTTGTTTTCATTGTTATTCATTGTTTTTTTCTTCGGAGTCACTTAGTACACTTATGGCACCAATACAATCTTTACAAAACATTAACAATAACCCCATCCTGTCTTTTGGATCAATCTTCCAATTCTTCCTGGCAATCTCTAATAGCCATCCTTCCGGAATTATACCATCAAACACAGGAAGCATGGTTTTCGACTCATACGGTTCTTTTCGCAAAGGCATTGTCAGACTAATTGGTTGATTTTCAGTACTTGCTAAATAATCTTCATCATACTGAAATCTGAAACCTTCTTCAGTTTCTGAAACTATTCCGGCCAACAAATTCTTAAAATATACTTTACCTTTACGAGCCATTTCATTCACTTCTTTCTATTTTACCCGGTTTAAGCTCGTATCCAAACAATGCCAATACCTGATTAACTTTATCCATTCTCATAGACTTTTTTCCTTGTTCAATTTCTCGTAATAACCTCAGTCCTATGCCTGCTTTTTCAGCGAGTTCAATTTGCGTGAGGTTAAGTCTTTTCCTTTTTTGCTTTACAAACTGAGCTAATTCGTTTTTCACCATAAGCAGTACCCTATTAGGTATAATTAAACTGTAATATATAAATATATACCTTTATAGGTATAATTTCAATATAAAATCAAGAAATTATACCGTTTTTGGTATAATTTTATCGCATGATTCAATCTAATTACCGGAAATATATGTTTTTGAGGTATAAGGGGATTAAGTACTGCCCGTACTGAAAATGTTCAGACAGTAATAATGTAATATCTATTCTCGAAGTAAAACTTTTCCTATGGTATTAAGTTGCGGTAACAAAGTTGTATAACTCTTCCTGATGCATATCAGATTCGTAATATTTTTTCAAACTTTACTTACTTAAAATATTTCCACTCCTCCGGTTGTTACTTTCCGGAGGAGCGAACACAAAAGTCATTTAAGTAAAACTAATTTTTTAATTGCTTTATACTCTCCCGTTTCAAGAACATAAATGTACATTCCTCCCGGAAGTGTATATGCCTGAAACTCAACTGTATGATTTCCCGCCTCGCGGTAAGAATTTTCCAATACGCTTACTCTTTCACCAAGCATATTATAGACCGCCAGTTTTACATACCCCGATTGCGGAAGCGTATAGTTTATTTTTGTTACCGGATTAAACGGGTTCGGGTAATTCTGCGAAAGTTCAAAACTAAACGCTGGTTTAACATTTACAACTATCGCATCGTAAATTTTCATTGAACCATCATAATCAATCTGTTTCAAACGGTAATGATTTAATCCGGTGGCAGGATTTTTTTCCGTATATGAATAATTATGCGATGATGAAGTAGTTCCGTGCCCCGCTATAAATGCTATTGTTATCCAATGATTGCCGTCCAACGATTTTTCAACTTCGAATCCTTTGTTATTAATTTCGGAAGCTGTGGACCATTCAACGAGCACGCTGTTATCAGGAGTTACAATTGCGGTGAATGATACAAGCTCGACAGGAACAATTGTGTATGATTTCAGCATAATATTATCAATATACCAGCCATCATACTGCAAACTTGCATCACTCCTGAAATAAAATCGTATTTTTATTACTTTTCCTGTATAGGCTGAAAGATCAATCCTTTCACGAACCCACGAGGATTGTACTGCATCGTACAGTGGTTGTCCGTTTGGCTGAAAACTTCCTGTACCGGGATTCGTGTATTGTCCTGCAAGCGCTATCCATGTTGCACCATTATCTGTTGATACCTGGAACATTCCATAATCGTAATTGTTTTCAATATTCCATTGAGCATCAAATTCAAGTTCAGCGCCAAGCACTGTTGTTAAATCAATACTTTGATTATACATTAAATAACAATTCTCATTTGCTAAATAATTACCGGCGGGTGATTCAGTAAAAGAATATGGTGCTGAAACATATTTTCCCGTTGTAACATTCCAGTTGGCTGTTTTTGACCAGTCCGTAATTACATTAGCAGTGTCAGACATAAGTGTAACTGTCGGCGCAACATAAAATTGATGCAGAGATACCGGTGGAGTATGACCAGGTGGATTAAAACCACTTCCGCCTTCAGGACTTGTAGCAACAATGCTGGCGGCAGAATCCTGGGCGGCAATGTAATATTGTACAGCACTTCCAAGTGAAATATTCTGTATAGTAAAATTATATAATCCCGGCGTACCGGTGGGCTGACCAACAACATCGGTAAATGAAGAGAAACCTGAGCCGGTATTAACGCGATACCACAGTCTTGGCGCTCCTGATCCGGTGCCAATTCCAAGTCCTGTTTGCACGGTTGCATTGAGTGTAATATTTCCGCCATTAACAGTAGATGCCATCGGCGTGTGCTGAATACGCATATTGAGATCTAAGGCGTATGTGGCAAGCGTGGCAATTGAAATCTTTGCGGCTTTGTGGTAAATTGTGTTATTGAACCGCGAGACAATGTCGTTCGTGGTGTGATAATATGCATTGAAGTCGTTATCATCGTCTTCTATTAAAAGCACAGCAGAAATATTTTTATTCCAAAAGGAAGCATGGTCACTGGCTGTAATACCCGGAGTTTTTATTACCGGAACTATACCAATTCCATACATTGAATTAACCTCCAGCATCTTGGAGCTCAATGCGGGAGAATTTGCAATATTCCTGACATGAATATTCATTTTATTATCGTTGTTTGAGTCCCATGCAATCATATCAAGATTAATAACACCAAGAAGTGAATCATTTGCGGTAAGTTGATTAGCATAATTGGCACTACCTACCAGTCCTTGTTCTTCTTCATCCCATAGTGCAAAAATTATAGTGTACGGAAAAGTATATTGAGAAAGCACTCTTGCGGCTTCTATAACAGCGGCTGTGCCACTGGCATTATCATCTGCTCCCGGCGCCAATGAACCACTCGGCATATCATCAAAGTGAGCACAGATCATAAATTTTTGATTTGGATAACGGGTTCCCTGCTTAATTCCAATAACATTCTTTCCTGTCGAGCTCCACGCAATAATGGAAGTCGGAATTCCATAACTTTCTAACTTTTGTTTTATATATTCACCTGCTTTATCATTTGCAGAATTGTTTTTATGGCGCGAAACAATTGTGTACGGTGTCCCTCCAATAGTGGTGGGAACATTACCTGAAAGTTCTTTAACGAAGAAAACCAAAGAATCAATATTTACCTGATTGATGATGTTCTGAATAAGTGACATTCGTTTTTGAGCATGGAGGGGAGCCGAAAGAACAAGAAGAATAAGCGCCAACCCACGGAAGTATAGATTAAGCCTCGACATACAACACCGTTTAAGTTAAAAATACACTGTAAAATTAGCATTTTTTTGATGAAATCTTTTATGTTAATTTTTAACATCTATAAATACTATTCACATTCTCTCTTTTCTGCTTTTATATGAATTCTGTTTTACTATCAACTTTTCGTATTCTTTTATACGGGAATTCCTTATCTTTCTATTATGACTCTGGCGCAATAAGTAACAGTTACGCAGACATTATTCTTATCTTTGTTCTGCCAACTTCACCCCTGTTGAACATTTCTCATTGAAGACACTTCTTTGATTCACCGGTTTTGACGCCCGCGTTAATTTTTTACAACATACTACTTTTAGAAAGAAAACGGTATTAGTTTATGAAACATATTCTATTTAGTCAGCTTAACTTATCAAAAGAACAACTTAAGGCAATTGAAGATCTGGGCTATGAAGAGGCAACGCCTATTCAGACAGAGGCAATACCGGTTATTATGAGCGGAAATGATGTAATAGGGCAGGCACAGACCGGTACAGGTAAAACGGCAGCGTTTGGAATACCTGCGCTTGAAATGTTACCCTCCGTGGGGAAAACTGTTCATACATTAATTCTATGCCCGACCCGCGAACTCGCACTACAGGTTGCCGAAGAAATTTCTAAACTTGCTAAATACAAAAAGAACTGCTCATTGCTTCCCATATATGGAGGTCAGTCTATTGAACGGCAGTTTTCCGCATTAAAAAAGGGTGTGCGAATTATTATCGGTACTCCCGGACGCATTCAGGATCATATTGATCGCGGGACACTCAATCTTGGCGATGTAAGGCTTGTAGTGTTGGATGAAGCGGATGAAATGCTGAATATGGGCTTTCGTGATGACATTGAAAAAATATTACGCTCCGTACCGAAAGAACGGCAGACTGTTCTCTTTTCAGCCACAATGCCTAAGCCTATTCTCGAGCTAACAAAAAAATTTCAGAGAGATCCTGTACATATTAAAATTACTCACGAAGTTCTTACCGTACCTCTTACAGAGCAAGTGTATTTTGAGGTACGGGAACGAGATAAAGTCGAGGCGCTATCTCGTTTAATCGACTTTCACGGGTTGAAACTTTCTATTGTTTTTTGTAACACGAAGCGGCGTGTGGATGAGCTAGTTGAACATCTGCGCGCACGAGGTTATCAGTCCGAAGGTCTGCATGGCGACCTAAGCCAAAGTATGCGTGAAAAAGTACTTGGTCGGTTTCGTAAAGGAACAGTGGAAATACTTGTTGCAACCGATGTTGCTGCCCGCGGGCTTGATATAGATGATGTGGATTCCGTATTCAACTATGATATGCCTCAGGATGAGCAAGCGTATGTTCACCGAATCGGCAGAACCGGCAGAGCAGGAAAAACCGGAAAGGCTTTCACTTTTGTTTCAGGTTCAGAATATCAACAACTGAAAAGTATTCAGCGATACATTAATCAAAAAATAAAATCGGGCACAATACCATCTTTCGACGACATTGAGGAATTACGGGTACAGGCGCTTATAAACAATATTAAAGAATTCTCCCGCAGTAAAAATGCAGAACGCTTTATCCATATTGTAGAGCGACTTATCGACGAAGAAATTTCATCTATTGATGTAGCTGCATTTCTGATGTATGAAAAAATTTCCCACATACGAAATTCTGAAAGCAATAAAGAAGATCTCGTTTCCAATGGAGCTCTTGCTGTTCTTGCAATCAATCTTGGTCGTTATGACCGAATTAAACCCGGTGATTTATTAGGAGCACTTGCGGGTGAGTCGGGATTATCGGGGAAAGTTATTGGTGAAATTTCAATTCAGGATAAAATGACATTTATTGAGATACCCCTTGAATATAAAGAAAAAATCATGCGCTCAATGAGAGGAAAAAAAATAAAAGGTAAAAGAATTTCTTTGGAAATAGTTCGTCAGTAAGTAAAACGATTTGTTATTTTGCAAAAGCGTATAGAAATCCTTAATAATCTCAGTAAATTTTTCTTAGGCTATAATCAGGCCATATTTGCTTACCCGAATTATTTTAGTGAACGATATAATGAAGTAACTTCGAATAAACAATACGGAGTTTTCTCAATTCTTTGCTAACTACTTTCTCTGCCGGTATGGGAATATTGTTTACTCCGGTAACATTGATTTAAATTGGTTGTGGAGGCGGTTTTAAAACGGAAATTACAACCCGGAGCAAGGAGCCGCTCCTCCGAAATTCAAACGGAATTTTTTTCAACTCACTACATCTGAAATTTCCCGTATTTATTTATGCTGTATTCCGGGTAAGATACTTATGTGTTTATATTGTGTATTACTCAACCTTGATTATATGTTCGTTCATCAGTTCGCCCATGCGTTTAAGAACAGTTATTCCTATTATTTCTGCCGCTTCCTCAAGTTTCAATACACCCATATTCAGTACAAGGTGGTATAAGGTTGGGTCATCAATAGCGCGATTATAATTAATTCTTACATAATCAGCTCTGGCCGCATCTTCTTTTTTGATAAAATCAACGGCTTCCTTATGAGTCATATTATAAAACGATTCCATATTTTTAATTCGTACTTCAAGTGGTGCAACCAGACGAACATGGATTGCATTTGGCAGTTTGGCAGAAATAACATTTGCAGCCCGACCTACTATTATAACATAGCCCATCCGGCAAAGCTCAAGTATTGTTTCATTGGTTTTATGAAGTACTTTTACGACCGGCGGATGAATACCCAACATTTCATTCATCAGGGTTTTAATAGGCTTTAATTTTTCTTCCGGAAAATACTGGCTATACTTTAGCGGTAAATGGTTTTCTTCGAGAACTTTTTCAATAAGATTTTTATCAAAAAGGGTAAGAGAAATTCCGTGTTCATCAAAAAAGTGAATAATTTTTTCCCCTATTCGTTCCGCTCCGGATCCGGTTTCACGGGAGATAGTAATGCAAGGTCCCCCGGGTTTGCGTGCGCCTGTTTCTGAATCTTTTGCATGAGATTCGATGTATAATCTGGCTTTCTCGAAAGTTCCAAGTACTTTCATAGCAGTAACTCCTTTCCGTTCTGCTTTAATTGAACCAAGAATAACAAACCGAACGCATTAATTCACTGTTCCCCTTACAACAGTGTTTATCGTTAGAAGAAATATAAATTATTCTAACATGAAGGTCAACAGCAGTAAATTGAAATTGTACCCGCTAACGATTGATAGAATTATTCTTAAAGACAGAGAATGTATAAACCAATCCATCCGATATAGAAGTAAAGTATAGCATAAACAGACATACTTTATGGTTGCTTTTTAATTGTTGATGATTAGTGTTACTTAATAATAATTCAATCGAGCAAAAAATCGATCAATGAGTTTTTCGTTCAGCGATGGCAGATCGGTTTTCAGTATTTTATAGTTGTATTTCGGAACCTGCATTTCATCAAACCATTTGCTCCAGTATGCTTTCATAATATCATAATCGTCGGTGTATGGTCCCCAGGGAGCAAATTCGAGCGCAAGAATGTGGAGTTGTTTCAGCGTAACACCTGCCGAAAGAAAACCATAGTCACCATTAGTAAAATCCGATTGCCAGTTAGGATTTTTCCGAAATTTTGAAACATGGGGTGCATTAGGTCCAATAAAACTGTAACGATTTCCTTTCTGATATATACTGTTAGCAAAATACATATAGCCATCGGTAACAACTACCAGAACATTGATAGTGTTGGGTTCATCGGAAATACAGTCATCTGTGGCACGATGCCGGAAATAATTGAAAATGTCTGAACCATTAAAATAACCGGCGGATGAAGCAATATTGTACAATTGTGTCAAATTATTTCGGTAAATACTATCCAAAGCGGAGTGCATTTTTCTTTTTTCATCAATCTCCAATTCAGCAAAATCGATGTCAAGCGCTTTTGCAATAGACTGGATTGTGGAATTAAAATGGTTTGGATAAAAAACAACCTTAATACAGTCGTTTGCGGCAAATACACCTTTTTTATCCATCCCTTTTTTCATTGCGTGTACAACTCGCAGAATGGCCGCTATATCTTTTTCGGCCTGATCGGGATTTTTTATGGCAGAAATTCTGTCCGAGAGGTCAAGTAGTATGGTAATGTTATAGTTAGTATGTAGAACCGTTTCAGAATTTCCTCCGGAATCTTTTTTCCCATTTTTACATCCGGTCAGAATTGTTATTGCAATAAAAAAGAAAGAAAAAAATTGTATCGCACTTTTCATAAGCACTTTAATCCTTTGTTTTATTATCTAATCCTCGTAAAATTATTTCTGCCGCAGTCATAAACACTGCTTCCATTATCGTACCCGGGAATCCATTAATTGCTCTCATCATAACTTTATGCCTTTTTCTATGTAGAATTTCTCAATAGTATTTTGTATGGAAATTATATCCTCATCATTATATTGACCATTTTCGAGATATTGTATCCAGCCAATTCCATATTTTGAGATAACATTTTTAAGTTTATTGGGGCTAAAGTACACTTTGTCCTGTGGATTCTGTAATGCTGCAGCTTGAAGCCGAAGGTCATTTATCAATCCATCAAGTCTTTCTATTTCATTCAGCAAAGCAGTTTCGGAAGCTTTCAGTGATGCTAAGTGTCCCTCCTTCTCGGCAATCATTCTCTCGTATTTATGACGAATGTTGCGTTCATTAAAAAACAAGTTCAGTACAAAACCAAAAATCAAATAGACAAAAAATCCAAAAGCAATTACAAACCAGAAGTTGGGATCGACTAAAGCATCAAAAACTGTAAATACTTTCTTTTCCTGGAAGGAATTCAGGCGTTCTATATCGCTCATTTTCTTTGATATATGAAAAGCCAGAAGAGAATCAATCACGAAAGTAAAGATTATTAATCCATAATATTTAATTTTCTCTTTTCCTTTATAATCCCGATATGTGTGAATAAGAAATCCAAGAGCCAGAAAAATCCAAGGACCAACAAGAACAAATAACAAAGTTTCTAAGCTTATTTCTAATGCTGTTCCGTAAACATTCGGAAAAAATATAGAATTAAATCTTGTGATTGACTCTGGTCGTATTTCTCTGAAGAAAGCAGAATAAATAACAGAACTGTAAAAAATATGCAAGAAAAGTGCCAGAAATATGACTACAAATAAATATATCCAATATTTTAACGGATCTTTTTCTTTCTCAATATACTGATCAGGGTTTTGCTTTAATTTACGGAGTTCCTCCTCCACTTCATGCTGTCTCGCCCGGTTTTCTTCAAGTTTTCCTGTTTTTATCAACTCTATCGCTTTTTGATGGACGCTAATTTCAGCCTCTATTTTCTTCAGGGCAGTTTCAGCCTCGTGTTTCTTGGCATTATTTAATTCCTCGTTTTTCTCGGCTTGTATCATTAAGTTGGTAAAGAATTTCTGAAGACTGATGTAAAAGGCTTCTATCTTACCACCAACACTTGCGGCATCGCGAAATCCCTGTTTTTGGTAATTATGTTTATAGATCATACTGTTTGTGTGCCCGTTATTTGAAATAAATTGATTCTCATTATTTTCGCTTTTGTTGATATTCTCGTCAAACATAGTGTAAATCTTTCTTCCTTAATTAATGTTATTGAAATTAGTAACGAATACTAATAATTATATTTTTCGTCTGCTGATCCTTTAAATACAAAAGTTCTATACTTTTTGTCTTCTGACCGGGTTGGTCATTGTATTATCCCTTTCATACTTTTATATCACTATTGGCTTCGCTCAAAGCTTCAGCTTTAATTCTCTCCCCATCGTAACGGACTTTGTTAAAGTCCCAATCGTGGAGGCTGAATGAGGTTTCCCACCGCCAGAATCCAACCTTAATGATACAATGTCCTCCTGCCTTTGTAGCAAGTGTTATATTGATTGAAAGTACATCGAATAGTGCGAGTCGGTATTCTTTACTGTTTATCTCTTGTGATGCACGGCTGCTAATCATTATTACATTCATCGTGTTACTCTCTCTTTTGTTATTAAATTTTCCCCTCTCATAATGTAACAGAGATCCACAAACCCTGAATTTCCAAAAAATTGTAAAGAATTTTTAGTTTTTTTTTTCTGCTCAACGGGATTTTAGCAGATTACTATTTTCACGATGCCACCAGATAAATCGATAGAGCGTTAGTATGAATAACGATCTTCAGGCAGAATGCCAAACCTGTATATGCTGATTAAAACTGAGTTTTCATCCGAATAACTTTTGTGTTATGATAAAAACACAGGATCAAACTGTTTGATTCTGTTATATTTTAGTTTAACTCAAGGAGTGAAATTTAGTGCGATAGAGTTCAACAGAAATAATTAGACACTCCCCCATTATTAAACTATCAGATGCAATAATCTGATTTTCGAAGCGCAAAATTAATATTAATGAAATAAATAAACAAGAAAATACTGATTTTTGACGCAAAAAGTTTCGCTATGAGAACCCCGCTCAGCTAACTGTGGTTGTACTCCTGTAAGTTCACCAAATGAAAAAGTTATTATTCCCGAATAAGTAAACAGCAAGAAGTTGTTACTTCAGAGTAGTTTTTGGCAAAAAATATTCAAAAGACTCCCCAAGAGACCTGTTTGCTCCTCCCTGCGCTACTACAAAAACAAAGGCACGAGAGATGTTTTCATTCTTATCATCAGCATTGTAGCGACGAACAGCCATAAAATTACTTATATATTGTTCTTTTGCCAGAGAACCAAGCCTGGCATATAAGTATGCGGGACGCAAACCGTCCACAATCACGCCTTGTTTCGACGCCAATAAATCAAAAGCTCTTTGAAGATACTCACTCATTATTCTTTTGCTTTCGTCGTTCGTAAGATCTTCGGGGTGGCGAAAAAGGGCATACGCGTGTTTCTTACCATCCCGTGCGGGTATATTCTTTAGTAATTCGACTGAAATTCGTCTTTTTCCCGGATTGTTCTTTCGCTTTAAGAAATCAATTATTTTTTTTCCGAATAATCTATCAAAAAAATTTGTGAGCGTTTTTACGGGAATAACTCTTTTCTGACCAAGATTGGTGCCTTCAGGAACAAAAAACTCCCACAGCTTCAGTCTTTCCGCCTTTATTATTTCCAATTTACTTTCAAGTGCGTCAACTTGAAAAATATTGGTATCGCCATCCCTAATTACGCCGGTAAATACCTTATTAAAAGAGATTTTCTGACCGATAAGATAAGACATCGCAGCAGCCGCAACGGCAAGTAAATAGGATTTCCCATCCATCTTCTCAAGAAGAGGATTATTATCAGGTAACCTAAAATTTACTGTAAGATTTTCTATGCCCCAGTCCAACACCATTATTTCGGGTTTAATATCTTTAAGTATATTATCAAGGTATTGTGCGGCTTGCTTCAAAATAAACCGGATATCAGAATCAACAGTACCTGGTGTGTTGGATTCCGTAACCACAACCTTACATAAAGAAGAAACATTCCTTTCCTTATGATACACAGGGAAAAACGCTTCACCTGTTTGTAAATTTTGCTGTAGGGAGTAAAGAGTATGTACTCTTTCCAGTTCAGCCTCGAAATGTACTTTGTCTTCGAGATTATCTTTACTCTTTCGTATTAATTGTGAGTATATTTTTTTCGCCGTACGAAAATTGCAATGTTTTGTATGGAAAACCGCTAATTGCTCATCCATTCCAACATTACCTCGTGTTCTCTTTTTATACCATCGACATTGTACGAAATTTTCCATAAACCGTGTTTAAGAAGCTCTCTGTTAAATCTGGTAAAAGCTCGTTTTTCCTTTCCGGGGGAAATTTCCTGCTCAGTTGAATAAACCTCAGTTTCTTCATTTTTTAATAAAATATTATCGATCGTTTTTACTTTATCGCTTATAATAACAAAATACATAAACCCATCTATGACCGATAACCTAATGATGATATGAGGTTGGTTAATCAGAGTAATTGAATTTTTTCTCTGCTCTCGTTCTTTTGTCCAGAACATAGCGGATTCAGTTTTAACCTTATTATCAGATGCTGCGATTTTTACCGGCTGATATTCTACCCCATTTGTATTTCGTGGGAGAAGGAGAATTAACGGAGATCTTAAAGATTCCTCATCAAGTGAATATTTCTCCTGATCTTCAAGAAGCGCAACCGCGCGGAAACGAAGCGGTTCAAGCAGAGAATTAATAATACCAATATCCTGCAATTGTTCGGGATAATAGCCAAAATCCGTATTCTTCTCAGATTCTATCACTTTCTTTGTAACTGAATCAGAAAGGGTACCTAAAAAGTACTTTAATGAAGAAACCGGAAGGGGTCCCGCTGTTGCCCGGATTGCGACCCTTTTTGCCGCAAATATTCCTTTTGAAGCAGTTTTTGTAATAAGTACATCACGATCATCGGTAATTGAGGTATAAAGCGAAACTACCATAGTCCTCACTGCGCCAAGTGAAGCAAATGTGGCATCGGTAATAATGACATCAATATCGTGTTCAAACAACCTCCAAACCTGCCCTTTACGATATTGAGTTGGGGTGTGCGTTAAATTATATAAAATATTATTCATGATCGTTCACCGGAAAATGTTCGTGTATTCTGTATTCATCTGCGAGATACAAATAAAAATATTCGAGTGCATTACTGCTCTCCTCATTTACACCGGTAAGTACTTTCCCGATGAGCTGATTAACTTTTTTAGAGTAATTTTCAGCAGAGCTTTTCTTAATATAGCGATGAGTGAGTTTCTCAATTTCCTCGAAGCCCAGGTTATAAACCCAATGTAAATACCAAGCTGTTGCAAATTTCGGCAATTTTTTACCTGTTTTGTCTAATTTGTTAAATCCATCTACCAATTCATGAAACAGAAATAAAACAGGTTCGGCAAGGGTTTTGTATTCTGTTTCACGAATTTTTTGAGTTCGGAGCAGATACGCCTCTTTCTCATCGGTGTCGTCAATTTCGTTAAAATCAACAACCGGATTATCAAGAGCACCGTTAGCAATTTCTATCATCTCAATAATATCAGAGATGCGTACAGCTCTATTTTCCAAAATTTCGAAAATATTTTTTAAATAATTTTTTAATTTATTTTTTTTGTAGTCACCGGAAGTATCTCTAAACCTGTAGGAAGGAATTTCTGGCAGGGGAGAGGACTGAGAAAATTTCTTGTAAGCTGAATTGACATATAGATAATCTTTGGAGAATTGACTCGGGATAATTTGAATCAGGTTTTCCTGTTGAAGCTCAGTACAAATTGACAATAAATGGCGTTTGAGAATCTTTTTCTCATTTGTTTGAAATTGACGCTCTAATAAATCTTTCACACTCACAATAATCTTTCTGAAATACCCAAATATTCTCTTTTTCGATTCTTCATCAACATTCACCACTGTTTCCCAAAAGTCATAATTTTTGTCAAACGATTTGTATAGAATTACGAAAAATTCACTTATAATCTGTTCTTTCAGGTTAGAGGATATTTGGGGAAAATCTTTTGTGATATATCGTTTGATTTGATTAAAAAAGTTTTTTATTTCACCAGGCTTCGGTTGATCACCACGCTTGTGAGCAAGGTAGAATACCCTTAGTAAACTCGAAATATTTTTGGATAAATCGCTCATAGTGAAGCCAATATTTTATTAAGAATTGCCTGTGCAGAGTCGGAAAGAACAAAAAATCGTTGGTTAAGATTTTTCTGGACAGAAAACCACCTGTAGTAAATAAGAAAGTAGGTTGGTACTTTTACCTTTTCCTGAGGCGGCGCCGTCTTAAGACAAGGCGGATAATTTCCTCCAATAGGATGCGGTGTCGTTGTTCCCGGTGCAACATGTACAAGATCATAAGGTTTAAAGGTACGCGGAGTTTCTAAAACTACACATGGTCGTAAAGAAGACTTTATGTGAGAACTTTTTCTCTTGCTGTCAAATGGCACTGATTTATCTGCAATTCCCCAAACACTACCAAAATACAAGCCGTTTATTCGTTCCTCTTCTAAGGGATCGGTTTTTAATTTTCGGCGGGTAATACGAAGAGCTTTTCTTTTAACACCCGTTCTTTGAAGGAGTAGGGCAATCCGTTTTTCCATAATACTTCTATTGTGGCAAAATTATTCTTTAAGTTAAATTTTTTTTTATCTCCTCAAAACAGATGGGTGTACGACAAAATGGTCGAAAATTAACTTATCTAATAGCAAATTGAAAACCCTCTGGATCGAAGATCCTCTGGATAATATTTTTACTACACAAACAAATAAACACCGACAGGGTGGAATTATCATTTTAGTCAGGGGATCCGTTGGCTAATCCGTTAGCTAACGGACAATGCCACTATTATATCACCCTTTCAGGGTTCTATTTGGGTATTTAACGAATATTCTATAATAATTTCAACCTTTCGGGTTTAATGACACAGAAACATTTGTTCGTTCTAAAAAAATCAATCCTGAGATAAGACAAATTATATAACTGGCGTATGCCAAGCATCAAATACCAATCCCGATGGTGGCTGTCGCATAAGTATAATAAAAAAAGAAGAGAAAAAGTGATAGCACCCTAATAAATACAGGCGGATAAGCGAATTAAAAGCAGTATATTTTGCATACACATTACAAAGATAAAGACAAACCATGCCTGTACTCGCCCGGAGAAAAGCAAAGATACCACTTCCATTTGAGAAACCGGATTTGAATCAATTGATCGATGAAAATTCGTTGCCAATGAAGCTTCACAAACTTATAAACCAATTGAATTTCAAGGATTTTTATGAGAATCTATCTGCTACGGGTGCGCCGAATTATCCGCCCGAAGATATGATGTCAATCCTGATGTTGGCATTTAGTGAGGGGATATTTAGCACACGAAAGATAGAGGAGCGATGCAAAAGGGATCTGTACTATTTATTTATAACGGAACAGAGGAAACCGGATCATTCGACGATAGCGCGATTTATCCAGAAGCATAAAGAAAGTATATCAAAACTTGGAGTACAGATAGTACAATTGGCTCGGGAAAAAAAGATAGCAAGTTTTGCAACCATAAGCATAGATGGAAGCAAAATAGCTTCATTATCCAGTAAGCGGCACAGCAAAAGATCGGGTGGATTAGAGGCGCACAGGAGATATCTGGAAAAACAGATCGCAAAAGTATTAAAAAAAGTAGAAGTGACCGATAAACAAGAAGCCAAAGAAATACAGAAGTTGGAAAAAGAAGAGAAATGGTTACAGAAACGATTGGAGAAAACAAAGCAAGCACAGGAAGAACTGGCAAGAAGACAAAATGAGATACAACAGAAAGAACTTCGGGAGAGCCACCAGATAAACATAGAAGAGCCGGAAGCGCGGATGATGCCTATAATAGCCACAAATGGATATAATATTCAGCTCTCGACAGATACAGCAACGGGAATAATAGCCGCACAGTCAGTAACGATTGCCCGTTCAGATAATAATGAATTTAAGCCGCAACATAAGAAGACCGAAGAGATATTAGGAGAAGATAGAAACCGGACATATTTAGGAGATTCCGGTTATAATAGCGAAGAGACCCTGGGATATGTGAAAGAGAATAATATCGATGCATACATCAATGATTCAAAAGAGAAAGAAAAGCAACCCGGTATCGAGGAGTTGAAAGCACGGGGGAAAAGATTAACGATTTATGATTTTGTATTTGATAAAGAAAAGAACGAATACATTTGTCCGAACCGGAAAAGATTACGGGAGACAGAGACGCTGGTATATGAATGCGAACAGTGCGATGGCTGCGAAGTAAAAAATTTATGCTGTAGGACTAAGGAAAAAAGACGGATAACAAAGACAAGTTATACTATAATGCGTGAGGCTATGAGCGAGCGTGTAAGATCGAACAAAGAAAAGATGAAAGAGCGAAAATCAGTAGAACGAGTTTTTGGACAGATGAAGTGGAATTTGGGATTTAGAAAATTCCACCGAAAAGGAATAGACGGGGCGACGGTAGAATTGAATATTTTAGCTATGGCAATAAATATGTTGAAAATATTCAACATATTATTGTGTTTTTATGAAATACGAGGTAAGAAAAACCGCTTACTGGTAAGACTGAAAGTAA